>DATMJE010000376.1:0-4056 GCA_035553995.1 Usitatibacter sp. | reverse complement strand
GACCTCATGCTGAAGGACCTCACGCTCGTCACCGAGGCTGCGAAGGCCGCGCGCCAGCCCGTGATGCTCGGCGCGCTCGCGCAGCAGATCTACCAGAAGCACTCGCTCGACGGCCACGGCACGCAGGACTTCTCCAGCGTGATCCTGCAGTACATGAAGGCGTGATCGGAAGAACACATTGATCAACCATCGCATCGCCGGCCACACGGCCTTCGTCACGATCGACAATCCGCCGGCGAATACCTGGACGCCGGATGGCCTGCGCGCGTTCGAGCAGCTGGTCGGGTCGCTGAATGCGGACCGCAGCATCTACGCGGCCGTGATCTCCGGCACGGGCGAGAAGTTCTTCTCCGCCGGCGCGGACCTCAAGTCGTTCAGCGCGGACAAGGCACTGGCGCGCCACTTCATCGCATCCTTCGGCGCCGCCTTCGAGGCGCTGATGAACGCGCGCTTCGTGACCATCGCGGCGATCAACGGCTATGCCATGGGCGGCGGCCTCGAGTGCACGCTCTCCTGCGACATCCGCATCGCCGAGGAGCATGCGCAGATGGCGCTGCCCGAGCCCGCCGTGGGCCTGCTCCCCGCGGGAAGCGGCACGCAGAACCTGCCGTGGCTCGTGGGCGAAGGTTGGGCCAAGCGGATGATCCTCACCAACGAGCGTGTCGATGCCGCCACGGCGTTGCGCATCGGCCTCGTGCAGGAGGTGGTCCCGCGTGGCGAGTCGCTCAAGGTTGCGACGGCGCTGGCAGAGCGTGTGGCGACGCTTTCGCCGCGCGCGGTCGAGTATTGCAAGGGCCTCATCCACAATTCGCGCGACGGCATTCCGCGGCGCGCGGGCCTGGCCCTCGAGCGCGAGCGCTTCATGGATCTCTTCGACCACGGCGACCAGGCCGAGGGCGTGAACGCCTTCCTGCAGAAGCGCAAGCCCGAATGGAAGAACGATTGAGCGGTGGCGGCGCGGCGGTCGTGAGCGAGGCACGGGCGGGCGAGCTGCTGGCGGACGTGCGCGCCGGTGTTGCCACGATCACGCTGAACCGTCCCGGCGCGTTGAACGCGCTTTCGTTCGGCATGATCGAGGAAATGCCTCGCCTCCTCGATGCCTGGGAGCGTGATGACGCCGTGCGCGTCGTGGTCCTCCGCGGCGCTGGCGAGAAGGCTTTCTGCGCGGGCGGCGACATCCGCATGCTGCACGACAGCTTCCGCGCGGGCACCGAGGGCTATCACGACTTCTTCATCCGCGAATACGCGCTCGACCATCGCATCCACCGGTACCCCAAGCCCGTCGTGGCACTCGTCGACGGCATCGTCATGGGCGGCGGCATGGGCATCTCGCAGGGAGCCGCGCTGCGCATCGTGGGCGACCGCACGCGCATGGCCATGCCGGAAACCACCATCGGCCTCTTCCCCGACGTGGGCGGCAGCTATTTCCTGTCGCGCGTGCCGGGCAAGCTGGGCATTTACCTCGGCCTTGCCGGTCCGACGATGCGCGCCGCCGATGCCCTGTATTGCGGGCTCGCGGACATCTATCTTTCGCCCGGCTCGATGGCGCGCGTGGACGAGTGGATGGCCGAGGCTGCCGCTTCGAAAGATCCGCGCGCTGCGGTGAAGGCGCTCGCGTCGCGCGACGAGCGTGGCTCGCTGCCGCCGGCAGAGCTCGCCGCCCTGCGGCCGGCGATCGACCGCCATTTCGGCGCGCCGACGGTCGAGGCGATCATGGCGTCCCTCGCGAGCGAGGCCGGTGAGCACCGCGAGTGGGCGCAGCGCACGCTCGAAGCGCTCGCGAAGCGCTCGCCCACGATGCTGAAGGTCACGCTCGAGCAGCTGCAGCGGGGTGCCACGATGGGCCTCGCGGACTGCTTCCGCATGGAGCTCGGCCTCATCTACACCTGCTTCGAGCAGGGCGATTTCGTCGAGGGCATCCGCGCGCTCATCGTCGACAAGGACAACCGCCCGCATTGGCGCCCGCCCGCGATCGATGAGGTGGACCAAGCCGCCGTGGCCCGCTTCTTCGCGCCGCGCTGGTCCCCGGCGCAAACACATCCGCTGTACCACCTTCGATAACAACAGAGGAATTCCATGAAGCTTGCGACGTTCTCTCCCCTGCCCTCGGGCGCACCGCGGCCGGGCCTGGTCCTCGACGACAAGCGCATCGTCGACATTCCCGCCGCGCTCGGCGCCTCCGACGACACCAGCACCATGCTCGGCATCATCCGGGGCGGCGCGGCGACGCTGGAGAAGCTGCGCGCGCTCGAGAAGAAGCCCGGCGTGGCGACACTCGATCTCGCGAACGTGAAGCTGCACGCGCCGATCCCGCGGCCGGCGAAGAACGTGTTCTGCGTGGGCTGGAACTACCTCGAGCACTTCGAGGAGGGTGCGAAGAAGCTGCAGGACAACCGCGAGCTGCCCAAGTGGCCCGTGTTCTTCTCGAAGGCGGCGACGGCCGTGACCGGCCCCTACGACAACGTGCCGTTCCACGCGAACGTGTCCACGTCGCTCGACTGGGAAGTGGAGCTGGGTGTGGTCATCGGCACGCCGGGCATCAACATCGCCGAAGCCGACGCGATGAAGCACATCTGGGGCTATACGGTGATCAACGACGTCTCCTGGCGCGACATCCAGCGCCGCCACGGCGGGCAGTGGCACAAGGGCAAGAGCATGGACGGAAGCTGCCCCATGGGCCCGTGGATCGTCACCGCCGACAGCATCGATCCGGACAACGTCCGGGTGACCTGCCGCGTGAATGGCACCGCGAAGCAGGACTCGAACACGAAGTTCCTGTACTTCAAGCTGCCGCGCATCATCGCCGAGCTCTCCGCGGGCATGACGCTCGAGGCCGGCGACATCATCGCGACGGGCACGCCCGAGGGCGTGGGCTTTGCCCGCAATCCGCCCGAGTTCATGAAGCCGGGCGACCTGATGGAGACCGAGATCGAGGGCATCGGCACGATGCGCAATCCGATCGGCTGAGCCGTGTCCCTAGCCAGCGGCGCGATTTTCCGCTATACGGAAGCCCATGGTGAGCAAGGTTCCCGCGGGAAGCAGGGTGATCGAGCGCATGGTGGTCTACCGGCGGCTCGCGTCGTTCGGGCCGTTGCGCGACAGCTATGTCGGCAAGTTCGCGCTCGCGGCGCTCATCGGCGGGCTCGGGCCGCTGGCGATGTTCGTGATCTACCTGCTGCTCGCGCGCAAGGACGTTAACCAGCTTTATCCCATCGTGGCGGCCCTCGTGCTCGCGTGCTTCGTGGGGTTCCTGGGTTCCCTGTGGCTGCTGCGCGAGCTGCTCACGCCGATCGAGCTCACCGCCGACGCGCTGCGCGACTACATCGACCATCGCAGGCTGCCGGACCTGCCGACCGAATTTCCCGATCGTGCCGGACGCCTCATGGAAGGCACGCAATACACCCTCACGCAGCTGCACGAGACCATCAACCGTCTCGAGCGCGTCTCGGATACGGACGACCTCACCGGGGTCTACAACCGCCGCGCCGGTGAAAAGCGCCTCGCCGAGGAGATCGCGCGCGCCGAGCGGGACCTGCTGTCGTTCCAGCTCGCCTTCTTCGACGTCAACGCGTTCAAGGTCATTAACGACCGCTATGGCCACAGCGCGGGCGACGCCTGCATCGCGCACCTCGCGACGCTGCTGCAGCTCAACACGCGCCGCGGCGACTGGGTGGCGCGCTGGGGCGGCGACGAGTTCATCGTGGGGCTGCACCGCACCAACATGCTGGAGATGGTGATGGAGCGCATCGTCCATGCCCTCAACACGAGCCCGTGCGAGATCGCCCCCGGGCTCGAGCTGCATCTTTCGGTCTCGATCGGCGTCGCGGAATACCGCTTCGGCAGCGGCGCCTCCGGTGTCGTCTCCGACGCCGACAAGGCCATGTACGCGGCCAAGGTCCAGGCCCACGCCGACGGCCGCTCCCACGTCTGCTACCTCAATCACCCGACCGACCTGCCCCGCGACGCCGCCCAGCCCGTCGTCGAAGGCTGACCCGAAATCGGGACGGACCCCATTTCCTGCCTGGCGGAACGCCATCCCGCTATGCGGGAAATCGG
>DATMJE010000375.1:0-7002 GCA_035553995.1 Usitatibacter sp. | reverse complement strand
CGCTGGGCCGCGGTGCAAGAGGCGTGACGGATCGACACATCCGGGAGAGCGCGAGCGTTCCGCTAAAATGCGGGTGCGCGCCCCGGTAGCTCAGTGGATAGAGCAGCCCCCTCCTAAGGGGCAGGTCGGACGTTCGATTCGTCTTCGGGGCGCCAGTCACCCAGTGAACCGGCGGCATTTCTTCTCATCCGTGAGCGCGCCGTAAGCGCAAGTCGCGTCGGATCAGACGCTCCAGGAGCTACGTGTCGACCGAATCCCCTGCCCTGACCCGCTCCCCGATCTGGCGCCGCATACCCGTCGTTGCACTGCTGGTTTTCATCCTCGCACTTGCCTGGATGGGTCCACTCGACAGGATGGGCCAGGACTACGTCGACCAGGGCCTTAAACGTGCGACGGTGACGTTTGCTACCGCACGCACGGCGAACGCGGTGATTTCAGTCCTGAAATCGACGACGATTTCCGTAAGCGCCATCGCCGGTGCAAGCGCAAGTCCGGGCCAGCTGCTCGATCCGCTCGATGAATTGATCGAGCAATTCTCGACGCTCATGCTGGCCGCCTGCATATCGCTCGCTGCGCAAAAGCTGCTCATTTCCATCGGCGGGCTTTTCCTCGTGAACGCCGGCGTTACGGCCGTGCTGCTCGCGTGGGCGACATGGCTTTTCCTGAGGGGCGATTGCCCCCGGTGGATGACAACGCTGGTCGTCATGCTGATGTTCGTGCGGTTCGCCGTGCCGATCGCCGCGCTCGCGAGCGAAGCCGCTTTTAACGCCGTCATGGCAGGCGAATACAATTCGGCGGAATCAAAGGTGAGTTCGACCTCCCAATCGCTTTCGGTCGCCGCCGACGAGGTCGCGCAGTCCCCATCGAGGATCGCCAGGGCGGGAACGCTGCTGCATGAATTGAAGGTAAAGATCGAAGACGCCGTCCATCATGTGGTCAGCCTGATGGCGATCTTCATCCTCCAGACCCTCGTCCTCCCGCTGCTGTTCCTCTGGGTTGTGTACCGGTTATTCGGCGCGGCTTTCAATTGGCGTCATTTGCCAGGTTTGCCGAGGACGCCGGCAAGGAGTTGACGCCCCAATTCCGCGCTACGTCTTCACGCCGAAGAGCACGGCCCACGCATTGAGCGACAAGGCGATGCCGGCCAACGTCCAAAGCACGAGGACGCCCGTGATGAACCAATCGACCAGGCGGACTTGTCTTGCAGACTGCGTCAATGTCGCCGACGTTTGGTGCAGGGTTTCCAGCGCCGCCGGCAACTCCGAGGACTCGAGGGAAACAGCAGCGCCCTCCGCCGACTTCAGGAACGCGGATTGCCGGCGCGTCGTTGACAACATGCGAGAGTGGTCCCAGCCCCCTTGCGTGATAATGGGCGCATCCCCACTCTCCAGGCGCCGAGCGTGATACAGGTCGAAGAGCCCGTCGCGGTCCCGCCGCGCGGCTGGGCGCTGTGGAACCTCGGATTCCGCCCGTTCTATCTCGCGGCGAGCGTCTTCGCGGCGCTCTCCGTCATGCTGTGGGCGTGCGAGTACGCCGGCTGGCTGCCGGGCACGTACGCGCAGACGCCGTTCCGGCACGCGCACGAGATGCTCTTCGGCTACACGCTCGCAGTGGTTGCAGGCTTCCTCTTCACGGCGGTGCGCAACTGGACTTCCCTTCCCACGCCCACGGGCGGCGCACTCATGGCGATCGTGCTGCTGTGGATCGCCGGCCGCGTGATGATGGTGCTCCCCTTCGACGTCGCCGCCGCAGTGGTGAACGCCGCGTTCCCGCTCGCGGTGGCCGTGGGCATCGGCCGGCCGATCGTGCGCGCGCGCAACCGGCGCAACTACTTCTTCATCATCCTGCTCGTGGCCCTTGCGGCCGCGGAGCTGCTGGTGCATGCAGCGGCGCTGCGCTGGCTCGAGCTGCCGCCGACCTTCGGGCTGCAGCTCGGGCTCGACATCGTGCTCTTCATCATCGTCGTCATGGCCGGGCGGATCGTGCCGATGTTCACGAACAACGGCGTTCCCGGCGCGGGCGCCACGCGCAACGCAACGGTGGAAACGTTCGCGCACGGGACCATCCTCGCGCTGATCGCGTTCGACGCGTTGAACATCGAAGGCAAGGCTGCGATGGCGCTGCTCGGCGTGGCGGCGATCGCGCACGCGGCCCGGTGGCTCCTCTGGCGGCCGTGGCGCACACTGCGAGCCCCCCTTGTGTGGGTGCTTCACCTCGCCTACCTCTGGGTGCCCATCTACCTCGTCCTGCGCATCCTCGCGATCGAGGGGAGCATCGCGCCGCCCTGGGCCATCCATGCGCTCACCATCGGCGTGATCGGCGGGATGACGATGGGCATGATGACGCGCACGGCGCGGGGCCATACGGGCCGATCGCTGCAGGCCGACCGGTTCGAGGTCGCGATGTACGTGCTCGTGATGCTGGCGGCTGTCGTGCGCGTGTTCGGTCCGCTCGTCGCGGGGAATTCATACGTGACCACGATAGTGATCGCGGCGATGCTCTGGACGGGCGCGTTCACGCTGTACGCCATCCGCTACTGGCCCGTGCTCACCCGGCCCCGCCTCGACGGCCGGCCGGGATAGCCGCCAAAGTCCGCCGAGACACCTGCTTATTCGCCTGGGTCAACTCGACCCGCCCGGACGCGCCATATCCTCGCGCATATCTCCCGAGGAGGCCCGTCCATGAGACCGATCCGCGCCATCGTCGCCCTGATGCTCGTAATGCTGGCCACGAGCGCCGCCGCGACGCCGGACAAGCCCGGCTGCAAGGACCATCCGCTCCTGCCGACCCGCCTGCCCGATTATTTCCTCGCCGACTGCACCGCATCCGACTTCGACGCCTACGACTTCCTCGTGACCAAGGGCGCGAAGAACCGCGTGGAGGGCCGCTATACGTACCTCACCTACACGATCGAGCGCGGCGCGAAGGAGCAGAGCGGGATCGCGGTGGTGCGCAACTACGAGAACGCCATCACCAAGGCCGGCGGCACGATCGTCGCGAGCGACCCGCAACGCTGGGTCAACGGCAAGGTCGCGATCGACGGCAAGGAAGCGTGGGTGCAGGCGGAAAAGGGCAACGGCAAGGTGTGGATCCGCATCGTCGAGAAGGCCGCGATGACGCAGCACATCGAGGCCGACGCGGCCTCGCTTGCCGACGGGCTGCGCTCCACCGGACACGTCGCCGTCTACGGCATCTACTTCGACACGGGCAAGGCGGTGGTGAAGCCCGAATCTAAACCCGCCCTCGACGAAGTGGCCAAGATGCTCAAGGGCGACGGTACGCTGCGCCTCTGGGTGGTGGGCCACACGGATTCCGTCGGCAAGGTCGACGACAACATGCGGCTTGCAAACGCGCGTGCCGATGCGGTGGTCGCGGAGCTCGTCTCAACCCACGGCGTCGCGGCCGCGCGACTGAAGGGCTACGGCGTCGGGCCGCTCGCACCGATCGCGGGCAACGAGGGCGAGGATGGGCGCGCTAAGAACCGGCGGGTGGAGCTGGTGAAGCAGCCTTGAGGGTCCTGGCGCTGTCCAACGGTAAGTTGTTGGGCCCGAGGCGAAAGGTAAGACAAGGGTGTGCGCTGAATTGATGGCTGTCGAATTCGCGGCAGGATCATTACTATTCATGGCCGAGAGCTCTGGCCATTCAAGCCGCCCGAGGCTCCAATTCCTGCTGTCCCCGCGCCCGCCTCCAACCCTCGCCCACCGGATCCGGACGCCGCACATACGCTTCCCTAAGCCACGCGATCCCCGCGAGCGCGCGCACCAGCCCCGCGGGCGCCTCGATGATCGACAGCGGAGCATGGATCGGCAGCGCGCCAATCTCCGCACCCAACCCCTCCTCCCCGCCAACGTCGGCAAAATAATCGCGCGCAAGGCGCATCGGCTCGCCATGCCGGCATGGCCCGGCGGACTCAGCGATCCACGTCTTCGCAACCAGCCCCGCAGGCTCGACCGAGCAGAGAAACGCCCCGGAGCGCGTGGGCAACACGACCTGACGCAATCGAGCGCGCCGAGCTGCATTCAAGAGGTACAGCGCCATGCAAATGGCGTCGTGCAGCTCCTCCTTCACGGCGGCGGGATCGAGGACGTTCAATCGCTGGAAGAGACGCTCGAGCGCATGCTCGTTGACCGCCAGGACGGCCGGCGCTTCGGGATCCAGCAGCGACGGTCGATCGACGTGGAAATACGCGCGCAAGGGCACGAAGTACATCGTGCGCTCCGCGGCAGCATTCCGCTCCTGCACATGGGGGATGAACGCGCAGCTCGAAGCCCAGCGCCATTTGGGATGATTACCGATGACCTGCGTGAGGCAACACGCCTCGCCCGCCGCCGCGACCGCGCGCGCCATGTGCTGGACCGCGTGGCGCTTGGCAGGAACCATGCGGAAGACCTGTGCAACACGCCGGGTATAAGTCCTCCCGAGCACGGACATCTCGTCGAGGACGCGCTCGGCAAGGCCACGGGAAAGCGATTTGTCGATCATGGCGGCGATTTCCTTTGGATCGTTCGCGCAGGCATTCCAGACTAGCCCGCTGCAAGCTCATCACGTGAGCTACGCCCCACCTCGATGCCTGTACGTCGATCCCCGACCGCGATGACCCGCATCGTCGTCGCCGGCATGGTGCGGCCGCTTCGCCAACCCCCACTCACGTAAAAAGGGCCGCCAGCTTGCGCCAGCGGCCCTTTGCGTAAACGCGTACGAACCGAGCCCTAATCCGCCTCGGCTGGAACCGTCCCGTTGCCATTCGTGGCCCGGTTCCTTCGCACCTGCCTCACGAACACGATGAAGTTCCACACCACGAAGATGGCGATGAGCGCCATCAGCGTGCCCGCAATGGGCCGCGTCACGAAGATCGTGAAGCTTCCGCGGCTGAGGAGCAGCGAGCGGCGGAAATTCTCCTCGAGCATGGGCCCGAGGATGAAGCCCAGCATGAGGGGCGCGGGGTCCAGCGACAGGCGCAGCATGATGTAGCCCATCAGGCCGAAGGCGGCGGTGGTGAACACATCCTGCAGGCTGTTGTTCACGCTGTACGTGCCGACGCAGCAGAAGAAGAGGATCGCCGGGAAGAGCACGTTGTACGGAATCTTGAAGATCGACAGCAGGTAGCGCACCAGCGGCACGTTCAGCAGCAGCAGGAAGCAGTTGCCGATCCACATGCTCGCGACCAGCCCCCAGAAGAGGTCCGGGTGCGAGGCGATCATGTTCGGGCCCGGTTGGATGCCCTTGATGATGAAGGCGCCCATCATGAGCGCCATCACGGCGTTTTCCGGGATGCCGATGCTCATCAGCGGGATGAAGCTCGTGCGTGCGGCCGCTTCGTCCGCCGCGGCCTGGCCGGCCACGCCTTCGATCGCGCCCTTGCCGATCTGGTCCCTGTGCTTGCTGAACTTGCGGTCGATGGCGTAGGCCGCGAACTGCGCGATGACCGGGCCGCCGCCGGGCAGGATCCCGAGGAAGGAGCCCACCACGCTGCCGCGCAACGCGCTCGGAATGATCCGCTTGAACTGCGGCCACGTGGGCATCAGCTTGATCTTGCCGGAGAAGGGCGTGCGCTCCTCGCGGTTGTCGAGGTTCTTGGAGATCTCCGCGATGCCGAAGCAGCCCAGCGCGATGCTGACCAGGCCGATGCCATCGAGGAGCTGCGGGATGCCCATGGTGTAGCGCGCGACACCGCTATTCACGTCGGTGCCGATCTGCCCCAGCAGCACGCCGACCATGCACATGGCGAGGCCGTCGAGGAGGCTGCCGGTGGTGACGAAGCTCACGCAGACGAAGCCGAAGAGCATGAGCGCGGTGTAGTCCGCCGGGCCGAAGAGCAGCGCCACCTCCCCCAGCGCGGGCGCGAGCGCCGCGAGCACGAAGATGGCCACGGTGCCGCCGATGAAGCTCGAGACGCCTGCCGTGAAGAGCGCAAGGCCCGTCTGGCCGTTGAGCGTCATCTGGTAGCCGTCTATGCACGCGACAATGCTGCTCGCGTGCGGGATCTTCATCGTGATGGCGCTGACACTGTCGCCATATTGGGCGCCGTAGTAGATGCCCGCGAGCATGATGAGCGCGCCGCCCGTGGGAATCGAGAATGTCAGCGGCAGCAGCAGGCTGATCGTCGCGAGCGGTCCCAGGCCGGGGAGCAACCCCACGATCGTGCCGACGAAGCACCCGATCGCCACGTACATGAGGTTGTGCATCGTCAGCGCATGGCTGAAGCCGAACATCAGGTTGTTGATGATATCCATCAGTAGAGCGGCAACTGCAGGCCGAGGCCTTTCTGGAAGACGAATGCGATGCCGACCAGGACGGCCGAGATCGCGAGGTTGCGCCGCCACGAATAGCGCGTGCCGGCGAAGGTGGACGCGAACACCAGGAACGTGATGCCCGCGATCATGTTCACGTACTCGGACAACAGCGCGAACCCGGCGAGGCTGCCGAGGACGATGGCGATGTTCTTCACGGTGAACTCCATCGGCACCCGCTTGGTGAAGTGCGCGCGCGCGGCCATCGCGACGCCGAGCACGAACAGGAGCGAGCTCACCATGAAGGGAAAGAAGCCGGGCCCGGGCCGCTGCACCGTGCCGGTGTTGTACTTGAGCGCGCCCAACGCGAAGATCAGCGCGAACACGGCGAGGAAAATACCTTTGAGAAGGTTGCGGTTGTTCATGGAATCGATCGCGGAAGGATGCTAGCGCCGAATTGGTGCTGACCCCGCATGTTACCAATTGGATCGGCGGTGCGCAGGGCGTTTTCTCCCTATTGCCGCACGTTAGTCGGCAGTGCGCGCCCCAAACGAAAACGCCGCGGTGGACATGACCGCGGCGTTTGCGTGAGCCGCCCGCGCGTTCCGGGCGTCTCGTGCTGCAAGGGGGTTATTCGATTACGGGCGCTTCGTCGAGCAGTGCAGCACGAACGTGCCCGGCTGGCCGGGGACGGCCACGGCCGTGCACTTGGCGGCTTTCGCCTCGGCGGGCGTGACGATGGCGAACTGGGCGGCGACGAGGCCGAGGAGCG
>DATMJE010000374.1:0-10700 GCA_035553995.1 Usitatibacter sp. | reverse complement strand
CCGACGAACTGGCGGCCGGCCTTGTTCTCGATGATCACGCCCTTCACCGTGTTGTCCTCCACCACGGGACTGGAGACGAAAGTCTCGAAGAGGATCTGCACGCCCGATTCCACGCACAGGCGCGTAAGCAGCATCTTCATGATCTCGGGATCGGTCGGCGAGGCGATCTTCACGTCGCCCGTCTTGGTGAGCGCCATGTAGTCGTCACCCGCGCCGCCCGCGGAGCGCGCGAGGTTCCAGATCTCGAGCGGCAGCCCGCCCACGAGCGCGCCCGAGGGCTTGGTGTTGAGCCCGAGCGTGAGGATCCCGCCGAGGGAACCGAAGCGCTCGATGAGCACGACCTTCCTGCCGCGCCGCGCCGCCGCGATCGCCGCGATCGGGCCCGTAGTCCCGCCGCCCACGACCACCACGTCCACTTCCATGAGCACGGGGATCTGCCGCGCCGGCTCGGTGATCGTCTTGCGCACCTTCGTATCCATTCGAAATCCTTCCCGGAAGATCAATCGCCCTTCACGCCCGCCGCCTGGATCGCCTTGGCCCACTTGGCGATCTCGTCGCGGTTCCACTTGTCCAGTTGCGCGGGCGTGCCGGGCGCGGCGATCGCGCCCTGGGTCGCGAGCCTCTCCTGCACTTCCTTCATGTTGAGCACGTCGTTGAAGTCCTTCTGCAGCTTCGCCACGATCTCCTTCGGCGTGCCTGCCGGCACCAGTGCCGCGATCCAGGACAGTGCCTCGAAGCCGGGAAGCGTCTCGGATACCGTCGGTACGTCGGGCAGCGATGGCGCGCGCTTTGCGCTCGTGACGGCGATGGCGCGGAGCGTGCCTGCCCTGATCTGCGGCATGCCCGAGGCGATGTTGTCGAACATCACCTGGATGCGGCCGGTGATGAGGTCGGTATAGGCGGCGGGAGTGCCCTTGTAGGGGACGTGGATCATCTTCGTGCCGGTGACCGCGTTGAAGAGCTCGGCCGTGAGGTGGTTGGACGTGCCGGGCCCGCCCGAGCCGAAGTTCACCTCGCCGGGATGCGCCTTCGCGTATTCGATGAGGTCCTTCACGTCCTTCACCGGCAGGTCCCTGTTCACGACCAGCACCAGCGGCGTGGTCGCCACGAGGGTGATGGGCGTGAAGTCCTTGAGGTAGTCGTAGTTGAGCTTCGAGTAGTACGAGGCGCTGATCGCATTGGCGACGGTGCCGAAGAAGATGGTGTATCCGTCGTTCGGCTCCTTGGCGGCGATGGCGCTCGCGAGGTTGCCGCCGGCGCCGGGACGGTTGTCGATCACGACCGACTGTCCCCACTTCTGGCTGAGCTTGGCACCCACGGTGCGCGCGATGAAATCGGTGGCGCTGGCGGGCGGGAACCCGAACAGGATCCTCACCGGCTTCGTGGGGTAGTCCTCCGCGGCGCGCGCCGCTCCCGAAACGAGGGCTGCGGCGGCCAGCAAGTCGGCAAGGATTGTCCTGCGGTTCATGGGTGTGCTCCGGTTTTTTGTCGGTGCTATAATACTATGTAGTACTTTCGCGGAGAAGACGATGCGTGGCAGCAGCCACAAAGCCTCGCTCGAGGCCCTCGCATCCTATGTGCGGCCGCCGATGCCCGGCCTGCCCAAGTACGCGCAGTTGCGGGACACCCTGGTCAACGCCATCCATGCCGGCCATTGGAAGCCGGGCGAGAAGCTCCCCACCGAAACGGAGCTCACCCGCTACACACCCTACAGCCTCGGCACCGTGCAGCGGGCGTATCGATCGCTGGTCGAGGAGGGTGTCGTGCGGCGCTCCCAGGGCAGCGGCACTTTCGTCGAGGAAGGCCGCAAGCCCATCGATGCGCCGTTCCACCTGAAATTCGCCGGCGACGACGGCCGGTTCCTTCCGCTGTATCCGAAGATCGTGTCCCGCACGAAGGCTCGCGGGGAGGGGCCCTGGAACGCATTCCTCGGGCACGGGGCCGAGGTGATGCGCATCGACCGGCGTATCTCGGTGGGAGACCAGTTCGACGCGTACACGCGTCTTTACTTCGATGCGCGCGCGGTGCCGGCGGCCGCTTCCATGCCGTTCGAGCAGCTCGACAAGGTCCACTGGAAGCGCCTCCTGAGCGAAGAGCTGCGCGCACCGGTCACGAGCGTGCGCCAGACCGTCCGCCTGGATGTCCTTCCACGTGCGGTCATCCGCGTGCTCGGCTTGCCTGCAGGCACTCGATCGCTCGTGCTCGAAAGCGCCGGCACCTCCGCTCGTGGCGAGCCCGTCTACTTCAACGAGTCCTTCATTCCCCCGGGCGCTCGCCGGCTCGACGTCTCCTAGCGCTGGGCGGGCGCGGTTTCCTGCCGTCCGGAGCACGGAGGTGGGGGCCACATGATCGAGCGCACAAGCCCTGCATGGCGATTGCGGACGTTGTTGACATGCCGGCGGCCCGGTGCGCAATCTAGCTCTCCGCGCGAGCGTGCGCTTTGCACGAGGAGCCGATCATGTGCCGCCTCTACGCCAAGACGGATCCGATCCTCTACGAATCGCGCTCCCGGACGATCCGCATCCACGGCCTCGTCACCAGCATCCGGCTGGAGAACATGGTGTGGGACGTGCTTGCGGAGCTGGCGGCGCGGGAAGGCATGACCACGAGCCATCTCATCGCCGCGCTCCACGACGAGATGCTCGGCCACCTCGGGGAAGTATCCAACTTCGCCTCGTTCCTGCGCATTACAAGCCTGCGATACCTGAAGGTCGCTCCCTCGCCCGCGATTCCCGTGGCCGAGTTGCGTATTGCATCAACGAAACGCGCCGCGTAGTAGCAGGCTATTACCCCGCTGCGGCGCCGTTGGCGTACACAGTGCTTCATCCGCATCCCCGCGGTGTTGG
Source organism: Usitatibacter sp. (assembly GCA_035553995.1). Taxonomy (GTDB): domain Bacteria; phylum Pseudomonadota; class Gammaproteobacteria; order Burkholderiales; family Usitatibacteraceae; genus Usitatibacter. The sequence continues at coordinate 7,854 of DATMJE010000374.1, read as the reverse complement.
AGGAGCGCATGAGCAAGGTCATTCCCCTCTTTTCCGTTGGTCCGGACAGCGTCGGGCTGCCGCTCACGCGGCGTGAATTCCTCAAGGGCTCCGGCATCCTGGTCGGCACGCTCGCCGCGGGCGATGCGCTCCTGCTGGTGGCTCCCTCGAGCGTCTGGGCCGTGGAGCTCAAGACGCTCACGCAGGGCGAGGGCACGGCGCTGATGGCGATGGCGCGAGTCCTGTATCCGCACGCGCGGCTGAGCGATGCGGTGTACGCGCTCGTGGCGAAGGATCTCGACGCCGATGCCACGAGCGATCCGGCGAAGGCGAAGCTGCTGAGGGAGGGCATCGCATCGCTCGACCGCGAGGCTGGCGGCGATTTCGCCAAGGCTCCCGCCGGCAAGCGTCGCGCGGTCGTGAAATCGATGGAGGGCCAGCCGTTCTTCGACGCGGTCCGCGGCAAGTGCGTCACCTCGCTCTACAACAACGACATGGCATTCGCGAGCTTCGGCTACGAGGGCGCATCGTGGACCAAGGGGGGCTACATCCAGCGCGGATTCCAGGATCTCAAGTGGTTGCCGAATCCGCCCGCCGGCGCGAGTCCCAAGTCGTTCCTCGCCTGACCGATCGCGCGACAGGAGGCTCAAATGGCCAGATTCGACCCGAAGGATGATGCGGTTGTCGTGGTGATCGGTTCCGGCGCGGGAGGCGGCACGCTCGCCAACGAGCTGTGCCAGAAGAACGTGAAGGTGGTGCTGCTCGAGGCGGGCTCGCGGCAATCGCCGTCCACCTTCGTGCACGACGAGTGGAAGTCGTTCTCGCAACTGGCGTGGCTCGATCCGCGCACCACGTCGGGCACGTGGCGCGTCGCGAAGGACTTCCCGAACCTGCCCGCATGGATCTGCAAGACGGTCGGCGGCTCCACGGCGCACTGGGCGGGCGCCTCGCTGCGCTTCCAGGAGCACGAGTTCAAGGGCAAGACGACCTACGGCGACGTGAAGGGCGCCAACCTGCTCGACTGGCCCCTCACGCTGCAGGAGCTCGAGCCTTACTACGCCCGGGCCGAGGACAAGATGGGCGTCACGCGAACCAACGACATCCCCGGCCTGCCGGGAAACAACAACTTCAAGGTGATGTACGCGGGCGCGAAGAAGCTGGGGTACAAGGAGTGCCATACCGGCCGCATGGCGATCAACAGCCATGCGCGCGACGGACGTGCGCCGTGCCTGCAGCTCGGCTTCTGCTTCCAGGGCTGCAAGTCCGGCGCGAAATGGTCCACCCTGTACGCGGAGATCCCGAAGGCGGAAGCCACGGGCAACCTCGACCTGAGGCCGGATTCCCAGGCCGTGCGCATCGAGCAGGACCAGGCCGGCAAGGTGAACGCCGTCGTCTACATGGACCAGGACGGCAAGGAGCAGCGCCAGGCGGCGCGCGCCGTGTGCGTCGCGGGTAACTCGATCGAGACGCCGCGCCTGCTGTTGCTCTCCACGTCCGGCAAATCCCCGGACGGCCTCGCCAACTCCTCGGGCCAGGTCGGGCGCAACTACATGCGGCACATGACGGGCTCGGTCTACGCGGTCTTCAAGGAGCCGGTGCACATGTATCGCGGCACCACCATGGCCGGCATCGTCCAGGACGAGCAGCGCAACGATCCCAAGCGCGGCTTCGTCGGCGGCTACGAGATGGAGACGCTGTCCCTGGGGCTGCCGTTCATGGCGGCGTTCCTCGACCCGGGCGGGTGGGGCCCGGACTTCACCTGGTTCATCGACCGCTACGATCACATGGCAGGCATGTGGCTCGTGGGCGAGGACATGCCGCGCGAGACGAATCGCGTGACGCTCAACAAGAGCGTCAAGGACAAGCACGGGCTGCCGGTCGCCAACGTGCACTTCGACGACCACGAGAACGACATCGCGATGCGCAACCATGCCCATGCGCAGGGCGAGCGCATCTACCAGGCGGCGGGCGCGATCAGGAGCTTCCGCACGCCGCCGTATCCCTCCACCCACAACCTGGGCACGTGCCGCATGAGCGAGAATCCGCGCGACGGCGTGTGCAACAAGCACGGGCAGGCGCATGATGTTCCGAACCTGTTCATCTCGGACGGCAGCCAGTTCACGACCGGCGGCGGCGAGAACCCGACCCTCACCATCGTGACGCTCGCCATCCGGCAGGCCGATTACATCGCGAGCCAGATGTCGCAGCGCACGATCTGAAATCAACAGGAGGTATCGATGGCAGCGAAGAAACTGTTGCAGCTCGTCGGCGATTACGTCGAGGACTACGAGGCGATGGTCCCGTACCAGATGCTGGTGATGGCCGGCCACGCGGTCGATACGGTATGCCCGGAGAAGAAGGCGGGCGAGTACGTCAACACGGCGATCCACGATTTCGATGGCGCCCAGACCTATAGCGAGAAGCCCGGCCACCGCTTCACGCTCAGCGCCACGTTCGCGGACGTGCGGCCCGAGCAATACGATGGGCTGGTCATCTCGGGCGGGCGCGCGCCGGAATACCTGCGCCTGGATCCGAAGGTCATCGAGATCACCAGGCACTTCTTCGCCGCGAAGAAGCCCGTCGCGGCAATCTGCCACGGCGTGCAGATCCTCGCGGCCGCGGGCGTGCTCAAGGGACGGACGGCCACCGGCTATTACGCGTGCCGCCCCGAGATGGAGATCGCGGGCGCGACCTTCAAGGACCCGGGCGTGGCCGGCGCGGTCACCGACGGCAACCTCGTCACCGCGGTCGCCTGGCCCGGACATCCGGCGTGGATCGCGGCATTCCTGAACGTCCTCGGCACGCGCATCGTCACTGCCGAGAGCTCTGCCGCGCCCTCGGCAAGGAAGCCGGTCACCACGGAGTAGGGCGGTTGCGAATCCATTCCGGCGGCGCCCTGCGCAAGTGGGGCATCGCCGCGCTATCGGCAATCCTGATGGGCGCGTGCGTGGGGCTGCCCGAGTGGAAAAAGCGGCCGGGCTCGGCTTCGATACGAGCGAGCTCCTGTTCGTGAACCAGCAGTAGGCGCGCGAGGCTCCCTCCCGAAGAGTTCACGGATATCAATCCGCACGCGAGAGCGGCGCCGCCACTTCCTCCAGCGGCTTGCGTTCGGCATCCACCGCCAGCCACCACGCCATCCCACCCGCCCCGATCATGAGCACCGCGCCCAATGCATAGCCGGCCGCGATCGATGCGGGATCGCCCGTCGCGATGAGCACGCCGAAGAGCCACGGCGCGCCGATGCCGCCGATGCCCGTGCCGAGCGCGTAGAAGAACGCGATCGCGAGCGCACGCACCTCGACCGGGAAGCTCTCGCTCACCGTGAGGTATGCCGAGCTCGCTGCCGCCGACGCGAAGAAGAAGACCACGGTCCATGCGAGCGTCTGTGTGGCCGCACTTAGCAGGCCGGCCAGGAACAGGCTCGCGGTGAGCGCGAGCAGCGCCCCCGAAAGCACGTACGTGAGCGCGATCATGGCGCGCCTTCCCCAGGTGTCGAAGAAGCGGCCGAGCACGAGAGGACCCGCGAAGTTGCCGGCCGCGAACGGCAGGAGATAGAGGCCCACGTCTTCGGGTGCGATGCCGTAGAAGCGCCCGAGCACGAGCGCGTACGTGAAGAAGATGGCGTTGTAGCAGAAGGCCTGCGCGGTCATGAGGGCCAGTCCCAGCGTGGCCCGGCGCGGATAAAGCCGGAAAAGCGTGACGCCCAGGTCGACGAAGTTGGTGGGGCGTCCGCGAAGCCGGAGCCTTAGCTTCCCGTGGACGCGATTGCCGGCGGCGCCGCCGAGCACTTCACGTTCGACGGCCGCCGCGATGCGCCCGGCTTCGTCGTGCCGTCCGTGCAGCAGCAGCCAGCGCGGGCTCTCGGGCACCAGCCGTCGCAGGAACAGGATCGCCACGCCGAGCGCGGCACCGATGCCGAAGGCCATGCGCCAGCCGATGTCGGGCGGCAGGCGGCCGGGCTCCAGCAGGAAGCTCGAGCCGAGCGCGCCCGCGGCGGCGCCGAGCCAGAAGCTGCCGTTGATCGCTAGATCGGTGCGACCCCGATAGCGCGCGGGGATAAGCTCCTGGATCGCGGAGTTGATGGCCGCATATTCGCCGCCGATGCCGGCGCCGGTGACGAAACGCGAGAGCGCGAAGAGCGTGAAGTCCGTCGAGAAGGCGCTCGCCGCGGTGCCCGCGATGTACACGCCGAGCGTCACGAAGAAGAGCCGCTTGCGGCCGGCGAGGTCCGTGAGCCAGCCGAAGAAGAAGGCCCCCACCACCGCGCCGGCCAGGTACGCGCTCGCGCAGAGGCCCACCTCCTCGTCATCAAGCCTCAATGCCGGGCTTGCCTTCAATGCGCCGGACACTGCGCCGGCAAGGGTCACCTCGAGCCCGTCGAGCACCCACGTGATGCCGAGCGCCATGACGACTAAAGTATGGAAGCGTGCCCACGGCAGGGCATCGAGCCGTGCGGGGACGTCGCTTTCGACGAGGCGTTCTTCGCCTGTACCGGGCAGGCTCACGGCATCCGGGGCGGCACCACCAGGCCGGGGAAGGAGCGGTCGTTCGCGATCGCGAGCAGGGTCGGCACGAAGCCCAGTCTGCCTTATTGCGCATAATCGCGGATGGACAGGACCGATTCCGGGCTGGACGCACCTCGCTCACGACCCCACTGGGAGCAAACAAGACGATGGGCTTGACCGATATTCGCCGGCGCGTGGAGGCCCTCCCGCCGTCGGTGTTCACGGGCATTTCGCGCGGCATCGAGAAGGAAGGCCTGCGGGTCCGCGCGGACGGAGAGCTGGCCCAGTCGCCACACCCGGCGGGACTCGGCTCCGCGCTCACGCACCCGCGCATCACCACGGATTTCAGCGAGTCCCAGCTCGAGCTCATTACCGGCGTGCACACGAGCATCGATGGGCTGCTGGGAGAGCTCGCGGAGCTGCACCGGGTGGTCTACCGCCATCTCGGCGAGGAGCTCGTCTGGGCCGCGAGCATGCCCTGCACGCTGCCGCCGGACGATGGCATCCCGATCGCGCGCTACGGCAGCTCGAATCTCGCATGCCTGAAGGAGGTGTACCGGCGCGGAATCGCGCACCGTTACGGGCGGCGCATGCAGGCGATCTCCGGCATCCACTACAACTTCTCGCTTGCGGACGACGCGTGGGCGAGGCTCCGTCCGCGTGACAGCGCCGTGGCACCCGACATCCATCGCGACCAGGGGTATCTCGCGCTCATCCGCAATTTCCGGCGGCACTCGTGGCTGCTGCTCCTGCTGCTGGGCTCGGCGCCGGCGGCGTGCGCATCGTTCGTCGAGGGCCGCAAGCACCGGCTCGCCACGTGGGAGGGCGGCGGCACCGTGTACGCAGGCGGGGCCACGTCGCTGCGCATGGGCACGCTCGGCTACCAGAGCGATGCCCAGGCGGCGCTCGGCGTGAGCTTCAACGACATGCGCGGCTACGCGACCATCCTGCAGCGCGCGATGACCGAGCCCTATCCCCCGTACGAGGCCATCGGCTTGCGCGATGCCCACGGCTATCGGCAGCTCAGCACCGCGCTGCTGCAGATCGAGAACGAGTTCTACGGCAAGATCCGCCCCAAGCGCGTCACGCGCCCGGGCGAGCGGCCATTGCATGCGCTGGGCGAGCGCGGCATCGAGTACGTGGAGGTGCGCTGCCTCGACGTCGATCCGTTCATGCCGTGCGGCATCGATGCCGCGGCCATTCGGCTGCTCGACGTCTTCCTCTTCCACTGCCTGCTCTCCGACAGCCCGCCGGAAAGTGCCGCGGAGGTCGCGGCCGTCTCGCGCAACCAGAAGCTGATCGCGGAAGAGGGCCGCGATCCGCAGACCCGGCTCGAGCGCGCAGGCGCCTCCATTACGCCGGCGGACTACGCGCTCGATCTCCTGCGGGAATGCGAGCCCGTCGCCGCCGCACTCGATGACGCCGCGGGCGGGAACGGCCATCGTGAAGCGCTCGCGAACGCGCAACGCTCGCTGGGCGATCTTTCGTCGCTGCCCTCGTCGCGCGTGCTGGATGCGATCACGCGGTCGCATGGCGGCAGCTTCACCGCCTTCGCGCTCGCGCAATCGCGCAGGCATCGCGATCAAACCCTGGCGCGCCCGCTCTCGCCGGAGGCCGAAGCGAGCTACGCCGAGCTTGCGGCGCGATCGCTCGAGGAGCAGAAGCGCATCGAGGCCGCCGATGACGTGCCCTTCGAAGCCTATCGCCGCCGTTATCTCGAGCAGGACCTGCTGTCGGGCCCGCACTTCGCGCTCTAGCGGCGCCTTGCTTCGCGGATAGATTCGCGCGTCCAGGCCTGGTCGCGCGAGCGGGGCTTCAGGCCTCGTTGCGCTAGCCCGGCGCCCGCGCGACGAGATCGATCAGCGCGGACATGCCGCGGTGGCCCGCCCCTTCGTCCACCTCGTCGTCGTGGCTCGCGACATGCAGGATCTCCCAGCCGCGCAGCAGCTCTCGCAGCAGCGCCTCGGTGTACATGTTCTCGGCCTGCGGCGGGCCACCCGTCCCGTAGGCGATCTGCTCGGGGCGATAGCCCTGCAGGATCAAAAGCCCCTGCGGCCTTAGCGCATCGCGGAAGCGCGTGAAGATCTCCGCGCGCTGCACGGGCGAGAGGAACTGGATGAAGATCACGACCAGCACGTCGAACTGCCGCGCGCTCCAATCCCAGCGGAAGATGTCCGACTCGCGATGGTCCACGGCCACTCCGGCCTCGCGCGCGAGCTCGCGCGCCTTCGCCACGCCCACCGGCGAGAAATCGAACGCCGTCACGTGCAGCCCGCGCTGCGCGAGCCACACGCTGTTGCGGCCTTCGCCGTCGGCCACGCACAGGGCACTCATGCCGGGGCGCAGCAATGCCGCCTGGCTTTCCAGGAACGCGTTGGGGCGCTTGCCGAAGAGGTAGCCCTCGGCGGAGAAGCGCTGGTTCCAGCGGTCGAGCTGGGCAGGATCGTGCGAGAAGGTCATGGCGAACAGGACGTGGACGCGACCACATAGTCTATCCGCCGCGCGGCAGGGGGTATGGTCTAAACTGTGCTCCCACCGCGCACGGATCCATCCATGGCCTCGTCCCGGAACGATGCTCCGCTACCCGCCGTGTACAAGCGGCATTCGCTCGCGGTCCGCGTGATGCACTGGATCAACGTGATCGCGGTCGTCGTGCTGCTGATGAGCGGGCTGCAGATCTTCAATGCCCATCCGGCGCTCTACTGGGGAAAATCCTCGTACACCGGCGCGGGCCCCATCCTCGCCCTCGATCCGTTTCCCGGATGGATCACGCTGCCCGACACGCAGTGGCTCGCCATGGGACGGCGCTGGCATCTCTTCTTCGCCTGGGTGCTGGTCGTGAATGGCGTGGCTTATGTCTTGTATTCGATGGTGAGCCGCCATTTAAGCCGCGACCTCTGGCCCTCACGCGAGGACGTGCGATCGATCGGCAGCTCCATTGCCGACCACCTGCGCTTGCGCCATCCCACCGGAAAGGCGGCGCAGCGCTACAACGTGCTGCAGAAGCTCGCGTACGTCGCGATCATCTTCGTGGTGTTTCCATTCCTCGTGCTCATGGGACTGGGGCTGTCGCCTTCCATCGATTCGATATTCCCCGGGTGGGTGGACCTCTTCGGCGGAAGGCAATCGGTGAGGACGCTGCATTTCATCGCGGGGGCAATCGTCGTCGCCTTCGCCGCCGTTCATTTGTTCGAGGTCGTCGTGACCGGGGTCTTCAACAACATCCGCTCCATGATCACGGGCCGCTATCGCGTTCCCGGGGAGAAGTCGCCGTGAGCGCAAATGGCGGACGACGCCGGTTCCTGTGGCGCGGCGTGGCTGTGCTTGGTGGGGTCTTTGTGGCGGGCTGCGAACGGCTCTCGCGCACGAC
>DATMJE010000373.1:0-21411 GCA_035553995.1 Usitatibacter sp. | reverse complement strand
TCAAGCTCCCGCCGCCGCTGCCGATGTTCAACTACGCCGAGCTCATCCGTCCCGGCGATACCCCGGCAGCGTCCGAGGCGGCCGGCGGGCAGTAAACGGCAGCAGCCCGCGGGTCGTTGCCTGCTGGTCGGCCCGCTCCTTCGGCAATAAAGCCGTTGAACCGCCGACGGCCGCGCTCGAAGCGCCGACTCTTTGATCCATCTCCCTGCCGGTCGCTTCTGCATCTTCTCAAGCACAACATCTTGGGGGCAAACTCCCTGCCGCACACAAGGTCTAAGAGAGGAGTAAGGTTTCGACATGGCACAGACAACCCGTCCTTCCCGCCGTCCGCGTACCCGCGAATCGCTGCCGCCGCAGGCCATTTCGGCCGAGGTGCTGCTCGAGAAATACGCCAAGGACGGTGAAACGAGCGTGGCCGAGGTTCGCGCCCGCGTGGCTCGCGCATTGGCCGCGGTCGAGCCCGAGGCGCGGCGTGCGCACTGGGAAGCGCGCTTCGTCGAGGCGCAGGAACACGGCTTCATCCCGGCGGGACGCATCAACTCGGCGGCCGGCACCTCGCTCACCGCGACGTTGATCAACTGCTTCGTGCAGCCGGTGGGCGATTCGATCACCGAGATCGTCGACGGCAAGCCGGGCATCTACACGGCGCTCGCGGAAGCGGCCGAGACGATGCGCCGCGGCGGCGGCGTGGGCTACGACTTCTCCTCGATCCGCCCCGAAGGCGCGCTGGTGCGTGGCACCAACTCGCGCGCGAGCGGGCCGGTGTCGTACATGCGCGTCTTCGACAAGTCGTGCGAGACGGTCGAATCGGCGGGCGCGCGCCGCGGCGCGCAGATGGGTGTGCTGCGCTGCGACCATCCCGACATCGAGCGCTTCATCCACGCGAAGGACACGGGCGAGCTCACCAATTTCAACGTGTCCATCGGCGTGACGGATACGTTCATGGAAGCGGTCGTCGGCGATCGCGAATTCGAGCTGGTGCACAAGGCGGAGCCCGCGCCCGACGTGGTGCAATCGGGCGCGTACCAGCGCGAGGATGGCCTGTGGGTCTATCGCAAGATCCGCGCGCGCGAGCTGTGGGAGCAGGTCATGCGCTCCACGTACGACCACGCGGAGCCGGGCATCCTCTTCCTCGACCGCATCAATCGCGACAACAACCTGCACTACTGCGAGACCATCGAGAGCACGAACCCGTGCGCCGAGCAGCCGCTTCCGCCCTATGGCTGCTGCGACCTGGGCTCGATCGACCTCACGCGCTTCGTCCACGATCCGTTCGACACGAAGGCCGCGTTCGACTTCGATGCCTTCGGCGAGGTCATCCATACCAGCGTGCGCATGCTGGACAACGTCCTGGACACCACGCCCTGGCCGCTCGAGGCCCAGCGCAACGAGGCCATGTCCAAGCGCCGCATCGGCCTCGGCTTCACCGGGCTGGGCGACGCGCTCGCGATGTTGCGCCTGCGCTACGACACGGACGAGGCGCGCGCGATGGCGGCGAAGATCGCCGAGCACATGCGCGACCGCGCCTATGCCGCTTCCATCGAGCTCGCCACGGAGCGGGGCGCATTCCCGCTGTTCAACCGGGACTTGTACCTCTCCGGCGGAAACTTCGCGTCGCGACTGCCGCACGCGCTGAAGGAGTCGATCCGCAGGCACGGCATCCGCAACTCGCACGTGCTCTCCATCGCGCCGACCGGCACGATCAGCCTCGCCTTCGCGGACAACGCCTCGAACGGCATCGAGCCGCCGTTCTCGTGGACGTACACGCGCAAGAAGCGCATGCCGGACGGCACGCACAGCGAATTCCGCGTGGAAGACCATGCGTGGCGCCTGTACCGGCACCTCTACGGGGAAAACGCGACCCTGCCGGACTACTTCGTGAGCGCGCTCGAGATCTCGGCCAGCGCACACGCGGCGATGGTGGCGGCGGTAGCGCCTTTCATCGACACCAGCATCTCCAAGACGGTGAACGTGCCGGAGGATTACCCGTACCCGGAGTTCGAAGGCCTGTATCTCAAGGCATGGCGCGACGGCCTCAAGGGGCTCGCGACCTACCGGCCGAATTCCGTGCTGGGCGCGGTGCTCACGCCCGATGCGCCACGATCCACGACAGCTCCCGCCGAGCTGGTCACCGACGCCAACCGGCGCCTGTCGATCAAGTCGCTGCCGCAGCCGGTGCTCGCGAGCCTGCGCTGGCCCGGCCGCCCGGAGCTGCCCGGTGGCAATCCCGCGTGGACCTACATGATCGATGCGCCGGCGGGCCGCTTCGCGCTCTTCGTGGGACACGTCGAGGAGCAGGGCCAGGCGTTCCCGTTCGAGGTGTGGGTGAACGGCGCCGAGCAGCCGCGCGGCCTGGGTGCGGTCGCCAAGACGCTCTCGATGGACATGCGCGCCAACGACCGCGCGTGGCTGCGCATGAAGCTCGACATCCTCGCGGGCAGCATGGGCGACGATGCATTCGACCTGCGCATGCCGCCGCAGGGCGAGAAGAAGCGCGTGCCCGGCATCGTGTCGGCGATGGCGCAGCTCGTGCGCGCACGCTGCGAGCAGCTGCACGCGTTCGATGCCGAGGGACCGTCCCCCGTGCTCGACCATGTGTTCAGCGTCGAGGAGCCGCGCACCGGCACCGACGGCACGCTCTCCTGGACCGTGGATGTCGCCAATCCCGCTGCGGGCGACGAGTTCGTGTTGGGCCTGAAGGAAATCCAGATGCCCGACGGCACCACGCGGCCCTATTCGATGTGGCTATCCGGCCATTACCCGCGCGCGCTCGATGGCCTCACGCGCATCCTCTCGCTCGACATGCGCGTGATCGACCCGGCGTGGATCGGGATGAAGCTGCGCAAGCTCCTCGACTATTCCGAGCCTCTGGGCGACTTCATGGCGTTCGTGCCCGGCGAGCGCCGCCAGCAGAACTGGCCCTCCACCGTCGCCTATCTCGCGCGGCTCGCCATCCATCGCTACGCGATGCTGGGCCTGCTGGACGAGCACGGCTATCCGATGCGCGAGATGGGCGTGCTGGAAACGCCTCGCGGCGAAGAGGAACCGGCGGTGATGAAAGGTGCGCGCTGCCGCGAGTGCGGCAACTACACCGTCATCCGCAAGGACGGCTGCGATTTCTGCAGCGCTTGCGGATGGGTGGGGCTTTGCGGGTAGTTCCGGACTATGTTGCCAGGCAATTGCTTGGTGGGACGGCAGTGACCACGATCTTGCCGTTGAATCTCGATACATCGTGATTACTCAATGCTGCGGCGCCCAGTCCGGCAGCGGCGGTCAACTCCTCGCGCCCGCTTACCGCACGGCCCACGTGGAGGTCCCACATGTCCGGTACGGACACGGTATCGATGTGGCCACACACGACAGTGAGCTTGAATTCTTCAAGCTGCTCGTCGCTTGCGAGCGTAAGGGGGAAGACGATCCGATACCGGCCTACATTGTCGGCATGCGTTGACCCCGCTGCGAGAATTGCGACGGCAATCCACTTGCCCGTATTCACAAAGCCTCCATCTCCGCGCTACCGACCCTTGGGGCACCGCATCGGACGTTGAACAATTCCCCAGGCCCGGAAGTTCCACGATTGGGTCCGACGCACAGACTAAATTAAATCTCCTCCCGACCCAGGAAGGTCGCCGCCAGCGCGACCGCAGCCAGCGCGATCACGAACACTCCGAACTCGCTCGCCGTCGCCACCAGGTCCCCCTGACGCGTCACGAAGTAGCCCGCGACGATCGCCGGCAATCCCATCGCCAGGTACGAGATCACGAACGCGATCGAGAGGGCGCCGGCACGCTCGTGCGCCGGTGCATGCGTCGCGATCGTCCGCACCGCGCCCTGGAATGCCGCGCCGAAGCCCGCGCCCGCCACGGGGAGCGCGGCCCAGAAGAGCAGTGCCGCGTGCTGCGGAAACGAGAGCAGGATGCCCGCCGCGCCGATCGCCAGCACCGTCGCGCCCAGGCGCGTGAGTGCGGCGCCGGAGAGGTTGCGCAGCAGCCATGTGACGACCGCGGCGCTCGTCGCCATCACGAAGAGCGAAAGGCTGCCCACGAGCGTGCTCGTGCCGAAGAGGGTTTGCACCAGTGACGGACCCAGCGATGCGAAGAAGCCGGCCATGGCCCAGGCCGCGACGAGCGCCGGCGCGCCCAGCACGAGCGCGCGGCGGACCTCGGGCGAGAACCGCAGGTGCGGCTTGAGGGATGCCAGCGCACCGGGCCGCGGCGTGTGCGTCTCGGTCATGAGCGCCACCCCGATGCCTTGCAGGACGAGCACCACGGCCAGCACGACATAGACGAGCTGCGTCGGGTGCGCGAAGTACTGCACGAGGATCCCTGCCAGCACGGAGCCGGCCGCAGTCCCCACCGGCGGGGTGACCGAATTGGCGATCGCGCCCTGCGTCTTGTCGATGTCGAGGAGGCCTGCGCCGATGGCACCCAACGCCGCCCCCGCGGACAGTCCCTGCATCACGCGGGCGAAGATGAGTTGTCCCAGGCCGCCCGCTTCCGCGAAGAGCGCCATGGTCACGACCTGCGTCGCGATCGCGGCGAGCAGCACGGGCCTCCGACCCACGTGGTCGGACAAGCGTCCCGCGACGAGAAGTGCAACGAGCACTGCGAGCGCGTAGACGCCGAAGATCACCGTCATCATCGTCGCGCTGAAATGCCACTCCGAGCGGTAGATCGCATAGAGCGGCGTGGGCGCGCTGGAGCCGGCGAGAAAGGAGACGGTAATGGAGGCAAGCAGCAGGAAGGCGGCGACGCGGGGCATCCGGGCGGGGGCGGTCGTCGGGGCGATGGCGGACATGTGCGACGTTCCTTTTAGCGAACAGACAAGTCTGTCTGATCGCTTGCATCATACAGACCTGTCTGTTATTGTCAAGCCATGTCCAAGACAGCCGCCACTCCCGCCGCCAGCCCGCCCCCCAAATCCGCACGCGAGCGCCTGCTCGCCGCCGCTCGCGAGCTCTTCTACGCGGAAGGCATCAACACCGTCGGCATCGACCGCATCATCGAGCGCGCGGGGGTCGCCAAGGCGTCGCTCTACGACAACTTCGGCAGCAAGGATGAGCTGGTGCGCGCCTACCTGGCCGATCGCGCCGCCTCGCGCCAGGCGCGCATCGAAGCCTGGCTCGAGCGCTACGACTCCCCGCGCGGGAAGATCCTCGGCCTCTTCGATTGGCTGGGCGATGCGATGGCGCAGCCCGGCTTCCACGGCTGCTATTTCCAGCGCGCGAACGCGGAGCTGAAACCCGAGGCCGCGGGCCGTGCCGTGCTCGGCGATGCGCGCGACTGGACGAACGAGCTGGTTACGCGGCTCGCCCGCGAGGCGGGACTACCGCAGCCGAAGAAGGTCGCGCGCCAGGTCCAGATCCTGCTCGACGGCGCCATCGTGTCCGCGGCGATGGACGGGGCGCCGCAGGCTGCCGCGACCGCGAAGGCCATGGCCGCGACGTTGATCGACGCCGCGGGCTGAGCTCATCGCCGGGCGGCGCGGCGGTGATAATGCGCCCATGGACGTTGCAACCCTCCTGGCACGCATCGGGGCGGCCCTCGCCGTGGGGGCGATCATCGGCCTCGACCGCGACCTCCGGCGCAAGCCCGCAGGCGTGCGCACGCATTCGCTCGTGTGCATCGGCAGCGCCTCGGTCGTGCTGGCCACGATCGAGGCGGGAGGCAATGCCGACGCCGTCGCGCGCGTGATCCAGGGCCTGGTCGCCGGTGTCGGTTTCCTCGGCGCGGGCGTGATCATCCATCATCATGCCCATCATCGCGTCGAAGGCCTCACCACCGCCGCATCGATCTGGATGTCCGCGGGGCTCGGCGCCGCATGCGGGCTCGGCCGTTTTGTGCTCGTCGGCGTGGCGCTGGGCGCAGCGCTGATCGTGCTGATTGCGGGCGGCCCCCTCGAGAGGGCGTTCGCGAAGCGCAAGAACGATACCGGCGAAGACAAGTTGTCGGGCCAGTAAACTCGCAGCGGAGCCCTTGCCATGACCATCTCCCTCGTCATCACCGCGATCGGCCCCGACCAGCCCGGAATCGTCGAGGCGATCGCCGATGCGGGCCGCAGCTCCGGCGCGAACTGGGCCGGCAGCCGCATGGCGAACCTCGCCGGTCAATTCGCAGGCATGGTGCATTTCGAAGTCGCGGAGGCACGGGCGGCGGCGTTGGAAGACGCGTTACGCGCCCTCGAGTCGCGGGGCCTGCGCATTGCCATTGCGCGCGGGGAGCGAGCGGCGCCGAAGCGAACCACCCGCCTGGTTCACGTGGACCTCGTGGGCCACGACCGTCCGGGCATCGTTCACGAGCTCTCCGAGAGCCTCGCCTCGCGCGGAGTCAGCATCGAGGAGCTGCACACGCAGGTCACCAGCGCCGCGATGGCGGGCGGCTATCTCTTCAAGGTCCGCGCGCGGCTGGCCGTACCCGCTTCGCTCTCCGACGACGACCTGAAGACCGCGCTCGAATCGCTCGCCAACGAGATGATGGTCGAGCTCGCCCCGGCCGAACGCGCGGATTGAGAGGCGCGCTCGGCGCACGCTCGCACGGCTCGCCCGTGCCAAGTAACACTACAGGTCCATATCCCATCCAGCAGCGATGCAAAAAAATGCCGCGGAACGATCGTCAACCAGAACGGTCGCGGCGGCGTTCCCGTCAGAACGCGCCACTTGGACGTCACGAGAGCGGCCCGAAGCAAGGTCGCGCAGTGACGAGAGCGCGTTCGTCCAAGGGAGGACTTATGATCGGAGCAGTCCGAGGTGGACATCGCGGGCCCGATTCCGCGTTTACGGCACTGGTCGCCGCCGGGATCGCGATTGCACTGGGAGGCGCCGCCCTGTTCGGCGTCGTCGCCCATACGAAGACACCGTTCTACCAGAGGATGGGCACCGCGCCGCCGGATCCCGTTTCCTTCGGCCCGCCGAGACCGGCAGAGCGCGAGCAACCCAAGGCAGTCACTGCGGAATCCCGTCCCGTCGAGCTGCGCACGGAGGCGGCCGGCTCTGCAGGCTCCGCACCCGTCGAGGCGAACGGCATCGAAGCCAAGGCCGTGGCGGCAGCCGCCGCCGAGAACCCATTACCTCCAACCGAAGCCTTGGTGACGGCGACCAAGCAGGCGGCCGCCGCCGAAGCCACTCCCGTCGCGCCGCAATCCGCCGAGACGAAATCGCTGCAGGCGCAGAACGCTCCAGCCAAGCCCGTCGAAACCGTGTCCGTGGAGCCCGCCCCCACCGGGACGAAAACGGCCGAGGCGCCGCGCCCGGAGCCTAAAGCCGCGCCGACGAAGGCGGTCGAGTCGAAGCGCCCGGGCATCAGGCTCGCGGAGCTGAGGGTCATCGGCCCGAAGTGGACCGAGTCCACGCTCTGGAAGGAAAACCCTCTCGAGCCCGCGCGGCTCGAAGCGCAGGTTGCGGATGCGAAGCCCGTCGCGCCCAGGGTGAACGAGGTGATCGTCGAAGAGACGAAACCTGTCGAGCCCAGGCCGATCCCCGCGGCGGCCGGGCTCAAGGTCGCCGCGACGAACGGGTCCGGCGGCGCGCTGAGGCCGGCCGGACTGGTGGCAGCCGCACACGTCGAGGCCGCAGTCCCGAAAGCCCTGCCTGTCGAGCCGCCGATCCGCGAGACGGTCATCGCCGAGGCCAAGCCGGCCGAGCCGAAGCGTGAGCCCCGGGCGGCAGAATTGAAGGTCGTAGCACCGAAGCCGTTCGCAGCCGCGCCATCGGCAGCACGGCCTCTCGATTCCCAGCGGGTCGAGCCCAGGGTCGCGAAAGCCAAGCCCGTGGAGGCCTGGCACGTCGAGCCCAGGCTCGTTGAAGCGAAGCGCATCGAGCCCAAGCCGGCCGAAGCGAAGCGCGTCGAGCCCAGGCTCGTCGAACCCAGGCACGTCGAGCCGAAGCCGCCACGGACGAGTCTCGCGCAGGTCAAGCGGGTCGAGCCGAAGCCGACTCCGTCGAGGGTCGCGGAAGCGAAGCGCATCGAACCGAAACCCGCCGCCCCGAAGCTCGCCGCGGCTAAGCCCGTGGAACCGAAAGCTGCCCCAACGAAGCTCGCGGAGGCCAGGCACTTCGAACCGAAAGCCGCGCCAACGAAGCTCGCGGAGGCCAGGCGCTTCGAGCCGAAACCGGCCGAGACGAAGCTCGCCGATGCCAGGCGCATTCAGCCGCGGGCGGCCACGGTCAGGACCGTCGGCGTGAAGCCGGCCGAATCGAAGCGTGCCGAGATCAAGCGCACCGATACCAAGGCGATCGGCGCGAAGCCGGCCGATTCCCGGCGCGCGGACACGAAACCCTCGGTGGATCTCAAGTCCGTGGAGGGCAAGCTCATCGAAGCGAAGCACGCCGCCGAACTGAAGGCCGCGGAGGTGAAGCTCGCGGAGACGAAGCGCGCGGCCGAGATGGTGGCTGGGGAGGCCAGGCTCGCGGAGACGAAGCGCGCGGCCGAGATGGTGGCTGCGGAAGCGAAGCTCGCGGAGACGAGGCGCGCCGCGGAAATGATGGCCGCGGAAGCGAAGCTCGCGGATACGAAACGGGCCGCGGAAATGATGGCGGCCGAGGCGGATCTCGCCAGGACCAAGCGCGCCGTCGAAACGACGCTGGCCGAAGCGAAGGCCACCGAGGCCAAGCTCGCCGAGACCAAGCGCGCCGTCGAGAAGACCCTCGCGGAGGCGAAGCCGCCGGATCTCCGTCCCGCCGTCGAAACCCGGTACATCCCGTGCGAGTCGTGCGGCACCGTCACATCGGTGGTCACGCGCTTCCTGGACAACGGCAGCAACCGCTGGGAAATCCGCGTGAATTTCGGCAGCGGCGCGAGCCGGACCTTCCTCTATCCGACCGATCCCGGCTTCTGGAACGGAGAGCGCGTGCGCCTCGAGTCGGGAAGGCTCACGCGCATGTGACTCAATCGATCGGCTTCCCGTCCTCGAACATGCCGCCGGTGGGTCCGTCCGGCGGCAGCTTCACGCCCCACAGGATGCTGGCCGCGCCTTGCTCCACCGAGCGGGGCGCGCCGCGTCCTCCCATGTCCGTGCGCACCCATCCCGGGCTGATCGCATTCACGAGGATTGCACGCGGCGCCAGTTTCTTCGCGTACACGCGCGCGAGTGCGGCCACGGCAGCTTTGCTGGCGCCGTAACCGCCCGGGGCCTCGTGGGCGAGGCGCTCGAGATCCTCGAGCGAGAGGCCGGCATTGGTGAGCCGCTTGACGAGGCTCGCCGGCTGGCTCGAGAGCCGCCCAAGCCCGCTCGTCACCATCACGACGCGCCCGTCGGTTGCGAGCAGGGGCTCGAGCGCGCGGGTCAGCCGCAACGGGCCCAGCAGGTTGACGTCCCAGGTCTCGCGTGTGGCCGCGTTGTACACGCCGGCATTGTTGACCAGCGCGTGGAGCTGCTCGTTACGCGCCCGCAGCCGCTCGGCCAACGATTCGATCGACGCGGCATCCGCGACGTCGAGTGTCTCCGCCTGCGTTCCGGGCGGCGCGGCGTTCGGATCGCGCACCGCCGCGAGCACGCGCCAGCCCTCAGAGGCCAGCGTGCGCGCGACCTCCCGCCCGATGCCGCGGCTCGCCCCGGTGATCAATGCCGTGCGCGTCATGGACTCGCGCTCCACCCGTCCTTGAGGGTGCACAGCTTACACGCGCGAAAATGCTGCGCTGCTTGAGCGTGTTCATCTGGTAACGCTCGCGCTGCCAGGTGCCGCTCCCCGGGCAACGTGACCGTCCCGGTGACCTCGGGTTCGCCCTTTGCGCGGCGCAGAGCTAATATTCGCTCGCCCAGTACGGGCGGCGGCTTAGCTTTCGTAGAAAAGCGAGGCTGCTTCCAGGGGACGGACTGGCTGCCGGCTGGCTACGGGGCGATATCCGACGCACCTGACTCCAAAGGGGGAAATCCAAAATGTTGAAAAGATTTGGCGCACACCTGCTTATTGGGCTGTCATCGCTGTTCGTGACCGTCGCCGTCGCGCAACCGGGCGAATCTTCCGGCGTGCAGGCTAAAGCGACCGTGAACATCTCGGGATCCGTGTCCGACAACCTGGGCAACTCGATTTGCGGACTGGTCCTGGGCAATGGACAGTTCGTCTTTTCGTGCTCGCCGACCGGCAGCTATTCGCTGGACGTGCCTCTCGACGCAGCCGGGCAGGTCACGTTATTCGCCTTTGCCGATGGGCACTTTCCTTTCAAGACGACGCTGGCTTCGGGCGGACGCTTCGATATCCGCATGACGGTGGCATCGCAGCCGGCTCCCGTGAATGCCAATCGCGACAAGACGGCGCTGCTGATCGGCGGCACGTGGACTTATACCTACACAATCATCTCGACGTTCAGCGATTCGTACACGTTCTCGAGGGTCGACGACACGCCCGATTCGGATGGCGATTACATCGCGTTCGGCACCAACTCGTTCGGGCGGGCCGTAGGCGGCGGCTACGTCGCGAGCCTTAACCAGTGGCTTGTCGTGGCGCCCGGCTCCATCATCGACCAGGTCTACACATTCACGCTGTCCGGCAACAACAACGCCTCCGGTTGCTATTTCCAGATGAACCCGCCGGGTTCCGGGAATCTCAGCCGCTGCTACACGATGACGGGCTTCCGCTCTCCGCCGAAGTCCATGATGATGTCCTCGAACCCCGAGCAGCTCGTGCACGAGGTGGCGCTGGACAACACGCCTGCGGCAATGGACGTGAGGCTCGACTCGGCCTACCGGAAAATCAAGGCCAGGATGCAGTGACAGCCGAATGGGCCCCGGCCCGATCGCCGCAGTTGCGGCGGCCGGGGCGACCCGGGGCGCAAACGTTCAGAACGGCTGCCGCGTGATCCGCTTCGTCGAGGTGACGCCCCGCACGTTGTACGTCATCAACCCGTTGCCGAAACTGCTGAAGTTCAGCGAGAGCGTCCCGACCGGCGTCACCGTGACCGCGTTCGGATTGAAGGCCTGCGCGAACGGCGAGCCCGTGGTCTCGTAGAGCGTGCCGAAGCAATAGTCGGCCACCAGCGGGCAATAGGGCACCACATACCATTTCGGATTTCCGGAATCGTCGTACGTGAACCAGGCGCCGAAGATCACGTTGCTCGGATGGTGCAGGAGGGAAATGCCCCAGCCGGATTCGGTCGAGGTCCACCACAGGTCGGAATAGTTGAAGGTCGGCTGCGCGTTGCCCCACGAGACCTGCGTGAAGGAGGTGAACGTGTCCGTGACGCAGTAGCCGTCCGGATTGTTCGGGCAGGCGGCGGGATTGAACTCGCCCAGGACCAGCACCAGCCAGTAGCTCCCGTCCGGCGGGCGGGCACTGCTGCCGCTACGCGAGACGTTGGTGTAGAACGTGCGCGGCGCCATCGCGGTCAGCGTGGAGAAGGTGGCGAGCCGATAACCGGTGATGCCGTCCCCGCGCACCGGTTGATAGCTCGTCGCCCAGACGCTGAGCTGCAGCGTGCCGGTGGTGCGCGTGAATGAGTCGTTGTTGATCCGGTCGAGCGTGATGCTCGCCGCACCCCCCTGCAGCGAATACGTGAACTGTCCCTGCATGTACAGGCCGTTCGCGAGCGTCTTGTCGGTCATCGGCGCGATGGATTGCTCCTGCGCGGCGGGCTGCCCGGGTGCGTTCAGCTGTTTTTCGGCAGGCTGGACGCCGGTGTCTCCGCCTCCTCCCACCATCGCGGCGGCAGTGGTGAGCGATGCCAGGCAAACCAGCGCGAGCAGCCGATGAAGAAATCGCGTGCGCATTCGCATCTCCCTTGTTTGTTCTTTGCATCTGATGCTAGGAGCTGCGTGCTCGATGAGACAGCGCTGTCTGCGATGCGCTTGATCTACGTTCCATGAGCCTCGTTACATCGGACATTCGGCTCCCGATGCCGTCCGTCCCCGCTTTCCTGCGCCCTGCACCACGAATCGGCGGTCCCGTCGCCGCGCGACATCGCCGCGGGCGCAAAAAAGCGACAATGCGCCGGTCACCGAATCCGCGGAGTCCCGATGAACCACCGTCCAGCGCAGCTTTCCCTGTCCACGATCGCCCTGGCCGCCCTGCTTTCGGCGTGCGCCGGTCCCACAGCCACGCAGGGCACGGCCACGCAACCGGCCGCGGACGCGCTCATCCCGCGCGCCGTCATCTTCGGCAACCCCGAGCGCGCGGGCGGCCGCGTGAGTCCCGACGGAAAGTACGTGTCCTTCCTCGCGCCGCGCGAGGGCGTGCTCAACATCTGGGTGGTCGAGCGCGGCAAGCCGCTCGCCGAGGCGCGCGCCGTGACGAACGAGAAGCTCCGCCCCATCCGCAACCACTCGTGGGCCGCGAACGGCGAGGACATCCTCTACACCCAGGACAAGGGCGGCGACGAGAACTTCCTGCTCTACGCCGTGAATGCCCGCACCGGCGCCGAACGCCTCCTCACCGACTACAAGGCCGTGCGGGTGGAGACGTACCACACGTCGCTCAAGCGCCCCGACGAGATCGTGGTCGGCATCAACGACCGCGACAAGGCCTGGCACGACCCGTACCTCCTCGACGTGCGCACCGGCGCGGTGAAGAAGCTCTTCGACAACACGGAGCATTACTCCGGCTTCGTCCTCGATGACGACCTGCAGGTGCGCCTCGTCACGCGCGCGACGAGCGACGGCGGCGAGGAAACCCTGCGCTGGGAAGGCGGCAAGACCACGCCTTTCGAGAAGGTGGGCTTCGAGGACTCGCAGACCACGGGCGCGCTGGGCTTCTCGCGCGACGGCCGGACGCTCTACTGGCGCGAGAGCCGCGGCCGCAACACCTCGGCGCTCGTCGCGATCGACATGGCGAGCAACCAGCGCCGCGTCGTGGGTGAGGACGCGAAGGCGGACGTGGGCGGCGTGATCAGCGATCCCGAGAGCTCGCGCGTGCTCGCGTACAGCGTCGACTATCTCAAGCCCGAATGGCGCGTCGTCGATCCGTCCGTCAGGCCCGACATCGAATTCCTCGACACGAACCTGAAGGGCGCGTGGTCCGTACAGAGCCAGACGCGCGACAACAGGCTCTGGGTCGTGGGGCACGATCCCGTCACCGCGCCGGCGCGCGCGCTGCTCTACGACCGCTCGACCAGGTCGCTCACCGAGCTCTACGTGACGCGCCCGAAGCTTGCCGGCGTCCAGCTCCCCGAGGTCTGCCCGGTCGAGATCAAGTCGCGCGACGGGCTCACGCTGGTGTCATATCTCTCCCTGCCGGTGGGCAGCGACCGGAACGGCGACTGCCGTCCGGACAAGCCGCTGCCGCTGGTCCTCGACGTGCATGGCGGCCCGTGGGCGCGCGACTCGTACGGCTACGATGGGCAGAGCGTCTGGTTCGCCAATCGCGGCTATGCGTCCTTGAGGGTCAACTTCCGCGCTTCGACCGGTTTCGGCAAGGCGTTCACCAACAAGGGCGACCTCGAATGGGGCCGCAAGATGCACGAGGACCTGCTCGACGGCATCGACTGGGCGGTGAAGAACGGCATCGCGCAGCCCGGCAGGGTCGCGGTATTCGGCGGCTCCTATGGCGGCTACGCCACGCTGTGGGAGATGACGCACTCGCCGGACAGGTACGCGTGCGGCATCGCGATCGTGGCACCCTCCAACCTCGAGACGCTCTTCGCCTCGATCCCGCCCTACTGGGAATCGTTCCGCGAGCAGATGTATCGCCGCGTCGGCGACATGCGCACGGAAGACGGCCGCAAGCTCCTCAAGGAGCGCTCGCCGCTCTACTACGCCGATCGCATCCGCAAGCCGCTGCTGATCGGGCAGGGCGCCAACGACCCGCGCGTGAAGCAGGCCGAGGCGGACCAGATCCTCGCCGCCATGGAAGCGAAGAAGATTCCCGTGACGTACGTGCTCTACCCCGACGAGGGCCACGGCTTCGCGCGCGCGCCCAACCGCACCTCGTTCTACGCGGTGTCGGAAGCATTCCTCGCGGAATGCCTCGGCGGACGGTTCGAGGCCGTGGGCAACGACTTCAAGGGCTCGAGCATCACCGTGCCGAAGGGCGCGGCCTACGTGCCGGGGCTGGATGCGGCGATGCAGGGCAAGTAGGCGGCAGGAATCGTGAAGCGAATCGTGGTGCCGACGCCCGGCGCGCTCTGCGCGCGGATCTCGCCGCCATGCGCCTCGACGATCCCGCGCACGATCGGCATGCCGAGGCCGGCGCCGCCCGGAGCGCCGGGGTCCGCGCGCCAGTGGCGGTCGAAGAGACGCGGCAGGTCGTCTTCCGACATGCCCTTGCCGGTGTCTGCCACGGCGAATTCCACGCCCGCCGTGCACGCCACGCACGAGATGGTGATCCTTCCCCCTGCGGGGGTGAACTTGAGCGAATTGCCCACGAGGTTCGAGAGCACCTGCAGGAGCCGATCGCGGTCGCCGTAGACTTCCAGCCCGGCCGGCATGTCCTCGACACGCAGATGGATGCCGCTGCCCAGGGCGCGCGCCTCGAAGAGCTCGACGATGGACGCGAGCAACGCGGAGCACGCCACAGGCGCGCGATGCACGGCGAAGGTCCCGGATTCCATCCGCGAGAAATCGAGCAGGTCGTCGAGCAGGCGGCCCATGCGCAACGACGTGTTCTTCACGATGCCGGCGAGCCGCGTGCGCCTCTCGTCGGCCAGCGCTGGCGTCTCGAGCGTCGCCGCGGCGAGCACGATCGTGTGTACCGGGTTGCGCAGGTCGTGCGCCACGGCGGCGACCATTTCCTCGCGCTGCTTGCGCGCGCGTTCGGCCGTGCGCAGCGCGTCGAGGTGGTCCGTCACGTCCGTATTGCTGCCGAACCAGCGCAGCACGTTGCCGGCTTCGTCACGTACCGGGACCGCACGCGAGAGGAACCAGCGGTACTCGCCGTCGAAGCGGCGCAGCGGGAACGTGTCCTCCCAGATTTCGCCGCGCGCCAGGGCGGCGACGAGTCCCGCCGTGACACGCTCGCGGTGGTCGGGATGGTGCGCGCGCTGCCAGCCGAGGTCGCGCACGTCCTCGAACGCGAGCCCGGTGTATTCGTACCAGCGGTTGTTGAACCAGGAGCGCCGGCCGAGGCTGTCGCTGATCCAGACCATCTGCGGGATCGCGTCGGCCAGCGCGGCCAGTTCCGCGTCGCGCTTGCGCTTCTCCGTGATGTCCTCGGCGATGCCGATGAAGAAGGGCGCCCGCCCTTCGACTGCGGGGGCCGCCGAAACGGTTACGCAGCTCCACACGATCGAGCCGTCGGCGCGGACGAAGCGTTTCTCCTCGCGGAAGAAGGGGATCTCGCCGGCCGCGAGGCGCGCGATCATCGCGCGGCATTCGGCGACATCCTGGTGGAAGGTGAGCTGCAGGAAGTCGCGCCGCACGAGCTCGTCGCGCGAATAGCCCAGCATGTCGCACAGGCGGCGGTTGACGAGCAGGATGCGGCCGCGGGCGTCGAAATGCGCCATGCCGAGCGGCGCGAATTCGACCGTGGCCCGGAGCGCCTCGAGATCGGCTGACTGAAGGGCTGCGTAGGCCATTCCGCGCTCCTTCACCCCGGCGGGCGAGGGGAAAGCGAAATGATGCGCCTGCGCAATACCGGGGGCAAAACCGCCCGGGTTCCGGCCGTCAGGCCGTGGGCTTCACCAGCGGGACGAAGAAGTGGTAGAGCGGCGCCGTGACCAGCATGCCGAGCGTGATCCCCACCCACGCGCCGAGCATGACGGCGGGGAGGTTGGCATAGAGAACCTTGCCCATCACGAGGCCGAGAAAGCCCAGGGCGAGCACGGGAGTGGAAGCGAGCTGCGCGCGAAGTGCGTGCACACCAACGTGGCGGGTGCACGCGCGGCACGGGATCGTACGGCTGGGACCGAGCGTCTGTTTTTGCCAGAACGAAAAGCTGGCCTTCCGGCACCACGGGCATTCGTACTTCAAAAGGCCTCTCCCCGAAACGACATTCTGTAGGTTTTATCTTACGGCAATGTCGTCCCGATCCCAATAAGCCGATCGGTCGGGCGCGTTACCGCTGGAAGAAGGCCGCCAGGAATCCGCCCCAAAGTGGGGCGTTGGTCAATCGAGCACCCAGCGGTATACGGCGTCAAGGCCAGGAAGATAGCCAGCCCTTACTAACAATTGGAACTGCTTGGAGATCTGCAGGGTGAGCCGCAAGGCGCCTTCCGCGTCCGAGAGCCCCTGCTCGTAACTCAGGTGGACGGTGCGCGTGAGCGTCTTGCCGACAGTCACCACGTCGGCCGCTGAAGCCGTCCCGGTGCGGCCGGCCACGGTGCTTTGCGGCATGACGCCCAGGATGCTGTGGGTGTCGGACCGCCCGATCTTCACCTCGTCGATGCCCAGCTTCTGCGTGAAATCGGTGCCGCCGTTGCCCTTGCCGAGCATCGACGCCGCTGCGGAAAGCAGCAGCGAGGCATCGCCGGGGCCCAGGTCCGAGGGGCCGCGGCCCAGGACCAACCAGGACAGCTTCTCGGGCTCCGGCACTTCCGGCGTGGACACGAGCCGCACCCGCGGCCGGGCCACGGTTCCGACGACCTCCACGCCCGCCTCGACCGGCAGGCCCTTGCGCACCGCGCGCACGTCGAGATGCGGGTTGTCGATGGGGCCGTTGAAGGCGAGCGCGCCGCGCTCGATGGTGAGCTTCTGGCCGTAGCCCTCGTACGTGCCGCCCAGCGTGCGGATGACGCCGGACGCCCTGAGGCTCGTGGGCTCGCCCTGCACGCGCAATTCCCCCGCCAGCCGCGTGTCGAGGCCGCGCCCCTCGAAGTACACGTGCTCGCCGAGCGTGAAGCGCACATCCAGCGTGATCTTTTCCTTGCCCTTGGCGGGCGCGTTCGCCGCGGGTGCCGCCTTGCGCACCACCACGACGTCTTCCGAGACCGAGGGTGGGGCGTCCGAGAGCGCGCCGATCCAGCCCGCGTCGGCGCTGAACGCGCCGACCGCGACCACTCCCTCGCCCGCCGCTTCGAACCGCGCCTCGCCGCTCACCGCGACGAAGCGCGTGGCGATCTGCGTGACCGGCACGTGGTCGGCGCGGATGCGCAGGTTGCCGCGGCGCTGGTTGAGGTCGATCGAGCCCTCCGCGGTGATCGCCCCCGCATCGGGATGGGAGAGCCCCTCGAACTTGCGCTGCGCACGGGGCGGCACGTGCCACGGCGCGACCGCGCTGAAGCGCTCGATGGTCACGTTGTTGTCCGCGAGCCGCAGCGCGACCTGGCCCTGCTGCACCTCGAAGCCGCTTTGCGGCTCGCGCAGCGCGAGGTTCTGCATCTGCGCCTCGCCCGAGACCTGCGGATTCGCGCCCGTGCCACTCACCGCGATGTTGGCATCGAGGCGCCCGGTCACCTTCGCGTCCTGCCCGATCCAGGGCGCCAGCACCGCGAGGTCCGGGATCCCCGCCGTCACGCGGGCCTCGACGGGCTGCGTGGGCGCGAGCGCCCAGCCCGCCGTGCCGCGCTCGACCGTTGCACTTCCCTGCCCCTGGATGCGGCCGATGCGCTGGCCCGCGAGGACGAGCGCCGCGCGCGCCTTGCCGCCCGACGATTCGAGGCGCAGGTCGAGATCCGTGAGCCCGAGCGGCAATGGCGGCTCGCCGATGCGCACGTCCCCGGAAATGCGGCGCAGGATCACCACGCCGTCCAGCGTCTGGGCGCCGCGCAGGTTCCAGTCCGCCGCCAGCACCAGGTTCGAGCGCGGCACGTCGCCCAGCTTGAACTCCCGCGCCAGGTTCCGGATGCGGATGCCGGGGCTGGAGCCGCGCAGGTCGAGCGTGCGGGGCGTCCAGCGGGTAAGGGCCAGATGCGCTTCGCCCCACTCGCCGCGCAACGTCGCATCGCCGAGCTCGATGCGCTCGGCAGCGAGCTGCAGTGTCGCGGGCGCCTGCAGCGAGAACGCGCCGCGCCCGGTCATGGAAAGCGATTCCACGCGGCCATTCCAGGCGAGCGAGGGACTGGCGGGATCGAGGCCGCCCTGCAGCGCCGCTTTCACCGTGGTGTCCGCATTCATCGCCGCATCGAGCTCCAGGCGGTGTGCGGCGCGCGTGCCGCGTAACGTGGCGGTGGCGGATTGCGCGAGCGTCGTGGGCGGCTTGTCCTTGCCGACCGCGAGCCCCTTCACGTCGAGGCGCACGTCGATGGGACTTTGCGGCTCGGTGCCGGCCTCGCCTTTCAATGCGAGCTCGCGGATGAAGACGTCCGAGGGCAGCACCAGGTCGCCGCCCGTGGCATCCACACGGCCGGCCGGCGCGCGGAAGGTGCCCGTGAGGTGCGCCTGCGCGTCGAGGCGGCCTGCCATCGCGATGCCGAAGGGCCGCGCGAGCAGCGACAGGTTGGGCGCATGCAGCGTCACGTCCAACGCGTCGCCGCGGCCGCCGAAGCTGCCGGTCGCATCGATGCGGCCGTCGCCCACCTGCATGTGCACGTCGCTCGCGGCGAGGCGGGACTTGTCCCCGGCGGCGCGAATGCGGCCGCTCACGGGCAGGCCCGCGTAGCGGCTGGGCGCGATGTCGGTGCTGATTTCGCCCGCAATGCCGTCGCCCATCGTGCCCTTCGCGTTGAAGCGGAAATTCAGATCGCCGGCGGTGGTCTTCACGAAGGCGGATGGATCGAAGTGGTCGGCGCGGCCTTCGAGCGCGAAGGCGCGCGGCCCATCGAGCTGCACCTGGCCCGATGCGGTGACGGCGCCGCCACCCGTCTGCACCCGCACCGTGGCGATGGTGAGGCGCGGCCCCTCGAGCGCGGCGCGGCCCTCGACCTGGAAGCGCGGGTCCTTGAGCGCCACCTCGAAGCGCTGCGCCTCGCGCGTGCCGGCGACGTTCACGCGGCCGCTGATGCGCGTCTTCTGCAGGCTGCCGTGCAGGGCCAGGAGATCGACGTCCGCCACGCGCAGGTTTGCCTCCACGCCCGACTTCTGCACGACCGCGTGGCCGCTCGCGGCCCCCCCTCCGGGCAACGTTACCGAAAGATCCGCGACATCGACGCGCTCGGGGGTCAGGACCACGCGCGCCGAGGCCGCGTTGAAGGGAAGGCGCCCCTTGTCCCACGGACCCGGCACATGGTTCTCGATGCGCACCGGGCCGGAGAACGCCTGTCCCTCCGAGTCGAGCTTCGCCTGCACGTCGAGGTTGGTGTGCAACGATCCGGCGATGCGCGCGAGATCGAGCTCCTTCGCCGTGACTTCCAGCGTGCGTACCGGCATCTTCGCGAACGGCTCGATGCCCGCGCGCCCCTCCGCATGCTGGCCGGAAACGTCGCCCTCGAACGTGGCATCGAGGCGCTTCAACGTGCCCTTCGCCCGCAGCTCGACGGCATACGGCCGCTCGCCGAAGCTGCCCTCGCCGCGTGCCTTGGCGTCGAGCGCGAAGGGCGCCGTGGTCTCGAGCGTGCCCGCGAGCGCGGCGCGGCCATACGTGGTTTCCGCGCGCGCTTCATGGATGGTCCAGCGGCTTGCATCGCCCTCGCCGCGCAGCAGGATGTCGCGCACGACGAAGTCACGGTCGCGCGTGCCTTCCATGAGCGCCCGGCGCTTCACGACATCCTTCTCGGCACGCGCCTCGGGCGTGAGCGGGCCGATGCGCAGCTCCCCCACGCGCCCGTCCTCGACGTCGACGGCATAGGGCGGCTTGAACGAGACGGGGATGCGCGCGGCTTCCCCCGTGGAGGCCGTGCGCACCACCACCGATCGCGCGGCCAGCCGGTGGACGAGGAGGCGCCCATGCAGGGGCTCGAGCGGCTCCGTGTCCATCTCGAAACCCTCGACGCGCACGTACAGGTCCGGCCGGGAGATCTCGATCGTGTCGATGCGCAAGAGGCCGCCGATGCGCCCGTCGACGCCGGAGAACTGCGTGCCTTCCCCCAGCATCGTGCTGACCCGGCCGAGGACGAGGCGCGCGCCCTCGGGCGTGGTCATGACCCAGGTGATCGCGCCGATGACGACCAGCAGCAGCAGCGCCACCGCGGCGAGCGTTCGCCATACCCAGCGCATGCGCCGCCGTGGTGGCGGTGCGGCGGGCGGTGCCGGAACGGGCGCTTCGGCGCTCATGGTTTCAGAAGGCTACCGTCACGGAAAACGAGAAGCGGAACTTGCTCGGCCCCTCCGCGTAGGCGAGGTCGAGCGCGAGGGGCCCGGCGGGCGTCTTGTAGCGGGCGCCGATGCCGTAGCTGCGATTCGAGTTCCATTCCTTCGGCGTATCGGCCGCGTCGCCGATGTCCATGAAGACCGCGCCGCCCCATTTCTCGTTCAACCAGTGCACGTACTCGGCGCTCGCCGTCATGAGGTAGCGGCCGCCCACGGTCGCCTCGCCTTCGCGCACGCCGAGGCTCTGGTAGGCGAAGCCGCGGTTGGAGCGCGAGCCGCCGGCGCGGAAGAGGAAGTCCTCCGGAATTCCATCGCGCGACGAAGCGATGGTATAGCCCAGCTCCGCGCGGCCCAGGAGCTGGTCGCGCGGCGTGATCGGGAACCAGTGCTGGTACTGCGCGTACGTCTTCACGAAATCCTGCGTGGACAGCAGCGACTTCCAGCCCGAGGCGAACTGCACGTTCAGCACGCCGCCGCGCTGCGGATCGAAGAGGCTGTCCACCCGGCGCCAGGTGAACGCGATCACCGGCGCCAGGGCCCGCGTGATCTGCTCGTCCGAGCCCTCGGGGTGCGTGCGCTCGATCTGGTACGAGAGCCCGACACGCGTCTCGAACTTCTCCGGCGTGAAGTGGCGGTAGGCCGCGACCGCGAGGCGGTGCAGGTTGATCTTCTCGATGTTGTTGTACTCGTAGAGCACGCCCATGCTGTCGCGGAACGGCACGTCGCGCCCGCGGAAGGGGAAGAGCCCCGGCGGCATGTAGACGTCCGCGTAGCCGATCTGCTGCAGGCTGCCGATGCGCAACGAGCTCTGCAGGTCATAGCCGCGGGAGAAGAGGTCGCGGTCGCGGTACGCCGCCTCGGCGCGGAAGCCGTCATCGGTGCCGTAGCCCAGGGAAACGCCCACGTCGCGCGAGGGGCGCTCCGCCACGGCCACGATGACCGGGACCAGGTTC
Organism: Usitatibacter sp.; assembly: GCA_035553995.1. GTDB lineage: Bacteria > Pseudomonadota > Gammaproteobacteria > Burkholderiales > Usitatibacteraceae > Usitatibacter. The sequence goes on along the minus strand of DATMJE010000373.1, from coordinate 475 downwards.
GGCTTGAGCGGATCGCGCTCGACATCCACCGTGACGGTCGAGAACCACGGCCCGGATTGCAGGCGGCGCTGCAGCTCTCCCAGGGTGTCCATGGAGAAGGGGTCGCCGTGGCGGATGCTCACCACGCGCCGCACCAGCGATTCGGAGTAGCGCTCCAGGCCGTGGATGTGCACGTCGCCCAGCGTGAACTTCGGTCCGCTGTCGAGGACGAGGTGGAGCTCGGCCGTGGCGGCCTCGGCATCGACTTCCGCCTTGCTGCTCGCGAGGCGGCCCGCGGCGTAGTCGCGCTCGCCGAGGTCGTCCACGACGCGGATCTTGGCCGCATCCCAGTCGGCGCTGCGGAAGGGCGCCCCGGCCTTCATCGCGAACTGCCGCCGCAGCTCTTCGCGGCGCCGCTCGCGCGCGGCGCCTTCGCCGGCGAGGTCGCCCTTGAAGTCGATCTTCACGACGCTCACCACGGTGCGCGGGCCCGGCG
>DATMJE010000372.1:0-2254 GCA_035553995.1 Usitatibacter sp. | reverse complement strand
GGGTGAACGACGCGGGTGTCGCCATCTACGGCCGGCTCTGGGATGTCGCGGACGAGGACAGCCGCCGCCTCTTCGACACCAACTACTGGGGCGTGGTGTACGGCTCGCTCGTGGCGCTGCCCTACCTTCGCGAAAGCGGTGGCGCGCTCATCAACATCGGCAGCGAAGTCTCGGACGCGGTCGTGCCGCTGCAGGTGATGTACTCCGCGTCCAAGCATGCGGTGAAGGGCTTCACCGACGGGCTGCGCATCGAGCTGCAGGCGGACAAGGTGCCGGTGTCGGTCACGCTCATCCAGCCCACCGCCGTGAACACGCCCTATCCCGAGCACGCGCGCAACTACATGGACAAGGAGCCCAAGCTGCCGTCGCCGCAGATCGATCCGTCGAAGGTCGCGCAGGCGATCCTGCACGCCGCCGCCCATCCGGAGCGCGACGTCACCGTCGGCGCGATGGCGAAGCTCAACACCACGAACTTCAAGATCATGCCGCGCCTGGCCGACTGGATGGCGAAGCATTACGTCACCAAGCAGAACTACGACTCCGCGCCCCTCGATCCGATGGGCACGCTGTACAAAGCCGGCGAAGGCGGCCGCATCCACGGGCGCCCGCCCGAAGCCCGCCCCTGACGGCCCGTTCCGCTATGCGGGAAATCGGGACGGACCCGATTTCCCGCGGGCCGGCGCCTCGTTCCTCCATACGGGAAATCGGGACGGACCCGATTTTCCGTCAGGAGGACCAGGGGCGGCGAGCGAAGCGGGCGGCGAGGAAATCGACGAGCGTGCGCACCTTGGCGGACAGGTACTTGCGGCTGGGGTAGACGGCGAAGATGCCGAGCTCGCCCGCATCCCAGCCGGGCAGCACGCGCACGAGCCGCTTGGCCGCGAGGTCGCCGGCGACGATGAAGTCGGGCTGCAGGGCGATGCCCTGGCCGTGCACGGCCATCATGCGGATCAGGTCGCCGTTGTTCGCGCGCGACTCGGTGCGCACGCGGACCTCGACCGTCTCCCCGCCGCGCGTGAACGTCCACTTGTCTCCCGCGCCGGCATAGGCATAGCCGAAGCACGGCCGTGACGCGAGCTCGCGCGGATGCTTCGGCGCGCCATGCCTGCGCACGTAGCCGGGCGAGGCGCACACGCGCAGCGAGGCGATCGCGAGGCGCCGTGCGACGAGGCTCGAATCGACCAGCTGCGCGATGCGGATCGCGAGGTCGTAGCCCTCGTCGACGAGATCCACGGTGCGATCGTTCAGGCTCACGTCGAAGCGCACCGCCGGATGCTTCTGGGCGAACTCCGCCAGCGCCTCTCCGAGGTGGAGCACGCCGAAGGAGACCGGTGCGCTGATCTTGAGCACCCCCGCGGGCTCCTCGGACATCGCCTCGAGCGAGCTCTCGAGGCTGTCGATCTCGGCGAGCAGCGCCGCGCAACGCTCGTAATAGGCGTTGCCCGCCTCGGTGAGGCTCAGGCGCCGCGTCGTGCGGTTGAGCAGCCGCACGCGCAGGTGCTCCTCCAGCCGCCCGACATGCACCGTCGCCATCGTGCGGGAGATGCCGAGCGCCTCGGCCGCGCGGGTGAAGCTGCCGGTCTCGACCACCTTCGCGAACGCCTGCATCGCCGCCAGCCGGTCCATCCGATTGTCCTCGATTCGCGAACAATCAATTCGCAATCGCCTAGTTTATCCGCAAAGGCAAAACGATCAATATTCGCTGCATGCCTGTCATCGCAATCCCATCCTTTTTCCAGGAGTCGCCCATGTCCGCCACCGCCAGCACCTACGTCATCCCGCAGTCACGCAAGGCCGACAAGGCCGGGCTCGAAGCGCTCGCCTTCCCGCTCGTGCGCATCACCACCGGCCTGCTGCTCATCCCGCACGGCGCCCAGAAGCTCTTCGGCCTCTTCGGCGGCTACGGCCTGCAGGCCACGGGCCAGTTCTTCGGCGAGAAGCTCGGCATGCACCCGGGGCTGTTGTTCGCGTTCCTCGCCGGCTTCGTCGAGTTCTTCGGCGGCCTGGCGCTCGTCACGGGGCTCCTCACGCGCACGGCCGCGATCGGTGTGGCCATCCTCATGGGCGTGGCGCTCACGGTGCACCAGGCCAATGGCTTCTTCTGGACCAGCGGCGGCGTCGAATATCCGCTCATGTGGGGCCTCATGGCCATCGCCATCGCGCTCAAGGGCGGCGGCAAGTACTCGCTCGACCAGCAGCTCGGCCTGCGCTTCTGAGGCGCAACGAACCCCTCGGGGCGCATCGGGGGATGCGT
>DATMJE010000371.1:0-20225 GCA_035553995.1 Usitatibacter sp. | reverse complement strand
TTCGACCCGCAGTCCCTCGACGCGGCCGAACTCGCGGGTGTTGTGCGTAAACAGAAGGACATCGATGGCGAGGGCGTTGCTCGCGATGAGCGTATCCAGCGGTCCGATCGGCTTCCCACGACGCTCAAGGGATGCACGGATCGGCCCGTATTGCATGGCCGCACGCTCATCAGAGGGAGCAACCTCGAGCGGCACGAGAAATTCGCTCAAGGCACCACGGGCATCAATCGCCGGAAGGCTGCTCACGGTTGGTCATGAAGTCCCCCGGGAACTTCTCCAGGCTCTGCAGCAAGGAGTCCCATGATTTGGCCGTCGGAAACAACACGACCGCGTTGCCCGCGTGCTTGATGAAGACCTCTTTTCCCTCGAACCGGAATTCCTTGGGCAGGCGCACTGCCTGGCTGTCGCCATTTTTGAACAGCTTTGCGGTCTTCATGGCCAGCTCCTCGAATACATATATTCGACAATATTCGCTCGTGGGCGAATTTGTGCAACCGGCCCATAGCTAAAGCCCCATGTAAAGCTTGTGCACGAGCTCATTATTCGCGAGCTCCTCGCGCGTCCGCCCCTCGTATTCGATCTGCCCGTGGACGATCACGTAGCCGCGGTCGGCGATACGGATCGCCTGCGTGAAGTTCTGCTCGGCCATCAGCACCGTGAGTCCGTGGTCCTGCTTCAGGTCGCGGATGCGGTCGATGATGCGGCTTACGAGGAGCGGCGCCAGGCCCACCGAGGGCTCGTCGATGAGCAGGATGCGCGGCTGCGTCATGAGGGCGCGAGCGAGCGTAAGCATCTGCTGCTCGCCGCCGCTCATGCTGCCGGCGAGCTGGCGGCGGCGCGCCGCGAGCTCGGGAAAGAGCTCGAAGCAATGTTGCCGGTTGTGCGCTAGGGCGGCGCGCGCGAGCGGCCGGTACGCTCCCAGCAGCAGGTTCTCCTCGACGGTGAGCCGCGGGAAGAGGCGCCGTCCCTCCGGCACGAGCACGATGCCCAGGTCCACGATCCGCTCCGGCGGCAAGCCCACGAGCTCATGCTGAATTCCGTCAAGCGTGGCGACGATGCGCCCGCGCGCGGGCCGCACGATCCCCATGATGCATTTCATCAGCGTGCTCTTGCCGTTGCCGTTCGTGCCCAGCAACGCCACCGTCTCGCCGTCACCCACCGCGATCGAGATGCCGTGCAGCACGTTCACCGCGCCATAGCCGGCGTGAAGGCCGGTGATCGCGAGGCTACTGGCCAAGGTATGCGCTCACGACTTCGGGTTGTGCCACGACCGAGCGAGGATCGCCGTCGGCGATCTTGCGGCCCGCGACGAGCACCGCGATGCGCTCGGAAAACGCCATCACTGCGCGCATCACGTGCTCGATCATGATCACCGCCACGCCGCGTTCTTTCATGCCGAGGAGGAGCTCGAGGATGTCGTCCACTTCGGAGGTGGAAAGCCCCGCCATGGCCTCGTCGGCGATGAGGAGCGAGGGCTTCGCTGCGATCGCGCGCGCGAGCTCGAGCTTGCGCATGTCCACCTGCGTGAGGCCGGATGAGTCGGCATCGGCCCTGGCGGCGAGGCCCACCTGCTCGAGGATGCGCATCGCTTCCCCCGTGACGCTCGCGGCGTCGAGCGTCACCGGAGCGCCGGCGCCGTAGAGCAGCGGGATGCGCAGGTTGTCGATGACGGACATGCTGGCGAAGGGCCGCGGGATCTGGAAGGTTCGTGCCACGCCCAGGTGCACGCGCTTGAAAGCGGGGTCGCGCGCGATCTCGCGGCCCTTGAACTCGATGCGCCCGGCGTCGCGGCGCAGGGTCCCGGCGATGCAGTTGACCAGCGTGCTCTTGCCCGAGCCGTTCGGGCCGATCAATCCGAGGCGCTCGCCCGGCGCGACGGAAAGGTCGACGCCGTCGAGCGCCGTGAATCCGCCGAAGCGCTTGGTGAGCCCGGCCACGCGCAGCAGGCTCATTTCTTCTTCCTGCGCTTCCACGCGGCGACCCATCCCATGATCCCGCTGGGCGCGATCGTCACGAAGAGCACGAGCAGCGCGCCCACGATCAGCAGATTCCACTCCGACGAGACGGTGACCTGCACGAGCTGCTGCACCGTGCCCAGCAGCAGCGCGCCGATGAGCGGCCCCGGCCAGGTCATCATCCCGCCGATGAGGGGCATCGCGATGCTGTTCACCGCATAGGACAGGTTGAATGCCGCGCTGGGCTCGACGTACGAGAGGTAGTACGGGAACGTGGTGCCCGCCATGCCCATGAGCCCGCCACTCACGGCGGCCGCGAAGATCTTGAGCCGCAGCGTCGGCACACCGGCGCATTCGGCCGCCATCTCGTCGTCGCGGATTGCCGCGAGGCCGCGGCCGATGGCCGAAGTCTCGATGGTCCTCGCGACCACCAGCGCGACAGCCGCCATCAACACCATCGCGCCATAGAGCACGTGGATGTAGCGCTTGAGGCCGAAGGGAAGCTCGCGCGGCTGCAGGATGTAGGCGCCGCGCGCACCGCCCACGTAGTCCCAGTTCACCACGAACGTGAAGAGCATCACAGCAAGCGCCAGCGTCGCGATCGCGAAGAAGACGCCCCGCAGCCTCAGCGTCAAATAGCCTACCGCGAGGCCGAGCAGCGCCGCGGCGAGCGTGCCCACGACGATCATCACGACGAGGGGAGGGTGCGCCCACTTGTAGAGGAAGATCGAGCTGTACGCGCCGACCGCGAAGAAGGCCGCGGAACCGAAGTTCACGTAGCCGGCATAGCCGCCGAGCACATTCCAAGCGGTCGCGAGCACCACGAACTGCAACACCGTGTACGCCGCGGAGAAGAAGTAATCGTTGGTCACCAGCGTGCTCGCCGCGATGAGGGCGGCGGCGACCGCGAGGGCGAGGGCCGCGAAGGCGCGGTTGCTCATCGGCCGAAGAGCCCCGAGGGCCTGAACGCGAGCGTCGCGAGCAGGATGCCGAAGGAGACCGCGGGTGCCCACGAAGGTCCGGCGAACGTGGACGTGAACGATTCGGCGAGGCCCAGGATGAACGCGCCCGCCAGCGTGCCGCGGATCGAGCCCATGCCGCCCAGCACGCACACCGCGAACACGAGCCCGATGTACTCGCGGCCGATCGCGGGCTGCACCGGCTGGATCACGACGAGGAAGGCGCCGGCCACGCCCGCCGTGGCGATGGACAACGCGAAGGCGCGTTCCTTCACGCGCAGCGTATCGACGCCCATCAGCCGCAACGCGAGCGCGTCCTGCGCCACAGCCAGCACTGCCCGGCCGAAGAACGTGTGCGTGAGGAAGGCCTCGATGCCGATCACCATCGCGAGCGACACGAGGAACGGCACCACGAGCCGCAGCGGAAAGTCGACCGGCCCCAGGCGCCACGTGGTCTCCGAGTACGCCGCCCGCGCGAGGCGATAGTCGACCCCGAAGACCAGGATCAGCGCGACCTCGGTGATGAAGAGGATGCCGAAGAAGAAGGCCAACCCGCGCAGCGACTCCTGCCCGCGGCGCTCGAAGCACAGGTAGTAGACGCGGTAGATCGCCATCCCCAGCAGGAAGAAGAGCGGCGAAAGGACCAGCGAGGCCACGATCGGATCGACGCCCAGCCGGTCGTTCACGATGTAGGCCGCGTACGAGCCGAGGATGATGAACGCCGGGTGCGCGATGTTCACCACGTCGAGCATGCCGAACGAGATCGAGACGCCCACGCTCACGGCGGCGTAAAAGCCGCCGAGCAACAATCCGGCGATCACGGCGTTGAGGACCAGCGCCGTGGTGGATTCCATCGCCGCGCCCTTACTTGCGGTTGTCCTGGTACGGCGTGGCGACGTTCCCCGTCCTGTACGGCGCGGGCGCGAGCACCGTGACGTGGCCGGGCTTGCGCCACTGGTCGAGGTCGTTGCCCGTGATGCCCTTGTACTGCACTGCGAGCATCCGCGGCTGGGCCCACTCGCCGTTCCTGCCGAAGCGCACCTTGCCGACGTAGGTCGTGAACTCGGTCTTGTGGATGTAGTCGGCGATCTTCGCCTGGTCGAGGCTGCCCACGCCCTTGATGGCCTGCTCGAGCACTTCCATCATCGCGTAGGCGTATGGCGGCAGGTAGAAGCCCAGCGGATCCACGCCTTCCTTCGCCGCGCGCGCCTGGTACTTCGCGAGGAAGGGCCCCACGGACGGGAACTTGTCGTCGACGTCGGGCGCGTACGACTCGTAGTTCACGATGCCGTTGAGCAGCGGGCCGAGCTGCGACTTGAGCGCCGCGAACTGCGGGCCCACCATGCCGCCGCCGAACATGCGGGTCTTGAGTCCCACCTCGTTGGCCGCGCGGATGAGGCCGGCCGAGTCGGGCGGATACGACGCGACGTACACCAGGTCCGGATTGGTGGCCTGGATCGCGCGGATGATCGGCGAGTAGTCGAGCGTGTTCGGCGGATACGTCTTGTCGTAGACCACCTTGAGCCCGGTGCGCTTCACCTGCTCGCGGGCGCCGGCGAGTGCCAGCGCGGGATATTCCGCGTCGGCGCCCACGAGCGCGACCGTCTGCGGCTTGGGATTCAGCGCCATCGCGGTGTCGAAGTATCCCTGCGTCCAGCCGATGGCGGGCTCGGGACCCGAGGGCATGATCTGGAAGTAGCGGTCGTAGTCGAACCTGGAGTTCACGTTGAGGCCGAAGAGGCCCATGAACGCGAGCTGCCGCTGCATCACGATCGGCATCGCCGGCGCGATCACGTTCGTGCCGTAGCCGGAAACGACGAGGTCCACCTTGTCCACGTCCAGCAGCTTCGAGTAGATGCTCGGCACCGTGGACGGATTGGTCTGGTCGTCGTAGTAGACGAACTCGACCTTGCGGCCGAGGATGCCGCCGCGGGCGTTCGCGTCCTCGCGCCAGATCTCCATCGCGATGAGCGCGGCCTTGCCGTTGCCGGCGAGCGGCCCCGTGAGGCTCATGCCGAAGCCGATCCTGAGAGGCTGCTGCGCGAGGGCGGGCGCGGCCGCGAGCGTGAGCAGGGCGAGCGTGCCGATCAACCACGAGACGAACCGTTGCATGCGAGGCTCCTCCTTATTTCGAGTCTTATTTCGACTCGAGCTCGAACACGTCGTGGGAATTGCTGTGCACCTCCGCGCCGCTGCCGGCCGACTGCACGTCGCCGCTCACCATGTGCAGCCCGTTGCCGATCACGGCACCCGCGAGCCCGTGGCGCGATACCGGCATGTTGGGCAGCACGGTCCAGCGGTTCGCCTGCGGGTCGTACGACTCGAGCGAGCGGAAGGTCATCATGTACGTGCCGGTCTGGCCCTCGCCGCCGGTCACGTAGATGCGGCCGTTGAATGAGCCGCCGGCGAGCGCGCTGCGCGGGGTGGGCATGCGCGCGCGGATCGCGCCCCATTTGTCCGTCGCGGGATCGTATTCCTCCACCGTGTCCACGTTCGCGCCGACGCCGATGAACGCGGCGCCGACACGCCCGCCGATCACGTAGACCTTGCCGTTCGCCGCGGCGCCGACCGCGTGGTTGCGCGGCGTGGGCATCGGCGTGCGCGTGCGCCACGTGTTGGTCGCGGGATCGTATTCCTCCACCGTGCCGAGCACGACATGCGGGCGCGCCGGGTGCACGGCCGTCACATCCGGCTGGTTCGGCGGCGTGGTGGCGCCGCCGATCACGTAGATCTTGTTGCCGACGGTCACCGCCACGGGCGAGCCGCGCTTCGTCGGCATCGGCGCGAGCGCCTTCCAGCTGTCGGCGGCGGGATCGTACTCCCACGCATTGTCGATCGGGACCCACGCCGGCGGCCCGGAGGTGGGCGGGACGAACCCGCCGAACGCGTAGATCTTGCCGTTGTATTCGGTGAACGCGACGTGGTGCGACTTGAGCGCCATGTCCTTCTTCTGCGTCCACTTGTCGCCCGCCGGGTCGTATTCGTAGACGAGGCCTTCCGGGATCCATCCCGGCGCGAGGCCGCAGAACACGTACATCTTCCCGCCGGCCGCGGCACCGAGCAGCTCCTCGGCCGGATGGGGGAACGGCGCCGCCTTCACCCACTTGCCCTGCGCGTGCACGAGGCCCGCGGCCGAGAGTCCCAGCGCCAATGCCGCGACGAACGATCGAATCCTCGCGTTCATTTGTTCTTCCTCCGGATCTTCAGCAAGCGCGCCGCGTTGCCGCCCTCGATGAGCTCCCGCTCGGCGCGCGCGAGCCGCGGGATCTTCGCGATGAGGCCGACGGGATCGGCCTCGGCCATGTCGTACGGGTAGTCGGTGCCGAGGAGCACGTGATCCGCGCCGTACTGGTCCAGCATCTGGCGCAGCATCCGCGGGTCGAACGTGATCGTGTCGAAGTACAGCTTCTTGAGATAGCTCGACGGCCTGCGCTTGATCACCGTGCGGCAATCGGGGCGCGCGCGATGCGCGTGGTCCATGCGCGCCCAGTAATGGGCGAGGTACCCGCCGGCATGGGGCAGCACGATCTTGAGCCGCGGGTGGCGGTCGATCACGCCGTCGAAGATGAGGTGGCTCACGGCGACCGTCGTCTCCAGCGGATTGCCGATCACGTTGTTGAAGTAATGGTCGGAAAGGCGCTCGCCCTGGGAGAAGCCCAGCGGGTGCATGAAGATCACGATGCCCAGCTCTTCGGCGCGCGCGAAGAACTTCTCGAGGCCGAGCCGCGCATCGGTGAGCTCGACGCCGTTCACGTTCGGGATGATCTCCACGCCGCGCAGCCCGAGCTCCTTCACGCAGTGATCGAGCTCGGCCACGGCGAGCCCGGCGTCCTGCAGCGGCACGGTGCCGAGCGCCACGAAGCGGTCGGGCCATTGCCCCACGATGTCGGCCAGCCGGTCGTTCACCTGCCGCGCGATCTCCGCGCCCATCCCCGGCTCCGGCCAGTACACGAGCTGGTTCGGCGCGGGCGAGATCGCCTGGATGTCGATGCCCATGCGATCCATGTCCTTCAGCCGCCGCTCGATCGAGGTGAGCTGCGGGCCGCGCTCCTGCACCTGCTTCGCGTTCACCTCGCGCGTCGCGGCATTCGAGAACCTGAACAGGGGATCGTGCGCGGCGGGATCGAGCGGCGCCAGCCTCGCCGCGACCTCGGGATTGAGGTAATGGCAATGGATGTCGACGCGCAGGCTGGCGCCCTTGCGGTTGCGCACCGTTTTCCGGCTTTCCTTCGCGACAGGCGCGGCGCAGGTGAACATCATGGAGAGGTCTCGCGTGCGGTAGCCGGGAAGGAAGAACCGGAGGTTACCGCGAATTCGCTGGGCTATCATCGGCGCCATGAACCGACGTGATGCGCTCCGGGCTGCCGCCGCGGCATCGATGGCGTGCGGCCTGCCGCGGGCGCTCGCGCAGGCCCCGCGCGTCGCGGTCAAGCTCGCCCTCAACCGCGCCCCGTACGACGCCTCGAACGCGCCGTTCCTCCTCGCGCGGCAGAAAGGCTATTTCGAGCAGGAGGGCATCGACGTCACGATGTCGCTGTCGAAGAACGGCACCGACGCGATCCGGCGCGTGGCGTCGAACGAGTTCGACTTCGGCTTCGTCGACGGCTCGGTGCTGATGCGCGCGGCGATGCTGGGCGGCGAGCCGTCGCCCGTCTACGTCTTCACGATCTTCGACCGTTCGCCCGCCTGCATCGTCACCTGGAAGGCGAGCCGCATCGCAAAGCCCGCCGACCTCGCCGGCAAGTCGGTGATCGCGACCCCGGGAGACGGCGCATTCCAGATGTTCCCGCCGTTCCTGCGCGCCGCGGGCGTGGCGCCGGACGCGGTGCGGATCGTCGAGGCGAGCCTGGAGGAGCGCGAGAGCGCGATGTTCCGGCACCTGGGCGACGGCGCGATCGGCTTCGACTCCACCATCTACTACAAGCTGGCGGAGATGGGCACGAAGCTCGACGAGCTCGACTTCATGTACTACGCCGACGGCGGGCTCGAGCTCTATTCCAACGGGCTCGCGGTGTCGCAGCGCATGCTGCGCGAGCCGCGCGAGCGCATCGCGGCGGTGGTGCGCGCGTGCGCGCGCGGCTGGCGAGACGCGCTGAAGGATCCGCGCGAGGCTGTCGACGCGCTCGCGAGTATCGAGCCGCGCACCAACAAGGCGACGGAGCTCGCCCGCTTCGAATGGATCCGGTCGCGCCAGGTGCTGACGCCCGCGGTGCGCGCGAGCGGGCTCGGCGTGATCGATCCGGCGCGGCTGCGCCGCCTCGCGGCCCAGGTCGCGGGCCCGGGCGCGGCGCCATTCGCGGTCGAGCGCGTCTTCGACACGAGCTTCCTGCCGCCGCTCGCCGACCGGGCAGTGTGACGCCTCCTCAGGTGGCGCGGCGCACGAACGCGGGATTGAGCTGCTTCACGGCGCTCACGCCGCATTGCTGCATGGCGGCGCGCGTCTCCGTGCGCATGATCTCCAGCACGCGCTCGACGCCGGGCTGGCCGAAGGCGCCCAGCCCCCAGAGGTAGGGGCGGCCGACGCACACCGCGTTCGCGCCGAGGGCGAGCGCCTTCACCACGTCGGTGCCGCGGCGGAAGCCGCCGTCCACGAGCACGGGGATGCGCCCGCCCACGGCTTCGACGATCTCGGGCAGCGCGTCGATGGTGGAGCGCCCGCTGTCCTCGCCGCGCCCGCCGTGGTTGGAGACGATGAGGCCGTCCATGCCGTTCTGCACGCACAGGGTGGCGTCCTCGTGCGCGAGGATGCCCTTGATGACGATCTTCATGCGCGTGATGTCGCGGATGCGGCGGATGGAATCCCACGTGAGGTTGGAGGACTCCATGTTGGTCATGGCCGAGAGGTCGATGCCGTCGTACATCGGCCGGCGCTTCGCGCGCGCCGCCGCGCCCGGCTGGTGGCAATTCGAGCACTCGCGCATGTCGGTGCGCTGCAGGCGAAACAGCGTCTCCTGGTTCCTGCCGCCGACCCGATCCACCGTGACCACCAGGACCGGGCATCCCGCGGCTTCGGCACGCTTCACGATGGCCTGCGCGATTTCCCACCTGGGCGAAGCGTAGAGCTGGTACCAGACCGGCGCGCCGCGCGCATCGGTCGCCGCTTCCACGGAAGTCGTGGTCGAGGTGGAGAGGATGTACACGTGGTTTCCCGCGCGCGCCGCCTTCGCGACCGCGATCTCGCCCTCGGGATGGAAGAACTTGTTGCCGCCGGTGGGGGCGATGAGGATCGGATTGTCCAGGCGCGTTCCGAAGAGCTCGATGGAGGTGTCGACCTTGCTCACGTCGTTCAGGCGCCGCGGCCGCAGCTGGAACTTGAGGAAGCCTTCGCGGTTGGCGCGCAACGTCACCTCGTCGTCGATGCCCGAGGCCATGTAGCCGAAGTGCGCCGGCGGCACGTTCTTGCGCGCCACGGGCTCGAAGTCGAACACGTTGATCGCGTCCCTGGGGCTCGCGATGAGCTGCTGCGGATCGAAGGGCGCCCAGATGATGGGATCCGGATACCGCGAGGGCGCCTCCACGGCCCAGGCCGCGAAGCCGGGAATCGCGAGGAGCGGACTGCCGGAAAGGAATTGCAGGAACCGACGCCGCGCAGACGACTTGTCCATGGGCCACCTCCCTCGACTTATCATACGTCCGCCGAACATGAGGGAGATGCCTTTGAAGATCGGTATCGCGGGCACGGGGCGCATGGGCGCGGCGATCGCGGCGCGGCTGCTCGCACTGGGGCGCGAGGTGGTCGTGTGGAACCGGACGGCGGACAGGACGCGGCCGCTGGTGGAGGCGGGCGCGAGCCTGGCGTCGAGCCCCGCGGAGCTTGCGACGTCCGCGGACATCGTCATCACCATCCTCACCGATGCGGCCGCCATCGAAAGCATCTACGGCGGTGACAGGGGACTGCTCGCGGGCGGCCTCGGCGGCAAGCTCGTGATCGAGATGAGCACCGTGCGCCCGGAGACGGAGGAGGCGCTCGCTGCGAGGGTGCACGCGAAGGGCGGCGCGATGGTGGACTGTCCCGTGGGCGGCAGCGTCGGACCCGCGAAGGAGGGCAAGCTATTCGGCTTCGTGGGCGGAGAGGCGAACGACGTGGCGCGCGCCCGCCCTGTGCTCGAGCAGGTCTGCCGCCGTGTCGAGCACGTGGGACCCGTCGGCGCCGGTGCGCGCATGAAGCTCGCGATCAACCTGCCGCTGCTCGTCTACTGGGAAGCGTTCGCCGAGGCGCTGGCCCTCATCGCGCCGCTCGGCCTCGAGCCCGCGCGCGTGATCGACATCCTCGCCGATACCTCCGGCGGGCCGAACGTTCTCAAGACGCGCGGCGCGGCGCTCGCGGCGGCGATGGGCGGAAAGGCGCCGGCGAGCGTCTCGGTCGATATCGAGACGATGCGCAAGGACCTGCGCACGATGGTGGAGGAGGCCGCCGCGGCAGGGTTGTCGCTGCCGGTGACGGCGCGGACCCTCGAGTGCTATGACGCGGTGGTCCAGGCGGGCGAGGGCGGCAGCGACATCACGGCCTTCGCCACCCGCACGCTCAGTCGATCTGGATGTTCGCGTCCTTGATCAGCTTCGCGTAGCGCGCGCTCTCCGAACGCATGAACGCCGCGAACTCGTCCGGCGTCGAGGTCACCGCGTCCACGCCCAGCTCCGCGAAGCGCGCCTTGAGGTCCGGGTCCTTCATCGCCTTCAGCAGGTCCGCGTGGAATTTCTGCACGATGGGCTTCGGCGTCCCGGTCGGCATCAGCACCCCCCACCAGTTCACGGCCACGACGCCGGGCATGCCCGACTCCACGCAGGTCGGGATGTCGGGCACCGTGGAGCTGCGCTCGTTGCCCGTCACGCACAGCGCGCGCAGCTTCCCCGACTTGATGAACTGCATCGCAGGCAGCGCGTCCGAGAATACGAGTTGCACGTGGCCGGCGACCAGGTCCTGCACCGAGAGGATGCCGCCCTTGTAGGCGATGTGCATGATGTCGAGCCGGGCGTCGTTCTTGAACATCTCGCCGGCGAGGTGGGCCACGCTGCCGGCGCCGCTCGAGCCGAAGTTCACCTTCCGCGGATTCGCGCGCGAATAGTCGACCAGCTCCTGAAGCGACTTCACCCCCAGGCTCGGGTTCACGACGAGGATGTTCGGCCCGGTGGCGATGAGCGAGACGGGCGCGAAGTCGCGCTCGACGTCGTACGTGACCTTCGTGAGCAGCGGGTTGGTCGTGACGGGCCCCAGGTTGCCGATCACGAAGCTGTAGCCGTCGGGCGGCTGGTCCTTCGCGTACTGCATGCCGATGGCCCCCGCTGCACCCGGCTTGCTCTCCACCACGACCGGCTGCCCCCACAGATCCTGCAGCTTCTGCGCGAGGATGCGCCCCATGAGGTCGGAGCTGCCGCCGGGCGGGTAGGTGACGATCAGCCGGACGGGCTTGGTGGGATAGGTCTGCGCGCCGGCGGCGAACGCCGCGAGAACGGCGAGCAGGGCGAGGACAGGCAGGCGCAGAGCGTGCATGGCATCCTCCTCGGCGAGACGACGAGGGCATACTATCGCGAACATGAGCCCGACTCCTACCGCCACGTTGGCAGGGCCCGGCGCCCGTGCCGACCGGGCGCTTTCGCTCAACATGAAGCTGCTCGCGCACCATTCGCTCGAGGGCTTCGGCGGCATGGGCGAAGGCATGGCGATGCAGCAGGCGAAGGACGGTCGGCGCATCCTGTGGATGGCGCACGAGGCGGCGCCGAAGAACTTCACCGCGGTGGACGTGACCGAGCCCGGCGCGCCGAAGCTGGTCGTGCAGACGGAGCTGCCGCACGCGAAGGTGCGTTCCAACTCCCTCGACGTCGTGGGCGACACGATGGTGGTCGCCTACCAGACCCAGTCCGTGGGCGACAGGCCGGCGGGCTTCGACATCTTCGATATCTCCACGCCGGAGAAGCCGAAGCTCGTCGCGCACTTCGATCGCTCCGGACCGCATTCGCGCGGTGTGCACGCGGTGTGGTTCGTCGACGGCGAATACGTACACATGGCGAGCGGAGCGCCGGATTTCGAGCCCACGCACCCGAACGACGACCAGTTCTACCAGGTCGTCGACGTGCGCAATCCCTTGAAACCCGCGGAGGCCGGACGCTGGTGGCTGCCCGGCACGCGCATTGATGATGGCGCGCCGCCGCCCACGCGCCTGGATCCGAAGTTCGACGTGGGCTTCCGCGCGCACAACACGAACGTGTTTCCGGAGCGGCCCGACCGCGCCTACGTCGGCTACATCGACGGCGGCGCGGTGATCCTCGACATCGCCGACAAGTCGAAGCCGAAGCTCGTCGCCCACTGGCGCTACTCGCCGCCCTTCAACGGCTTCTGCCACACGGTCCTGCCGCTCTTCGGGCGCGGGCTCCTCATCGTGAGCGACGAGTGCGTGCAGGACGACGGCCGCGACTGGCCGAAGATGGTGTGGGTGGTCGACGCGCGCGACGAGACGAACCTCGTGCCGGTGGCCACGTTCCCGTCGCCGCCGCACGCCACGTTCGCGCATCGCGGCGGGCGCTTCGGCGCGCACAACCTGCACGAGAACCTGCCTTTGCCGGCATCCTTCCGCTCGGACCAGCTCATCGTGGGGACCTGGTTCAACGCGGGCGTGCGCGCGTACGACGTGTCCAATCCCTTCCAGCCGCAGGAAGTCGCCTACTACGTGCCCGCGGCGCCCGCGATGGCCCCGACGGGTGCGGTGCAGCTGAACGACGTGTACGTGGACGACCGGCGCATCGTCTACACGGTGGACCGGCACGTGGGCGGGCTCTACGTCCTCGAGATGAGCGTGTGAACGCGCTCGCGCGCTCGCCGGGCGCGGACCCGTTTGCCAGCCGCCTCCCCGTCACGCTCATCACCGGCTTCCTCGGCAGCGGCAAGACCACGCTGCTGCGCCGGCTGCTCGCGCACCCCGGCATGCGCAACGCCGCGGTCGTCATCAACGAATACGGCGACGTGCCGCTCGACCACGAGCTGGTGGCGGCGTCCTCGGAGCAGATGACGCTGCTCTCGAACGGGTGCCTGTGCTGCACGCTGCGCACGGATTTGCAGGAAACCCTGCGCGAGCTCTTCGTGAAGCGGCGGGCGGGCGAGGTGATCGACTTCGACCGCGTGTTCGTCGAGACCACGGGCCTCGCCGATCCCATTCCCGTCCTGCACACGCTGCAGACCGACGGGCTCCTCGGCGCGCAGTACCGGTTGAACGGCGTGGTGACCGTGGTCGATGCGGTGAACGGCATGCGCACGCTCGACGCGCAGCCCGAGGCCGTCAAGCAGGCTGCGGTTGCGGACCGCATCGTGGTGAGCAAGACGGACCTCGCGCCACCGGCGGCGGTCGAGCGGCTCACGGAGCGCCTGCGCGCGATGAACGGCTATGCGCAGCTCGCGACGGCGGTGCAGGGCGAGGTGGATCCCGCGTGGCTCGCGAACATCGCCCCGGCGCGCGCTTCGGCGGCGGAAGAGGAGCTCGAGCGCTGGCTGCCGCGTGCCGCTGCCGCACGCCGCGCCGCGGGCGAGTCCGGTGCGCTCACGGGCGCGCTGCGCTCCGTGGGCGGCACGCACGACGCGGGCATCGATTCGTTCTGCCTCTGGTTCGACCGGCCCTTCACGTGGGAGCGGCTGAACGCGGCGCTGCAGACGCTGGCGGCGTTGCGCGGGCCGGACCTGCTGCGCATGAAGGGCATCGTGCACGTCGCGGGCGAGCCCGCGCCGCTGGTGATCCAGGGCGCGCAGCACGTCTTCCATCCGCCGGTCGCGCTCGCGGCGGGGCAGCGCACGGACCCGCGCTCGCGCATCGTCTTCATCGTGCGCGACATCCCGCGCGCGTCCATCGAATCCCTTTTCGCGGCGGTGTGCTCGCTATGAAGATCGGCGTGATCGGCTTGGGCATCATGGGCTCTGCGATGTCGGCGAACCTGGTGAAGTCGGGCCTCGAGACCTTCGGCTACGACGTGGTGCCGGACCGTCGCGCCGTGCTGGAGAGGGCAGGCGGCCGGCCGCTCGAGACGGTCGCGGCCGTCGCGGCGGCGTCACCTGTGCTGTTGACATCGCTGCCGTCGGCGGAGGCGCTGCTGGACGTCGCCCGCGCGATCGACCGCGGGGAAATCGTGATCGAGACCAGCACGCTGCCCATTGCGGTGAAGGAGGAAGCGCGCGACATCCTCGCTGCGAAGGGGATCGTCATGCTCGACTGCCCGCTGAGCGGCACCGGCGCACAGGCGCGCACGAAGGACCTCGCGGTCTACGCGAGCGGGGACCGCGCGGCCTGCGAGCGCTGCATCCCCGTGTTCGAGGGCTTCGCACGCACGCATTACTACCTCGGCGCGTTCGGGGACGGCTCGAAGATGAAGTTCGTGGCGAACCTGCTGGTGGCGATCCACAACGTCGCGGCCGCCGAAGCGCTCGTGCTGGGCGAGAAGGCGGGCCTCGACATGGACCTCATGGTGAAGGTGCTTGGCGACGGCGCGGGTGCCTCGCGCATGCTGCAGGTGCGCGGCCCCATGATGGCCCGCGGCGACTACACCGAAGCGACGATGAAGGTCTCCACCTGGCAGAAGGACATGAAGATCATCGGCGAATTCGCACGCGCGCTCGATTGCCCGGCGCCGCTCTTCGCGGCGACCGGCGCGATCTACAACGCCGCGATGGCGCAGGGCTTCGCCGATTGCGACACCGCGGCCGTGTGCCAGGTGATGGAGGCCCTGGCGGGCCTGCGCCGCGAGCGCGACTGACGCCCGGTCGGGCCATGGGGAGGCATCCATGAAATGGCTCGCGATCTTCGCTGCATCGCTGCTTGCCCTCGGCTGTGCGAGGAATGCGCCTTATGTCTCGGGACCGGACCTGGAAGGCCGCGTGCGCGCCACGGTGGCGGGAGCCGATGGCGCGAGCGAGGTGTTCCCCGACGCGGCCTGGTATCCGTACGTGGACGGCTTCGCCTACGTGCGCACGGGCGAGGGCGGGGGGCGGCGCGGCTTCTTCAAGGGCGCCGTCGTCCTCACCGGCGAGGCGCTGCTGTTCGTGATCTACGACGAGGACCTGCAGCGGCTGGAGGCGGTGAAGCGGATCGCGTATGCCGACGTGCGCTCCGTGGAGGTGGATCACCTGGGCCTCGGCACCCTGCTCGTGGTGCGGCAGCCGCGGCGCGTCGTGCACTCGTTCGGCTTCGCGTCGTCCGGCTTTGCCGATCCCATCGCCGCGGAGCCTGCGCGCCGCGCCGCCGCCGCGATGAAGCTGCGGCTCGCGCAGGCGGGAAAGCCGTCGTGAAGAAGGCTTGCTTCATCGCAGCGGCGTGGCTGCTGCCGGGCTGCATGGCGGTGGGCGTTCCGGCGACGAGCGACCCCTGGAAGAAGTTCACGTACGCCTGCGCGCTCATGCACGCGGGCCGCGTCGCCATCGCGGCGCCGGCGATGCGCGAGTCGCTCGCGTACTACGAGAAGGCCGACGAGCCCCTCAAGCTCGCCGTCGTGCAGATGGAGAACGCGGTGATGCTGGAGTCTCCCGCGTTCACCGTCGAGAGGTCGTTCGCGCGCGAGCGTGCCGAGATGGGGGGCCGCGCTGTTATCCCGGTCCGGGCGCGCGAACTGAGCATGCGAGCCAAGGCGAACCTCGAGAGGGTCCTCGCCATGCCGCCCGGCCAGGCCTCGGCCGGGGACCGCACGCAGGCGTTGATCTTCCTCATCGACGCACACGCGCAACTGGGAGAATTTCGCGAAGCGTGTGCCACGATCGAACGCGCGGCGCAAAGCTACCGCCCCGCGGAGCCCGTTCCCTACCACTACGACCTCTATGGCCACAAGAGCGTGGCCGAGCACCTCCAGGATCGCCGCGACCTGCTGGAGTGCGCTCAGTTGTAGACGAACCGGCCGCCCACCATCGTCATCACCGGCTTGATCTGCGCGATCTCGTCCACGGGCACGGCGAGGTAATCGCGGTCGAGCACGACGAGATCCGCGTACTTGCCGGGCGCGAGCGATCCCAGGTTGGCCTCCTGGAACATGAAGTACGCGTTGCTGCGCGTGTGCGCGATGAGCGCCTGCTCGCGCGTCACGGTCTCGCGGTTCACGACGCCGTCGCCGAGCATCCGGCCGCTCACGGCGAACCACAGCGTGTAGAACGGGTTCGTGGGCGTGACCGCCGTGGCGTCCGAACCGAGTCCCCACGGCAGGCCGCTTTCCTGCACCAGGCGCATCGGCGGCATCGTGAACGTGCGCTCGCCGTGGACCTTGCGCATGAGGCTGCCCTGGATGGTGGGACGGCTGTGGATCTGCACCGCCATGCCGAGGCGGCGCAGCCGGTCGAGGTCCTTCGCCTCGAGCTGGTCGGCGTGCGCGAAGGACCATCGCAGGCCCTTCACGGGGCGGACCTTGTTGATCGCCTCGATCTCCGTGAGGAACGCCTCGATGGAGCCGCGCAACTGCGCATGCACGCAGAGCGCCATGCCCTGGTCCGCCACCGCCTGCGCGATGCGGCGCCACTGGGCCATTCCTTCGGCCGAGGGCTTCGCGGCGGCCGCGAGCAGGTTGTCGTGCAGCGGGAAGAACACCGTCTCGCCGTAGCCCACCTGCTCGAAGCGGTCGTCGCCCTGGAAGGGCTTCATCTGCCGGATCTTCGCCACCACGGCGTCGACCTGCTGCGGCGTCTCGGGCTCGTACCACGTGTAGTAGAAGACCCGCGTGGTGAGCGCATCGGCGCGCGCGAGCGCCTCGAAGGGCTCGAAGTACTTCTCGCGGAAGCCGCGCCCGCCCATGTCGATGAAGCTGGTGATGCCGACGCGGTTGAGATCCGCCATGAGGGCGCGCGCGTTCGCCGCCATGCGCTCGGCGGCGATGTCGCCCAGCTTCGCGAGCGTCGCGCGCACCGCGGGCGCGCCGTTCAGCACGCCCGTGGGCTCCTCGACACCGAGCGCCTTCAACCCCGCGCTATTCGTGTAGATGCGGAAGTAGATGAGCTGCAGCGCCACGGGATTGTCGGGTGCGGCGGCATCCAGCTCGGCGCGCGTGAAATCGGCCTGGCTGTCGGTGAACTGCTCCAGCGACCACCCGCCCAGCACGAGGACCCACTCGCCGGGCGCGGAAGCCTTCGCCTTCGCCGCGATCATCTCGAGCGCCTGCCTGCGGGAGGTGACGCCGTCCAGCCGCACCTCGCGGTGCCAGTATTCCGCGGCGCGCATGAAGTGGGCGTGGTTGTCGATGAGGCCCGGGATGACCATGCGCCCGGCGAGGTCGACCACTTTCGTGGCGGGACCGGCCAGCCTCGACATCTCGGCGTCGGACCCGGTCGCGAGCACGCGCTCGCCGCGAATGGCGATGGCCTGAACGATCGAGAAGCGGTCGTCGACCGTGACCACCTTGCCGTTGCGCAGCAGCACGTCGGCGGGTTGCGCCCACGCGGCGCAGCACACGAATGCGAGAAGGAAGCGGATCATGGCGACGCTCCGTAGATCTCCGGGTTCCAGCAGTTGGGCGGCTTGCGCAGGTCGAGGACCGCGAGGATGTTGTCCACGACCACGTGCGCCATGCTCTCGCGCAGCTCCGCGACCGCGCTGCCCAGGTGCGGCGTGAGCACCACGTTCGGCATCGCGATGAGCTCCTTCGACACGGACGGCTCGTGCTCGAACACGTCGAGCCCGGCGCCGGCGATGCGCTTTTCCTGCAGCGCCCTCACGAGCGCCGCCTCGTCCACGATCGGCCCGCGCGCGGTGTTCACGAGGAAGGCCGTGGGCTTCATCAGCGCGAGCTCGCGCTCGCCCACGAGGTGGCGCGTGCCCTCGGTCAACGGCGCGTGCACGGAGACGAAGTCGCTGCGCGCGAGCAGCTCGTCGAGCGGCGCGAACTCCATGCCCCACACGGTCTCGTCCTCGGCGCTCTTGCGGCGCGGTCCCCAGTAGAGGATTTCCATGGAGAAGCCGTGCGCGCGCCGCGCGACGGCGCGCCCGATGCGTCCGCCGCCGCCGATGAGCCCGATGGTCTTGCCGAAGACGCTCGCGCCCTCGAAGCATGTCGACTGCCCGCCGGGGAAGACGCCGTCGCGCACGGCGCGGTCGCCCTCGAGCATGCGGCGCGCGACCGCGATGACCAGCCCCATGTGCAGGTCCGCCGTCGCTTCCGTCACGATCGGCGGGATCACGGTGACCGGGATGTTGAGCGCGGTCGCCGCCGCCACGTCGATACCCGACGGCGTGATCTTCATCGAGGCGACCATGCGCAGCTTCGGGTTCGCCTCGATCACCGGGCGGTCGATGGTGTCCTGCAAAAGGCAGAAGAGCACGTCGCAGCCGCGCACGGCGGCGACCAGCTCCTCGCGCGTGGGAATGTGCCTGGCATCGGGCATGACGCGCACGTCCGCCACGGTGCGAAGGCGCTCGACCGCGCTCGCGGCCACAGGCTGGGTGATGAAGACCCGCGGACGGTCGTTCATCGCATCCAGCGCACCACGCCCGCCACGCCGTCGACCGCCACCTGCACGCCATCGGGGATGCGGCGCGTGGCGTCGAGCACGCCGAGGACCATCGGGATGCCGCGCTCGCGGGCGAGGGACGCGAGGTGCGACGTGCTCCCGCCCAGCTCGGAGACGACCGCGGAGACGCGCGGCAGGACCTGGCCCAGGGCCGGCCCCGCGGCGCGCGTGACGAGCACGTCGCCGGCGGCGACCCGCGACAGCTCGCATTCGCATTGCACGACGCACGCGCGGCCCGAACCCCAGCCCACGCCGGCCGGGTGTCCCCTCAATCCCGGATGGCGCTGCCAGATCGCATCGGGAACCGCGGCGGGCTCCAGGTGGAGGGGGCGCGCCTGCAGGAGTACCACGCCCGCGTCGTCGAGCGCCCACTCGATCTCCACCGGCATGCCCATGATCGCCTCGACGCGCTTCACGAGGGCCGCCAGCTCCGTGGCTTGCCCGTCGGTGAGGCAGCGGCGCCGCGCGAACACGGCGCCGCGCCTGCCGTGCGCACAGCGAAGGGCGCCGTACTCGCGCGCGCTGCTCTTCTCGCGCAGCTCCCCCCCGGCGGTGAGCACGATGCGCTCGGGTACGACCTCGCCCTGCGCGATCGCCGCACCCAGCCCCTGCGTGGCGTTGATCACGATGTCGCCGCCGCTCGTGCGGCTCAACGCGCCGCCGGAGACCTTCGCCGCGACGAGGGGCTGCACGAGCACCGCCATCGCGGTATCCGCCGGGCTCGCGCCATTCGTCGCCATGTAGCGCAGCACGCGCGTGGACCACAGCGCCGCCCAGCACGCGCGCAGCGCGGTCTCGAACTCCTCCTCGGTGTGCAACGGCATGTAGCTCTCGAACTGCCCGGCGAAGCTCGTGCCGAAGCGGTCCTCGACGAGCGCCGAGGAACGCACCGCCATGCCCGCGCTCGCGCTCTCCGCCCATTCGCGCCACGCTGCGAGGAACGAGTACCGGATCGGCGCGTCGATCGGCCGCTCGAGCAGGGCGAGCCGCATGTCGAGGGCGGCGCGGCGCGCGATGCCCGGATCGTCCGAGGCGACCGCCTGCGCCGTGCCTTCGAGCGCCAGCGCTTCGACCTGCCGGCGGTACGCTTCCGCGTCGATGCAGAAGCCGCCCGGCGTGGGAAGTCCCGCGTGCGCGAGGCGCGCGAGGTTCGCGGCCTTCGGGCCGAAGCGCCCGGCATCGGCCGCCTCGGCGGAGGCGAGCGGTACGAGCAACAGGCTACGGGCGCTTGCCATAGCTCGAATAGCCCGGCATCGGGTCCACCACCGTGATCTGCTCGACCGGGAAGTTCGACGTGATCTCGATGCCGTCGGCGTGCACGATGAGCTGCTCCTCGATGCGCACGCCCCATTGGTGCGTCTTGCCGTGCTGCGTCTCGAGCGCGAACACCATGCCTTCCTCGATCGTGACCGGGTGGTCGAGCGACCAGATGCGCGAGATCACCGGCGGATCGTACTGCGCGAGCCCGAGCCCATGGCCCCAGAGGTTCGCCGCGGCCTGGTCCTCCTCCGCGTAGCCCCACGCGTCCTTGGCACTCGGCCACTTCGAGGCGATCTCGCGCGTGGTCGTTCCCACCTTCACCGCCTTGATCGAGTCGTACAGCCACTTGAGCGCCGTGGCGTAGTAGTCCTTCTGCTCCTGCGTGGGTTCCTTGCCGACGCAGTACGTGCGGTAGTAGCAGGACTTGTAGCCGTTCCACGTGAGCGCGGCCAGGTCCATGAACACGATGTCGCCCGGCTTGATGATGCGGTCGGAGAAGTTGCGCCAGTTGGGCCACGTGTTGAGGCCCGAGGACACGATCACGTCCTCCACGTCCTCGATGCCGGGGATGTTGTAGAGGAACTCCATGATGTG
>DATMJE010000370.1:0-2038 GCA_035553995.1 Usitatibacter sp. | reverse complement strand
CGTCGGGGTCGCTCGACGACGTGCGCCGCCGGCTCGCCACGCGGCTGGAAGAGGTCCTCGCGTGAAGCCCTTTCCGTGGCACGTCGAGAGGCTGCGGACGCTGCTCGCACAGGGCGAGCGCATGCCGCATGCGCTGCTGGTCCACGGACCGGCAGGCGTCGGCAAGGCCGCTTTCGCGCGCGCCTTCGGCGCGAGCGTGCTCTGCGAGGCACCGCAGGCCGACCGCCTGGCGTGCGGGCACTGCGAGTCGTGCCTGTGGTTCTCGCAGGGCAACCATCCCGACTACCGCGAGCTCGTCCCCGAAGCCACGGCCGAAGAGGAGGGGGATGCCGCGGAGGACGCGACACCGGCGAAGGCGGAGAAGGCGAAGAGCCTCGTCATCAAGATCGAGCAGGTGCGCGCGGTCGGCGACTTCGTGACGCTCACCACCCATCGTGCGGGTTACCGGGTGCTGGTCATCCGCCCGGCCGAAGCGATGCAGCCGGCCGCGGCCAACGCGCTCCTGAAGACCCTGGAGGAGCCGCCGCCGCACACGCTGATCGTGCTCGTGAGCGACCGTCCCGCGCGCCTCCTGCCCACGATCCGCAGCCGCTGCCGTGCCCTCGCACTCGGGAAGCCGGCGCGCGAGGCGGCCCTCGCATGGCTGGGCGAGGAATCCGTGCCGTTCCCGGAGGCGGCGCTGGCCGCGGCGGGCGGCGCGCCACTGCTCGCGCGGGACCTCGCCCAGCCGGACGAGGCCGGGCTACGCCGCAGGGTGGTGACGGAGCTCTCGCGCCCCTCGGGAGCGGACCCGCTGCAGTTCGCCCCGGCGGTCGATCGCGACGCCGTGGAGCGCTTCCTCTACTGGATGCAGACCTGGGTCCAGGACCTGCTGCGCGTTCGCCTGGCGGGCGGGCCGCGCTATCACGCCGAGCACGCCGAGGCGTTACGGGCCCGGGCAAGGGACGCCGACGTGGAGCGCCTGCTCGACCTGGACCGCGAGCTCACCGAGGCCCGCCGCCTCGCGGCACACCCCCTGAATCCGCGCCTGTTGGCCGAGCATCTCCTGATGACCTACAATCAGGCGACCCAAGAGACCCCCCGATGAGCACCGCAGCTCCAGAGATCGCCGGTTCACGTCCCGCCGTTTTCACGCTGGTCATCCGCACGAAGGCGGCCCTCTATGCCGCGTGGATGCCGCTGCTCAAGGGCGGCGGCCTCTTCCTGCCCAGCACCAAGACCCACGTGCTGGGCGAGGAAGTGCTCGTGCTGCTCTCGCTCCTGGACGACCCCAACAAGATTCCGCTGCAGGCGACCGTCGCGTGGATCAATCCCGCGCACACCACCGGGAACCGGCAGCAGGGAATCGGGGTCCAGCTACACGACAGCGAAGTCGCGAGGGAGCTGAAGAAGAAGGTCGAAGGGTTGCTTGCCGGCGCGCTCCAGTCCGCGCGTCCCACGAACACGATCTGACCTCAACGGTTGTGAACGGGCGCGTGGCCACTGCGCCGGAAGGAGATTGCATGCTTTGGGATCGGCCCCTCAACCTCGCGCTCTCCAACCTCAAGAAGCAGGTGCATGCTCCCGTGCGCCTGGTGCTCTGGGACGGTCGCGAGTTCGCCCTCTCGGACTCGCCGAGCGTGACCGTGCGCTTGCGCGATGCGAGCGCGGCCTCGATCCTCGCCAAGCCGTCGCTGCTGTCGCTCGCGGAGGCGTACATCGACGGCCGCGCCGACCTCGAGGGCGACGTGCGCGAGGCCATCCGCAGCGCCGAGGCGATCACGCGCTCGCGGGCGTCGAAGCTCTTCGATTCGCGCGGGCCCACCAATGCACGCCATTCCAAGCGGGTGGACCGCGAAGCCATCCGCCACCACTACGACGTCTCCAACGAGTTCTACGCGCTGTGGCTGGACCCGCGCATGGTCTACTCGTGCGGGTACTTCCACGGCGAGGACGACACGCTCGAGCAGGCGCAGCTGCAGAAGCTGGACCACATCTGCACCAAGCTGCGGTTGAAGCCCGGCGACCGCTTCCTCGATATCGGCTGCGGCTGGGGCGC
>DATMJE010000369.1:0-5752 GCA_035553995.1 Usitatibacter sp. | reverse complement strand
CGGGCGATTCCAGGTCGAGGATGCGGCCCAGCGCCTGCATCTTGCCCGCGCGCGGCACGAGATAAGCCTGCTGCCGCACCTTCGGCGCCTCGCCCGCCTTCGCCGGCGCCTTGGCGATGCGGATGCGCACCGGATCGCGCTGGTTGCGTTTCGCGATCGCCTCGATGCGCGGCGGCATGGTGGCGGAGAAGAGCACGGTCTGGCGCTCCGCCGGCGCTTCGCGCAGCAGCGTCTCGATGTCGTCCGCGAAGCCCATGTCGAGCATTTCGTCGGCTTCGTCGAGCACCACGACGCGCACCGCCGCGAGTGCCAGGCTGCCGCGCCGCAGGTGGTCCAGGGCGCGCCCCGGCGTTGCGATGATGACGTCCACGCCGGCGCGCATCGCATGGAGCTGGCGGCCGATCGGCTGCCCGCCGTAGACGGGAAGCACGCGCACGCCGAGTGCCTTGCCATAACGGTGCACCGCTTCGGCCACCTGCATCGCGAGCTCGCGCGTGGGCACGAGGATCACCGCAAGCGGGCCCTCGCCGCGGCCCTCCGTCGCGAACCGCTGCAGGATCGGCAGCGCGAACGCGGCAGTCTTGCCGGTTCCGGTCGCGGCCTGGCCGAGGAGGTCGCGCCCCTCGATGAGCGGCGGGATGGTCTGCTGCTGGATCGGCGTGGGCTCCTCGTAGCCGAGGCCCTCGAGTGCGGCCACGATGCGGGGGTCGAGGCCGAGCGCGGCAAAGCCTTCGTTCGAAGGGTCGTTCTGCTGGGTCATGTGGGGGCGAAGGGAGGAACGCGGTTGGACACTTGCGCGCGGTCAACGCTCGAACGCGTGCAAAATCGTATTTTCGCCCCTTTCGCCGAGCCTCGTCTTCCCATGCCCCGATCCACCCCCAACGATGCGCCCGTGGCGGTCGTCACCGGAGGCGCCCGCGGCATCGGCCTCGCCTGTGCCGAGCGCTTCCTCGCCGAAGGCCACCGCGTGGCCCTCCTCGACATCGACCGCAAGACCCTGCGCGAGACCGAGAAGCGGCTCGCCGATCCAGACCGCGTGCTCGCCATCGTCTGCGACGTCTCCGACGAGCCGCAGGTGAAGGCGGCCATCCGCGACGTCAGGAAGCGATTCCGCCGCATCGACGCGCTGGTGAACAACGCCGGCATCGCGGTCTTCAAGCCGATCCTCGAGACCACGTTCCGGGAATGGCAGAAGGTCCTCGCGACCAACCTGGGCGGTGCCTTCCTGTGCACCCACGCGTGCGCGCCGGTGATGATGAAGACGGGCGGCGGTGCCGTCGTGAACATCGCTTCCATCTCGGGGCTGCGCGCGAGCACGCTTCGCGTGGCGTACGGCACCAGCAAGGCCGCGCTGATCCACCTCACGAAGCAATACGCCGCGGAGCTGGGCACGGTGGGCATCCGCGTGAACTGCGTGGCACCCGGACCGGTGGACACCGCGATGGCGAAGCTCGTGCACAGCGTGGCCATCCGCCAGGATTACTACGACACCATTCCGCTCAACCGCTACGGGACGCCCGAGGAGATCGCCGCCGCGGTGTATTTCCTCTGCAGCCCGGAGGCGAGCTACGTGAACGGACAGACGCTCGCCGCGGACGGCGGGTTCGAAGCGCTCGGCGTGGGCTTGCCGACGCTCCGCAAGCAGTTCAGCCCCGACCCGAAACGGAGAACCCAGCAATGAAGCGACGCGATTTCCTCACGATCACCGCCGCCGGCGCCGCCGCGAGCCTGCCCTTTTCGACCGCCTTCGCGCAGAAGGCGGAGTTCTCGTACAAGTACGCCAACAATTTGCCGGTGACGCACCCGATGAACATCCGCGCGAAGGAGATGGCCGACGCCATCCGCACGGAAACCAAGGGACGCGTGGACATCCAGGTCTTTCCCAACAACCAGCTCGGCTCCGACACGGACATGCTGAGCCAGCTTCGCAGCGGCGCGCTGGAATTCTTCACGCTGTCCGGCCTCATCCTCTCGACGCTCGTCCCCGCGACCTCGATCACCGGCATCGGCTTCGCGTTCGCCGACTACGACGCGGTGTGGAAGGCGCTGGATGGCGAGCTGGGCGCGTACGTGCGGGCACAGATCGCCAAGGCGGGCATCGTGCCGATGGAGAAGATCTGGGACAACGGCTTCCGCCAGGTCACCTCGTCGACCAAGCCCATCAATAGCGCCGACGACCTCAAGGGCTTCAAGATCCGCGTGCCGGTCTCGCCGTTGTGGACCTCGATGTTCAAGGCGCTCGAGGCCGCGCCCGCCTCGATCAACTTCGCCGAGGTGTACTCCGCGCTGCAGACGAAGATCGTCGACGGGCAGGAAAACCCGCTCGCGATCATCGCGACGGCGAAGCTCTACGAAGTGCAGAAGTACTGCTCCATGACCAACCACATGTGGGACGGCTTCTGGTTCCTCGCCAACGGCAAGGCGTGGGAGAAGCTGCCCGCGGACCTGCGCGCGATCGTGGCCAAGCACGTGAACGCCGCCGGCGTGAACGAGCGCGCCGACGTGGCGAAGTTGAACGCGAGCCTGCAGAAGGAGCTCACGGACAAGGGGATGACGTTCAACCAGCCGAAGACCGATAGCTTCCGCGAGAAGCTCCGCACCGCGGGGTTCTACCAGGAATGGAAGGGCAAGTACGGCAACGAGGCGTGGGCCCTTCTCGAGAAATATTCCGGCAAGCTCGCTTGAGTCTTTACGCTTCGCTTTCGCTAAAGACTGAAACACGGAGAGCACGGAGAAGGCACGGAGAACACGGAGAAAGCAAGGCAACAATTCGTGCCCTGCCCACGGAAACACGGAGAACACGGCATGCCCTGCCCAAGGCGCCGCGGGTGGCACGCTTCCAGGCCATGAATCGGTTTTCTCCGTGTTCTCCGTGCCTTCTCCGTGCTCTCCGTGTTTAGCTTTTGAATAGCCAGCGCAGCGTCAAATGAAAAAAGCAGCGGAGGTGCTCGATGCATGGCTGGGCCGCGCCGTAGAGGCGCTGGCCGCGCTGCTGGTCGTCGCGGAGACGGCAATCCTCTTCTCGGGCGTGGTGTCGCGGTACGTATTCCACGCGCCGCTGGTATGGTCCGACGAGCTCGCCTCGATGCTCTTCATCTGGCTTGCGATGCTGGGCGCGGTGGTGGCCTTTCGCAGCGCAAGCCACATGAGCATGACGGCGTTCGTGGAGTCCGCGCGGCCGGGCATGCGCGCCTTCCTCCACGCGCTCGCACTCGTGGCGCCGCTCGTGTTCATCGCCGGCGTGCTGCCGTTCGCCTACGAGTACGCGATGGACGAGCGCATGATCACCACGCCCGCGCTCGAGGTCTCGAACGCGTTCCGCGCCGCCGCGCTGCCCGTGGGCTTCGCGCTCATGGCGGCGATCGCCGTGCTGCGGCTCCTGCTGCTGGGAAGGTGGCGCCAGGAGCTCGCGGCCTTCGCGCTCGTCGCCGCCGTCGCGGCGGCGTTGTGGTTCGCGCGCCCGATGCTCGCCGAGCTCGGCAACGCCAACCTGCTCATCTTCTTCGTGGGATTCGTCGGCATCGCGGTGTTCGCGGGCGTGCCGATCGCGTTCGCGTTCGCGCTCGCCACGCTGGGATTCCTCGTATTCACCACCCAGGTGCCCACGGGCGTGCTCGTCGGGCGGATGGACGAGGGCATGAGCCACCTGATCCTTCTCGCGGTCCCGCTCTTCGTCTTCCTGGGACTCCTGATCGAGATGACCGGCATGGCGCGCGTGATGGTCGCCTTCCTCGCGAGCCTCATCGGTCACGTCCGTGGCGGCCTTTCGTACGTGCTCGTGGGCGCGATGTACCTCGTGTCGGGCATCTCCGGCTCGAAGGCTGCGGACATGGCGGCGGTCACGCCCGTGCTCTTCCCCGAGATGCAGCGCCGCGGTGCCAAGGCAGGGGATCTCGTGGCGCTCCTCGCCGCCACCGGCGCGCAGACGGAGACGGTGCCGCCGAGCCTCGTGCTCATCACGATCGGTTCCGTCACCGGAGTTTCCATCGCCGCGCTCTTCACCGGCGGGCTGCTGCCGGCCATCGTGCTCGGCCTCACGTTGTGCGTCGTCGTGGGCTTTCGCTACCGCAACGACGATCTCTCGGGCGTGCGGCGTGCGAGCGCGCGCGAAATCGGCCGCAACTTCGTGATCGGCCTGCCGGCACTCGCCCTGCCCTTCGTGATCCGCCTCGCGGTGGTGGAAGGTGTCGCGACCGCGACCGAGGTCTCCACCATCGGTGTCGTCTATTCGATCCTCGTGGGCCTGCTCGTCTACCGGCAGTTCGACTGGCGGCGCCTCATGCCGATGCTGGTGGAGACCGCGTCGCTGTCGGGTGCCATCCTGCTCATCATCGGTGCCGCGACGGGCATGGCGTGGGCGCTCACGCAATCGGGCTTCTCGCGCGACCTTGCGGCCTTCATGGCGTCGCTGCCCGGCGGCAGGGCGACGTTCCTCGCCGTTTCCATCGTCGCATTCGTGGTGCTGGGAAGCGTGCTCGAAGGCATACCTGCGATCGTGCTCTTCGGACCGCTGCTCTTCCCCATCGCGCGGCAGATGGGCGTGCACGAGGTGCACTACGCGATGGTCGTGGTGCTCGCGATGGGCATCGGCCTCTTCGCGCCGCCGTTCGGCGTGGGCTATTACGCCGCATGCGCGATCGGCAAGGTGAAACCCGACGCCGGCATGCGCCCGATCGTGGGCTACCTGCTGGCGCTCGCCATAGGGCTCGTGGTCGTCGCCGCGGTGCCCTGGATCTCGACGGGGTTCCTGTAGACGAGGGCGCCCGCGAAGGGGCGCCCTGCCTCAATCGCCGGACTCGTCAGCGATTGGCGTCCTCGCGCTGTGCCGGGCGATCCGCCTGGCGGTCGGCGCGACGGTCTTCGCGGCGAACCTTGTTCGCCTTGGGCGCCTTGTTGTTGTTTGCGTTGGCCGCCTTGTTGATGTCGTCGTTCAGCTCGTTCTCGTTCTCGACTTCGTTCTCCGGCTTGTTGCGGTCTTCCGCCCGGTCGCGCAGGGCATCGTCACGGCGCAGCTCGTTGCGCTCCTGAGCGGCATTCGCGGTCGCCGGCCCCTGTCCGGTCGGCAGGCCCGATTGCGTCGCACCGTTCATCGAGGCGGTGGCGCCATTCGGCGACGTCATCGATCCCGGACCGGAGCTGAGGCTGCCCGGCCCGCTGTTGAGGCTGCCCGGCCCGGAATTGACGCTGCCCGGCCCGCTGTTGATGCTGCCCGCTCCGCTGGTCATGCCGCCCGGCCCGCTATGGCTGCTGCCGGACATGCCCATTCCGCCGCTGCTGCCGCTGACGCCGCCGCCGTGGCTACTGCCACCACCGCCGCCACCGCCACCACCGCCACCCTTCGCGAATGCGCCTGTGCTTGCGAGCGCCAGTGCTGCTGCCGTCACTACCATGCGGATCGATTGCTTCATCATTCCTCCTTCCGATGTTCAACTGCGAACAGGAGGGACCGCGGCGGCGAAAGGCGGGTTTCGCAAAGGGGGTGCGCTCATTGGCGGACGCGTTCGCGGAATAAGCGGGAACTAAAGGCGCAGGGCGCACGGCGCAAGGCGCAAGAAAGGCGCGTGAGCAAACAGCAGTGCACAAGAAAATAAAAGCGGGGCTGCCAACAGGGGCGCCCCGCAGGGATGTCCATCTATTTTGTAGCGCCTGGCGCTTCCGCGGTTCTTGCGCCTTGCGCCTTGCGCCTTGCGCCTTGTGCCTTGCGCCTTTCTTGCGCCTTGCGCCTTTCTTGCGCCCTGCGCCTTTCTTACCT
>DATMJE010000368.1:0-8262 GCA_035553995.1 Usitatibacter sp. | reverse complement strand
CCGCTGGCGCCTTTTCCGCCGCGGCAAGCCGGTCAATGCCGATGCCTGAGATCCGCGAACGCGAGGTCGATGAAGCGGCTTGTGCACGGCTGGTCGCCTCGGGCGTGGCGCCACGCATGGCGCGCATCTATGCTTCACGTGGTCTCGCGGAGCTGGGAGAGCTTGCGACGGCTCTCGCGGGGCTTGCCGCTCCCGATCGCTTGAACAACGTGGCCGATGCGGCGCGCCTGCTTGCGGACGCGATCGGGCGGCGCGAACGCCTCCTTATCGTCGCCGACTACGATGCCGATGGCGCGACGGCCTGCGCGGTCGGTGTGAAGGCCCTGCGGGCGATGGGGGCCACGGTCGATTACCTCGTGCCGAATCGCTTCGAGCACGCATACGGGCTCTCGCCCGAGATCGTGCGCGAGGCCGCGAAGCGGTCGCCGCAGCTCCTCATCACGGTGGACAACGGCATCGCCTCGCACGAGGGCATCGCGGAAGCCAACCGCCTGGGCA
The DNA here is from genome assembly GCA_035553995.1 of Usitatibacter sp. Classification (GTDB taxonomy): domain Bacteria; phylum Pseudomonadota; class Gammaproteobacteria; order Burkholderiales; family Usitatibacteraceae; genus Usitatibacter. Next base: position 7,764 of record DATMJE010000368.1, on the reverse strand, counting down.
TGCGCGTGCTGGTCACCGACCATCACCTTCCCGCGGCCACGCTCCCCGACGCGGCCTGCATCGTGAACCCCAACCAGGGCGGTTGCGGCTTCCCCAGCAAGCACCTCGCGGGCGTGGGCGTGATCTTCTACGTGATGCTCGCACTGCGGGCGGAGCTGAGGCGCCGTGGCGCGTTCGGCTCGGGAAGCGGGCCGAATCTCGCCGAGGTGCTCGACCTCGTGGCACTCGGCACCGTGGCGGATGTGGTGCGGCTCGATGCGAACAACCGAATCCTCGTCTCGCAGGGCCTCGCGCGCATTCGCGCCGGCAGGTCGTGCGCGGGAATCGCGGCGTTGCTCGAGGTCGCCGGGCGCGATGCGCGCCGCGTGACCGCGTACGACCTGGGCTTCGCCGCCGGTCCGCGGTTGAACGCGGCAGGCCGCCTCGACGACATGTCGCTCGGCATCGCGTGCCTGCTGTGCGAAGACGCTGCGCAGGCGATGGCCCTCGCCTCGCAGCTCGACCGCTTGAATCGCGAACGCCGCGAGATCGAGGTCGAGATGCAGGCCTCCGCGCTCGCGATCGTGGGCGAGGTCCCCGAGCGCGACGATTACACGCTGGTGCTTCACTCCGACGCGTGGCACGCGGGCGTCGTGGGACTCCTCGCCTCGCGTCTCAAGGACCGCTTCAATCGGCCTGCCTTCGCTTTCGCCTCCGACGGCGCGGAGAACCTGAAGGGGTCCGGCCGCTCCATTGCCGCGCTGCACCTGCGCGATGCGCTCGACCTCGTGGACAAGCGCAATCCCGGCATGCTGGTGCGGTTCGGCGGACATGCGGCCGCGGCGGGCGCGACACTCAGGCGCTCGCGGCTCGACGAATTCCGCGCGGCGTTCGAGGCGGTCGCACGCGAGCTGCTCACGGCGACCGACCTGCAGCAATGCATCGATACGGATGGCGAGCTCGCGGCCGACGAGCTCACCTGCGAGCTTGCCGAGACGCTGCGCGCGCAGGTGTGGGGCCAGGGCTTCCCCGAGCCGCGCTTCGCCGGACGTTTCCGCGTGGAGTCGCAGAAGGTGGTCGGCGAGCGTCACCTGCGCCTCGGCCTCTCGTGCGGCGGCCGGCGGCTATCCGCGATCCGATTCGGCTCCGCCGAGGCGCTTCCGGACGAGATCCACGCCGTCTACCGCCTCGACGTGAACGAGTTCCAGGGCGCCTCTTCGCTGCAGCTGGTGATCGAGCACATCGCGGCCGGCTGATTCGTCATCCCGGGCGCCGCTTTTGCGGCGACTGAATTCTGTCATCCCGGGCGCCGCTTTTGCGGCGATTGAATTTGTCATCCCGGGCGCCGCTTTTGCGGCGATGGCCCGGGATCCAATTTTCTCGCGATGCCTTGGGCCCCGGCCAGTTGGCGCGATTGCGCCGGCCGGGGCGACAACCCCATCACCTTCGCCGTGCAATCACGAAGAGCGATTGCGTCGCGAGATCCTCGTCCGAGAACGAGCGGAAGCGTTCCGCGTGCTCGGCGCGCGAGATGCCGCCATGCCGCCGGAAGCCGCGGATCGCGTCGATGATCTCGAACCCCGACTCCTCGATCACGCGCAGGTGCGTCCCGGCGGGCTCGCGGTTGATGAAGTACGGCCGCCGCCCGGAGATGATCTTCCACGCGAGATCGCCATAGCGCCGGTGGCCGTTCCATTCCGGCGTGATCTCGAGCGAGGTCAGGTCGATCTGGTGCGACATCCAGCCCCCGGGCCGCAGCCATCTTGCGCAGCGCCCGTACGCGCCCTCGAGATCCTCGACCTGGTTCATGGCCACGTGGGAGAAGACGAGATCGGCCTGCGCGGCGCCGATGCAATCCGGTCGCGCCCAGGGCTGGTAGCAGATCTCGGGCCGCGGGGTGTCGGCGCCCAATGCGCGCACGGCGCCTTCCAGCCGCCCGACACGTTCCCGCGCGAGCGCCGCCACCAGCCGCTCCCCGGTGAGGATCGACGATGGAAATAGCCGTTCGTCGAGGTACTGGTCGTAGGACGGATATCCCGCCGTCGGCCGCGGCGCGCGATTCCTGAAGAGCCGCAGCAGCTCATGGAACACCTGGACATTGGTCCCGGTATCGGCATGCGCGATCGCATCGATGCCGACATAGCGCTCCGCGCCCGTGAGCAGCGCGGCCAGGCCCGTGCCGACGGACGTGCCCGGACCCAGCTCGACCACCGTTCGCGGTATGTGCCGCATGCCGTGCTGCCATAGCAGCACCAGGTGCTTCATCCACACGCCATAGCTGTACGAAGCCGTGCCCGTTCCGAGGCCCGTCTTCGGATTGGCGAAGGTGCGGTGGACACCCGGGATCCACGTCGCCAGGCCTTTCGCCAGCGTCTTCACAGTCATTCGTCATCCCTTTCCCCCGCGCACTCTCACCGTGCCGCCCCGGGATTAACGAATGTGCAGTGTCGAATGGCCCGACCGTTCCTGTGCCGGATGGCGCATGCACCGTGGAGTGCTCCATTCGGCACTGGGAACGGCCCGCTATAATCTCCGATTCCCCGCCGCCGCCCCCGCCATGGAAGCCGACCGCCTCAACATCATCGACAACTCCCTCCAGGACCTCTCGCTGCGTGCGGCCGAGCTGCGGAGGTATCTTTGACTACGACCACAAGCGGGCACGGCTCGTAGAAGTCGCGAAGGCCCTCGAAGACCCGAAGGTCTGGGACGATTCGAAGCGCGCGCAGGACCTCGGCAAGGAGCGCCGCGCGCTCGAGGAAACCTGCGGCACCCTGGAGAAGATCGATTCCGGCCTCGCCGATTCGCGCGAGCTCTTCAACCTCGCCCGCGGCGAAGGCGACGACGCGACCCTCGAGTCCGTCGAGACCGATGTCATGGCCATCCGCAAGATGGTCGAGGACCTCGAGTTCCGGCGCATGTTCGCGCACCCGATGGACCCGAGCAACTGCTTCCTCGACATCAACGCGGGCCAGGGCGGCACCGAGGCGCAGGACTGGGCGCAGATGCTGCTGCGCATGTACCTCAAGTATTGCGACCGCCGCGGCTTCAAGGCCGAGCTGCTCGACGAATCGGAGGGCGAGGTCGCGGGGCTGAAGAGCGCCTCGATCAAGATCACCGGCCCCTACGCCTATGGGTACCTGCGCACCGAGACCGGCATCCACCGCCTGGTGCGCAAGTCGCCGTTCGATTCCAATGCGCGGCGCCACACGTCGTTCGCGAGTGTTTTCGTCTACCCCGAGGTCGACGAGACGATCGAGATCGAGATCAACCCGGCGGACCTGCGCATCGATACCTATCGCGCGTCCGGCGCCGGCGGCCAGCACGTCAACAAGACCGATTCCGCGGTGCGCATCACGCACCTGCCGACGAACATCGTGGTCTCCTCGCAGAACGACCGCTCGCAGCACCGCAACCGCGCCGAGGCCTTCGCGATGCTCAAGGCCAAGCTCTACGAGCTGGAGCTGCGCAAGCAGACCGAGCAGAAGCAGAAGCTCGAGGACTCCAAGACCGACATCGGCTGGGGCCACCAGATCCGCTCGTACGTGCTCGACCAGTCGCGCATCAAGGACCTGCGCACCAACGTCGAGGAAGGCAACACGCAGAAGGTGCTCGACGGCGACCTCGACGAATTCATCACCGCCAGCCTCAAACAGGGAGTGTAGAAGGATGCATCTCGCAGTCCGCACGATCGCCGCGGCGATCATGGTTACCTTTGGCGCCGTGGCCGCAGCCGCGCCCGTCGAGCCCGTCATGCAGCAGGCCCGCGCCAACCAGCAGCCGCTCCTCGGCACGCTGCAGCAGCTCGTGGAAATCGAATCCGGCAGCGGCGACCGCGAGGGCCTCGACCGCATCTCGCAGCTCGTCTCCGACAAGCTGAAGGCCCTCGGCGGCGCGGTCGAATTCATCGAGCCCGGCGCCGACGCCTATCGCATGGAGGATTCCCCGGAGAAGATCGGCCGCATGGTGAAGGCCACCTTCAAGGGCACCGGCACGAAGAAGATCCTCCTCATCGCGCACATGGATACGGTGTACAAGCGCGGCATGCTCGCGCGGCAGCCGTTCCGCGTGGAAGGCGACAAGGCCTACGGACTCGGCATCGCCGACGACAAGCAGGGCATCGCGGAGATCATCCACATCGTCGCGATGCTGAACGCGCTGCAGTTCCGCGACTACGGCACGCTTACCGTGCTCATCAACGGCGACGAGGAGGTGAGCTCGCCCGGTGCCCGCGCGGAGATCACGAAGAGCGGCGCTGCGCACGACGTGACCATGTCCTTCGAGGGCACGCGCGTCAATTCCGACAAGCTCTCGCTCGCCACGTCCGGCATCGGCGGCGTGATCATCAAGGTGAAGGGCAAGGCCTCGCATGCGGGTTCCGCGCCCGAGCGCGGCATCAACGCACTCGTCGAGCTCTCGCACCAGATCCTGCAGATGAAGGACATGTCGGATCCGAAGACCGGCCTCAAGATGAACTGGACGATGTCCTCGGCGGGCAATGGCTCGCACAACGTGATCCCGGAGCACGCGGAAGCCTTCGCCGACGTGCGCGTGAACCGCCTCGACGACTACGACCGCATCGAGCGCGAGGTGCGGGAGAAGATCAGGACGCAGCTCGTGCCGAATGCGAAGGTGGAGCTCGTCTTCGAGCGCCGCCGTCCGCCGCTGCAGCCCTCCGATGCCGGCAAGGCGCTGGGCGCGCATGCGCAGGAGATCTACAGGGAGCTGGGCAAGCAGCTCGTGGTCGACGAGAAGGCGGAAGGCGGTGGCACCGACGCGGCCTTCGCGGCGCTGCAAACGAAGAACGCCGTGCTCGAGCGCTTCGGCCTCGCCGGCTTCGGCGCACATTCGACCGAGGACGAGTACGTCCTCGTCTCCTCCATCGAGCCGCGGCTCTACCTCGCTACGCGCCTCATCATGGACGTCTCGCAGGGCAAGGTGCGCTGAACATGGCAAACGACAAAGGCGCGGCCCCCGCCGCGGAGGCCCCGCAGGACGAGAACCAGATCATCGCCGAGCGCCGCGCGAAGCTGGGGCGCCTACGCGAGCAGGGCAATGCGTTTCCGAACGATTTCCGGCGCAAGGACCTGGCCGCGGACCTGCACGCCGCGTTCGACGCGAAATCGAAGGAAGAGCTCGAGTCCGCCAAGCCGCACGCAACGGTGGCCGGCCGCATGATGCTGAAACGCGTCATGGGCAAGGCCTCGTTCGCCACGCTGCAGGACATGAGCGGGCAGATCCAGGTCTACATCAACAACGACGTGACCGGCGCCGAGATCCACGAGGCGTTCAAGCATTGGGACCTGGGCGACATCCTCGGCGTCGAGGGCAGCGTCTTCAAGACGAACAAGGGCGAGCTCTCCATCCACGCCTCGCGGCTGCGGCTGCTGTCGAAATCGCTGCGGCCGCTGCCGGAGAAGTTCCACGGGCTCACCGACATGGAGCAGCGCTATCGGCAGCGCTACGTGGACCTCATCGTCAATCCCGAGAGCCGGCGCACGTTCGAGATCCGCTCGCGTCTCGTGCAGGCGGTGCGCGAATTCTTCGTGCGGCGCGGCTACCTCGAGGTCGAGACGCCGATGATGCATCCCATTCCGGGCGGGGCGGCCGCGCGTCCCTTCAGGACGCACCACAATGCGCTCGACATGGAGCTCTTCCTGCGCATCGCACCGGAGCTTTATCTCAAGCGCCTCACCGTGGGCGGGCTGGAGAAGGTGTTCGAGATCAACCGCAACTTCCGCAACGAGGGCATCTCCACCCGGCACAACCCGGAGTTCACGATGCTCGAGTTCTACGAGGCCTACCAGGACTACAACTACCTGATGGACCTCACCGAGGAGCTGCTGCGCGAGTGCGCGCAGAAGATCCTCGGCACCACGAGCCTCACCTACCAGGGCCAGCCGGTGGATTTCGGCAAGCCCTTCGACCGCCTCACGATGGCCGAGGCGATCGCGAAGTACAACCCGCACTATCCGCTCCACGAGCTCGCGAAGCCGGAATACCTGCGCACGGCGCTGGTGCCGTTCGATGTCGAGGTGTACCCGACCGATGGCCTGGGCCTGCTGCAGCTCAAGCTCTTCGAGGCCACGACGGAGGAGAAGCTGGTCGATCCCACCTTCATCGTGGCGCACCCGGTGGACGTCTCGCCGCTTGCGCGCGCCAACGAGGCGAACCCGGCGGTCACGGACCGCTTCGAGCTCTTCATCACCGGCCGAGAGCTCGCCAACGGATTCTCGGAGCTGAACGATCCCGAGGACCAGGCGGCGCGCTTCGCCGCGCAGGCGAAGGCCAAGGAAGCGGGCGACGAGGAGGCGATGTTCTACGACGCCGACTACATCCGCGCGCTCGAGTACGGGCTGCCGCCGACCGCGGGCGAAGGCATCGGCATCGACCGGCTCGTGATGCTCTTCACCGACAGCCCGTCCATCCGCGACGTGATCCTGTTCCCGCAGTTGAAGAGCGCGGACTAGTCCGTCTCGATCGGCTTGAGCGTGGGCGCGACGAAACCGTAGCGGCACATGTCGGTGGCCTTGTGCGCTTCACCGTGCTCCGCCACGGCGCTCACGCCCGACATCACCGCCTGCGTTCCCGCCTTGGCCGCGGCCAGGGGCAAGAGAGGCGCCGCGACGATAGCCACGGGAAGGGTCACGATCATCATCGCGACGTCGATATTCTGCCGCTGGGCCGCGGCCTGCGCCGGCGAGCGGCATTGCAGATCGAAGCGCGCCGGCTTGTAGCCTTCCCGCGTGCAATCGACGCGCAGGGGCGCGGCCGATACGAGCACCGTCACCTTGCCGGGTGTCGTCGCCGACCACGTTCCCTTGTCGTTGGTCATCGTGCACTGCACGCCCTCCACGGGCTCGGCGTTGGGAAAGACAAATCGCCCCGGCACCGCGGCATCGGCCGGGTTCACCCTCCACGTCTGCGCGACGACGGGCAGCTCTTCCTCGCCCTCGAAGATGACCACGGGAGATGACGCGCACGAGGCAAGCAGCGTCGCCAGGATGGGGACGACGTGCGGGAGCCGAGCGGACCACATGCGGTTCACCAGCAGGACCTGGGCGAAATGCGCCAGCCTCGATTTTTTGCCGTTGCGGAACGCGCATATTGACGGGCCGCAAGCCGATGCACGGTGCTATGCTGCCGCAACGAAAACACCTCGAACGGAGGATCAAATGCGCTCGATCAAGCGTCTTGTCCTGGCGACAATCGCGATGAACGTGGCACTCGGCATCACAGTTGAAGCGTCCGCCGCGTGCAAGGACTGCGGCACCGTCACGTCGGTGGAGACGGTGAAGAAGGAAGGCGAAGCGAGCGGCTTGGGCGCCGTCGCGGGCGGTGTCCTCGGCGGCGTGCTCGGCCACCAGATCGGCAGCGGCCGCGGAAACACGGCAGCGACGGTCGCGGGTGCCGCGGGCGGCGCCTATGCCGGCCACCAGGTCGAGAAGAGCAAGAAGTCCACGACGCAATACGTCGTGCACGTGAAGCTGGAAGACGGCCACGACCGCACCTTCACGTTCTCGGACCCGACCAGCTACAAGGCGGGCGACAAGGTGAAGATCGTCGACAAGAAGCTGGTGAAGCAGTAGCGCGCGGGGGGCCATGGCACAGAGCGCTCCAGCGCGCACCGCGCTGGTCGTCGAGGACGACCCGGACATCGGCAAGCTGCTGCAGTGGGTCCTGCAGCGCGAGGGCTTCGAGGTCATGCTCATCGCGGACGGCCGGCGTGCGGCGGAGCACGTGGCCGCGGGCGAGCCCTCGCGGCTCGTGCTGCTCGACGTGATGCTG
>DATMJE010000367.1:0-5682 GCA_035553995.1 Usitatibacter sp. | reverse complement strand
GTCACGGTGAAGAACATCGACCCGCTGGGCTCGATGGGGCTCATCCGCTTCAACTTCCTGCACCCGCCGTTCAACAACGAGAAGCTGCGGCAGGCGGTCCTCTACGTGGTCGACCAGAACGATTACGTGATCGGCATCGCGGGCGACAAGAAGAACGGCAAGCCCTGCTACTCGTACTTCACCTGCGGCACGCCGCTTTCGTCCGAGGTCGCCGCCGAGCCGCTCAAGGGCAAGCGCGATATCGAGAAGGCGAAGCAGCTCGTGAAGGAGTCCGGCTACAAGGGCGAGAAGGTCGTCATCATCGATGCCACCGACCAGCCGATCGTGCACTCGCAGTCGCTGCTCACGCTCGAGAACCTGAAGAAGATCGGCATCAACGCCGAGATCCAGGCGGGCGACTGGGGCACGCTCATCACGCGGCGCGCGGTGAAGGAGCCGCCCGACAAGGGCGGATGGAACATCTTCCACACCTGGCTCGTGGGTCCCGACATGGTCAACCCCGCGGTGAACTTCCCGATCCGCGGCAACGGCGAGAAGGCCTGGTTCGGCTGGCCCACGGACCCGAAGATGGAAGAGCTGCGCGAAGCGTGGTTCCACGCAAAGACACCGGCCGAGTCCAAGGCCGCGGCGGAGGCGGTGCAGAAGCGCGCGTTCGAGTTCGTGCCGATCATCCCGACGGGCCAGTTCATCCTGCCGACGGCGTACCGCTCGAACATCAGCGGGCTCATCATCGCGCCGATCAATTTGCTGTGGAACGTCGAGAAGAAGTAGAAAGGGACGACAGAATCGCATCGGGAACGGCGTTGGAGCGGACGACGGGTCGCCGCTCAACGCCTTCGGGCAAAACGCAGTGTTTGCGTACGTAATCCGGCGTCTCTTCGCGACCATCGTCGTCATGGCGGTGGTCGCGTTCGTCGTCTTCCTGTTGCTGTACCTCACGCCCGGCGATCCCGCGGCGATCCTCGCCGGAGATGCGGCCACCAGCGAGGACATCGCCCGCATCCGCGAAAAGCTCGGCCTCGACGCGCCCTTCCTCGAGCGCTTCGGCCAATGGATCTGGCGTTTGCTTCACGGCGACCTGGGCATCTCCATCTTCACCAACCTGCCGGTCACGCAACTGATCGGCCAGCGCGTCGAGCCCACGCTCTCGCTCACCGTCTGCACGCTCGTGATCTCGGTCCTGGTTGCCGTGCCGATGGGCGTCGTGGCCGCCGCGCGCGCGGGCACCTGGGTGGATCGCGTGGTGATGGCTTTCTCGGTGGGCGGATTCTCGGTGCCGGTGTTCGTCCTCGCGTACGCGCTCATCCTGCTCTTCTCGATCGAGCTCGGATGGCTGCCGGTGCAGGGCTATCGCCCGATCGGCGAGGGCATCTGGGAATGGGCGCGGCACCTGGTCCTTCCGAGCATCGCGCTGGGCACCGTCTACATCGCGCTCATCGCACGCATGACGCGCGCGGCGATGCTCGACGTCCTCGCGCAGGATTACGTGCGCACCGCCCAGGCGAAGGGCCTCTCGCCGAGCGCCGTGCTCATCGGCCATGCACTCAAGAACGCCGCGGTCCCGATCGCGACGGTAGTCGGCATCGGCATCGCGCTGCTCATCGGCGGCGCAATCGTGACGGAGACCGTGTTCGCGCTGCCGGGCATCGGCCGCCTCACGGTGGATGCGATCCTGCGCCGCGACTATCCGGTCATCCAGGGCGTGGTGCTGATCTTCTCGGCCGCGTACGTGCTGATCAACCTCGCCGTGGACTTGAGCTACATGCTCTTCGATCCGCGCATCCGTTATTAGATGGCCGCCGTCGCGCTCGAGGCGCCGAAGCCGGCCTCGCCCACCTGGCGCAATTTCCGCGAGGCGTTGCGGCGCCATCCGACCGCGATCGCCGGCGCGGCCGTGCTGCTCGCGATGATCGCCATCGCGATCCTGGCGCCGTGGCTCGGCACGGTCGATCCGCAGGCGGTGGCTCCGGTGAAACGGTTGCGGCCGCCGTCGGGCGAAGTCTGGTTCGGCACCGACATGATGGGCCGCGACGTCTACAGCCGCGTGCTCTACGGGGCGCGGGTCTCCCTCACGGTCGGCATCGCGGTCGCGGTGTTCAGCACGCTGGCGGGCCTCGCGATCGGGCTCGTGACCGGCTTCATGCGCTGGCTCGACGCGATCGTCATGCGCGTGATGGACGGGTTGATGTCGATTCCGCCGGTGCTGCTCGCGATCGCGCTGATGGCGCTCACGCGCGCCAGCATCGAGAACGTGATCCTCGCCATCACGCTCGCGGAGACGCCGCGCGTGGTGCGCCTGGTGCGGAGCCTCGTGCTCACGCTACGCGACGAGCCTTATGTGGTCGCGGCGATCGCGGCGGGGACGCGCCTGCCGCGCATCCTGTGGCGCCACATCCTGCCGAACATCGTGGCGCCGCTGCTCGTGCAGGCGACCTACGTTTGCGCCTCGGCGATGATCACCGAGGCGATCCTGTCCTTCATCGGCGCCGGCACGCCGCCCAACATCCCGAGCTGGGGCAACATCATGGCCGAGGGTCGGAGCATGTTCCAGCTCGCGGGGTACCTCGTTTTCTTCCCCGGCATCTGTTTGTCGCTGACGGTCCTCGCGGTGAACCTGCTCGGCGACGGCCTTCGCGACGCGCTGGACCCGCGGCTCGCACGGCGGATGTAACGATGACCGCTCCGCTGCTCGAAGTCGACGACCTCCGGACCCACTTCTTCACGCGCGATGGTGTCGTGCGCGCGGTGGACGGCGTGTCGTTCGCGATCCAGCCCGGCGAGACGCTGGCGCTGGTGGGCGAGTCCGGCTGCGGCAAGAGCGTGACCTCGCTTTCCATCATGCGGCTCATCGCCTCTCCGCCGGGACGCGTGGTGTCCGGCGCCGTGCGCTTCAACGGACGCGACCTGCTGCGCTTGAGCGAGCCCGAGATGCGCAAGGTGCGCGGCAACGAGATCTCGATGATCTTCCAGGAGCCGATGACGTCGCTGAACCCGGTGCTCACCATCGGTCGCCAGATCGCGGAGACGCTGGTGCTGCATCGCGCGATGAGCCGCGCCGACGCGATGGCGCGTGCCGTCGAGCTGCTGCGGCTGGTCCACATCCCGGAGCCCGCCCGCCGCGCCACGGAATATCCGCACCAGATGTCCGGCGGCATGCGGCAGCGCGTGATGATCGCGATGGCGCTCGCCTGCGATCCGAAGCTGCTGATCGCCGACGAGCCCACGACCGCGCTCGACGTCACCATCCAGGCGCAGATCCTCGACCTGATGCGCGAGCTGCAGGCGAAGACCGGTGCCGCGATCCTGCTCATCACGCACGACCTGGGCGTCGTGGCCGAGATGGCGCAGCGCGTGGTCGTGATGTACGCCGGCCGCAAGGTGGAAGAGGCACCGGTGGGCGAGCTCTTCGCGCGGCCGCGCCATCCGTACACGCGCGGACTCATGAATTCGATGCCGCGGCTGGGTGCGAGCCATGGCGCGCGCGATCGGCTGCAGGAGATCCCGGGCATGGTGCCTTCGCTGCGCGAGCCCCTCGTGGGCTGCGCTTTCGCGGCGCGCTGCGCCTATGCCGTGGAAGGTTGTCGTGCGGAGGTGCCCGCATTCGAGCCGAAGGCCCCGGGTCACGCGGTGGCTTGCTGGGAAGCCGACCGCCTGCCGCCGGTGGTACGTCCATGAGCGCGCTGCTGGAGGTGCGCAAGCTTACGGTGCACTACCCGGTGCGCAAGGGCTTGCTCTCGCGCGTGAGCGGTCACGTGCATGCCGCGGACGAGGTGAGCTTCCACATCGCCGAGGGCGAGACGCTCGGCCTCGTGGGCGAGAGCGGCTGCGGCAAGTCGTCGACCGCGAAGGCGATCCTCAAGCTCGTCGATCCGACCTCGGGCGAGATCTCGTGGCGCGGAGAGCGCATCGAATCGCTCTCGCCCGCGCGCATGCGGCCCTTCCGGCGCGAGCTGCAGGCGGTGTTCCAGGACCCTTATTCGTCCCTCAACCCCCGCATGCGGGCCGCCGACATCGTGTCCGAGCCGATCCGCAATTTCGAATCCGCGGGCGAGGACGAGATCCATGCACGCGTCGCGGCGTTGTTCGAGCGCGTGGGGCTCCGGGCCGACCAGATGGTGAAGTATCCGTACGAATTCTCCGGCGGCCAGCGCCAGCGCCTCGGCATCGCGCGCGCACTGGCACCCAAGCCGCGCCTCATCGTCTGCGACGAGCCGGTGTCGGCGCTCGACGTATCGGTGTAGGTTCAGGTCATCAACCTGCTGATGGATCTGTAGGAGGAATTCGGGCTCTCGTACCTCTTCGTCGCGCACGATCTCGCGGTGGTCGAGCACATCAGCCACCGCGTGGCGGTCATGTACCTCGGGCGCATCGTGGAGCTCGCCGACACGGCGTCGATCTTCGCGCGCCCGCAGCACCCGTACACCGTGGCGCTGCTGTCGGCGGTGCCCGTCCCCGACCCGCGCAGCGCTCGCAAGCGGATCATTCTCTCGGGCGACGTGCCCAGCCCGGTGAACCCGCCGCCGGGTTGCCGTTTCCACACGCGCTGCCCACTGGCCTTCGATCGCTGTCGCGTCGAGGTTCCGCCCATGAAGGAAGTGGCACCCGGCCACTTCGCCGCCTGCCACCTGCGCGAAGGAACCACGGTCCCGCAATGAACGATCGCGAGCTCTGCCATGCGAGTGCGAAGAAGCTCGCGCGCATGATCCGCACGCGCAAGGTCTCGGCGACGGAGGTCGTGCGCGCCTTCATCGCGCGCATCGAGGAGGTGAACCCGGAGGTCAACGCGATCGTGACCTTCCTTCCCGAGCAGGCGCTGAAGCGCGCGAAGGCGCTCGACCGCAAAGGCGCGGTTGCCGGTCCGCTCGCCGGGCTGCCGATCGCGCACAAGGACATCGTGCCGACGAAGGGCATCCGCACCACCTTCGGCTCGCCGATCTTTGCCGACCATGTGCCTGCGGAGGACCACGTCATCGTCGAGCGGCTGCGCGACGCGGGCGCGATCCTCATCGGCAAGACGAACACGCCCGAATTCGCGACCGGCGCACAGACCTTCAACCCGATCTTCGGCGCGACGCGCAATCCGTACGATTTGACGAAGACGAGCGGCGGATCGTCGGGTGGTGCGGCCGCCGCGGTCGCGAGCGGCATGCTGCCCTTTGCCGACGGCTCGGATCTCGGCTCGTCCCTGCGCAATCCCGCCAGCTTCTGCAACGTGGTGGGCTTCCGGCCCACGCCCGGGCGCGTGCCCAACTGGCCGTTCCCGAATGCGTGGGACACGTTGTGGTCGCTCGGGCCGATCGCGCGCACGGTCGAGGACGCCGCGCTGCTGCTCTCGGCGATGGCGGGACCTGATCCCCGTTCGCCCACGACGAACGCGGAGGCGGGAGGTGTGTTCACCCGGCCGCTCGCGCGTGACTTCAAGAAGGTTCGCGTGGCTTGGAGCCCCGACCTCGGCGGCGCCTTCCCGGTGGACTCGCGCGTCACTCGTGCGCTTGCCTCGGCACATGGCGTGCTCGCATCGCTCGGTTGCATCGTGGAAGAGGCGGCGCCGGATTTGTCGGACGCCGACGAAGCCTTCCAGGTGCAGCGCGCATTGGGTTTCGTCGAAGCCTATGGCGAGTTGCTGAAGACGAACCGCGAGCAGATGAAGGACACGCTCGTCTGGAACATCGAGCAGGGACT
>DATMJE010000366.1:0-7982 GCA_035553995.1 Usitatibacter sp. | reverse complement strand
TCAATCATTACGCCTTTGGAAAGCCGTCCTCCGTCAGCAAGCTCTTCACTGCTGAGCCACTTCTCATACCCGGCAAGACACTTCTGCAGATCGTAGTCGCAAACGACTACGCCCGAGACGTCCCCTTCGACGACAACGCAGTCGCCGAGGCAGATAACTTCGCCGCTCAATCTATATCGCATAAGATTCGCGGCTTGGTTCACAAGGGTTTCGCTTACTCACCCAGCCCCGCCAGCTCGTACGCATCCGCCACCGTATTCGCCTCCCCGATCGCCTTGTCCTTGCGAATTCGCAGCATGCGCGGAAAGCGCACGGCAATGCCCGACTTGTGCCGGCTCGAGCGGCGAATGCCCTCGAATCCCAGCTCGAAGACGAGCTCGGGCTTCACGGTGCGCACGGGGCCGAAGCGCTCGAGGGTATTGCGGCGGATGAAGGCATCGACCTCGCGGATCTCCTCGTCGGTGAGTCCCGAATAAGCCTTCGCGAAGGGCACCAGCTCGTCGCCCTTCCAGATGCCGAACGTGTAATCCGTGTAGAGGCTCGCGCGCTTGCCGTGGCCGCGCTGCGCATAGATGAGCACCGCGTCCAGCGTATACGGCTCGATCTTCCACTTCCACCAGTCGCCGCGCGGGCGCCCGACGCCGTAGGCGGAATCGCGCCGCTTGAGCATGAGGCCCTCGGTCCCCTCCTCGCGGCTCTTCGAGCGTGCGATGGCGAGCGTCTCCCACGAGGGCGCGCGCACGAGCGACGACACGTGGAAGCGCGAGCCGCCGGGAATCGAGTGCACGATCTCACCCAGCCGTTCGCGGCGTTCGTACAGGGGACGCGAGCGCCAGTCCTCGCCATCCACTTCGAGCAGGTCGAACGCGAGGAAGATCACCGGAGAATCCTCCATCACCTTCTTGCCCGGGTTCTTGCGGCCGAGGCGCTTCTGCAGCGCGGCGAAGGGCATCACGCGGCCATCCTTCCACGCGAGGATCTCGCCGTCGATCACGAGCTGCGGCAGCTTCTGCGCATCGGCCATGATCTCGGGAAACTGGCCCGCGATGGGCTCGTCGCCGCGCGACCACAGCGCCGTCACCTCGCCGCGGCGGATGAGCTGCGCGCGGATGCCGTCCCACTTCCATTCGGCGAACCAGTCGTCGCGGGCGCCGAGCGTCCCGGGCTCGGCCTCGAGGGGATGCGCGAGGAAGAAGGGATAGGGATTCGCGCGGTCGGTCCCCTCGGCCGAAGGATCGGTCACCTGCCGCCACGTCTCCTCGCTCGGCCACCATTCGCCCGTGAGCCGATGCGCCACCACCTTCGCATCGACGTTGAACGCCTGGGAGATCCCGCGCATCACCAGAAGCGCCGAGACACCGACGCGGAAGTTGCCGGTGATGAGCTTGTTGAAGACGAAGCGCTGCGTGCCGTCGAGCTCGTGCCAGTAAGCCTCCAGCCGCGCGCGCTGGTCCGCTTCGCCCAGGTCACGCAACGGCATGAGGCGCTCCTCGATCCACTCGTGCAGCGGCAGGTCGCTCTCGTTCGTGGCGGCGGGCAGGATGAGCGAGATGGTCTCCGCGAGGTCGCCCACGGCGTCGTACGACTCCGCGAAGAGCCACTCGGGGATGCCGGCCATCTCCGACGCCCATGCGACGAGCCTGCGCGTCGGCACGACCTGGCGTGGCCTGTGGCCCGTGAGGAACCACGCGGCCCATGCGGCGTCGCGCGCACCGGCCCGGGCGAAGTAGTCGGCGAGGGCCGTGGTCTTCGCCTTCGTGCTGGTGCTCGAGTCGATCGCCTCGAAGAGCTCGGCGAATCTTTTCATTCCTGCGGGTTAAAGCAGAACACAGATGAACACAGATGAACACGGATGAACGCAGATGAACACAGATAAAGCCTTTACGCGGTCGTGTGAAACATTCCCGTTCATCTGCCGTTATCTGTGTTCATCCGTGTTCATCTGCGTCTAATGCTTTGCAGTCCCTCACGCGCCCGCTTCCTCGGCACCCGCCTCCCCCTCGAACTCCGTCTTCATGGAATGCGCCTCGATGCCGTGCTCGTTAAGCCACTGCACCAGCGGTGTAGTGTGGCCGTGGGTGACGAAGACGCGCGCGGCTCCCGTGGCCTCGATCGCGCGGTTGAGGCTCGGCCAGTCGGCGTGATCGGATAGCACGAAGCCGCGATCGACCGCGCGGCGGCGGCGTGCGCCGCGGATCGCCATCCAGCCGGAAGCGAACGCATCCGAGTAGTCGCCGAAGCGCTTGAGCCACGGCGTCGATTGCGCCGACGGGGGAGCGACGATGAGGGCGCCGGCGAAATCCTTCTTCGCCTCGAAGTCGTTGACCATGCGCGTGTCCGGCAGCGCGACACCACACTCGCGATAGCCGCGATTGAGCGCCTCTACGGCGCCGTGCACGATGATCGGCCCGATCGACGAGTCGACGCTCGCCAGCACGCGCTGCGCCTTGCCGAACGCATAGCCGAAGAGCATGCTCGCGCGCCCGGCCGCGGCGTTCGTCCGCCACCATGCGTCGATGCCGTCGAAGATCTGCCGTGGCGTGCACCAGCGATAGATCGGCAGCCCGAAGGTCGATTCGGTGATGAAGGTGTGGCAGCGCTGCGGCTCGAAGGGCTCGCAGGTGGGATCGGGATCGAGCTTGTAGTCGCCGGAGACGACCCACACCTCGCCCGCGCGCTCGATGCGCACCTGCGAGCTCCCCAGGACGTGTCCCGCGGGATGGAGCGAAACGCGCACGCCGTTCATCTCGCGGACTTCGCCGTAGGCCACGCCTTCGATGCTCGCTTCCTCGCCCAGGCGCGTGCGCAGCACCGGCAGCCCGCGTTTCGCGCACAGGTAAGCCTCGCTCCCCGGCCGCGCGTGGTCGCCGTGCGCATGCGTGATGACGGCCCGATCGACCGGCTGCCACGGATCGACATAGAAGCCGCCGGCCGCGCAATGGAGACCGTGCGAGGTGGGCTCGACCAGCATGCCGCTCTGACCCCCGCGCCCCGCGCGGGTTTCGGAAAATCGGGACGTACCCCATTTACCGATCAGAGGAACACCGTTCCGATATACGGGAAATCGGGTGCGTCCCGATTTTCTGAGTAGAGGAACGCAGTTCCGCTACGCGGGAAATGGGGTACGTCCCCATTTTTAGGGTCAGCTGCCGGCGAGGGGGATGCCGGGGTCGTCCCAGCTCTTGGGGTCCTCGAGCGGCTCGAGGTGGGTGAGGACCTCGACGTGCGGAAGGCGTGTGTGGATGTCGTTCTCGAGGCGCTCGACGAGATCGTGGCCTGCCTGGATGGTCATGCTGCCGGGCAGCAGGACGTGCACGTCGACGAAGCTCTTGGCACCCGCCACCCGCGTGCGCAGCGCGTGGTAGTCGCCGCCCTGGTGACGCAGCGCCTCGAGCACCTCCACCACCACCGCGCGGTCCTCGTCGGGAATGGCGCGGTCCATGAGTCCCTGGAACGAGCGCGACATGAGGTGCCAGCCGGTCCAGACGATCTGGATCGCGACCGCGAGCGCCACGAGCGGATCGAGCCGCAGCCAGCCGGTCCATTGCACCAGCAGCACCCCGGCGAACACGCCGGCCGTGGTCCAGACGTCCGTGAGCAGGTGGCGCGCATCGGCCTCGAGCGTGATGGAGCGATGGCTGCGTGCCGCGCGCAGCATCACCCAGGCGCACCCGGCGTTGGCGAGCGCGGCCAGCACGGAAAGCGCAAGACCCACGCCGACCTGCTCGATCGGCTGCGGCTGCATGAGGCGCGGCAGCGCGCTCCAGATGATCGCCCCCGAGGCCACCAGGATCAGCGCACCCTCGATGCCGCTGGAGAAGTATTGCGCCTTCTCGTGGCCGAAGTTGTGCTCGCGATCGGGCTTCGCCGCCGAGTAGGTGAGCACGCCCAGCGCCACCAGCGCCGCGAAGATGTTCACCAGCGCTTCGACGGCGTCGGAAAGCAGGCCCACGGAACCGGTCAGGTAGTACGCGGCGAACTTGAGCACGATCGTGACGAGCGAGGTCACGACCGAGAGGCCGGCGTAGAAGGTCGGCGAGCGCACTCGCTTCCGCGGACCGGGAGAGGTGGGCGAAGCCATCTATTCCCCGATCCGGAAGTGGACGCCCAGGAGGTACGCTGCCCAGAGCGCCATCACGGCGGCGAGCCACCTCATCCGACCAGCTCCGGCCGTCCCCTGAAATGCTCCAGTGCCTCCGGATTCGCGAGCGCCTCGGCGTTCTTCACCGGTTGCCCGTGCACCACGGCGCGCACGGCAAGCTCGACGATCTTGTTGCTCTTGGTGCGCGGGATGTCGGGCACCTGCAGCACCACCGCGGGGACGTGCCGCGGCGTGGTGTTCACGCGGATGGTTTCCTTGATCTTCTTCACCAGCGCGTCGTCGAGCTGCAGGCCCTCGCGCAGCCGCACGAAGAGGACCACGCGCACGTCCTTCTGCCAATCCTGGCCGATGACGATCGACTCGACCACCTCGTCGAGCTTCTCGACCTGGCGGTAGATCTCCGCCGTGCCGATGCGAACGCCGCCGGGATTGAGCACCGCGTCCGAGCGTCCGTAGATGACGAGGCCATCGTGCTTCGTGAGCTCGCTCCAGTCGCCATGGCGCCACACGCCGGGGAAGCGCTCGTAGTACGCCGCGCGGTATTTCGACCCGTCGGGATCGTTCCAGAACCCGAGCGGCATGGTGGGAAAGGGCTCCGTGCAGACGAGCTCGCCCTTTTCACCGGCGAGCGAGCGGCCCTCGTCGTCGAAGACTTCCACCTTCATGCCGAGCAGGCGGCACTGCAGCTCGCCGCGCCACACGGGCAGGATGGGGCAGCCGCCGGCGAAGCACGCCACCAGGTCCGTGCCGCCGCTGATGGACGACAGGCACACGTCCTTCTTCACGCGCTGGTAGACGTAATCGAAGCCCTCGGGGGCGAGCGGCGAGCCGGTGGAAAGGATGGCGCGCAGCGCGGAAAGATCGTGCGAGCGCATCGGCTCCAGCTCCACCTTGGCCACGGCATCGATGAACTTGGCCGAGGTGCCGAGGTGCGTCATGCGCTCTTCCTTCGCGAAGTCGAACACGACCGCGCCGCGGCCGAGGAAAGGCGAGCCGTCGTAGAGCAGCAGTGTCGCGCCCGCAGCGAGCGCGGACACCAGCCAGTTCCACATCATCCAGCCGCAGGTCGTGAAGTAGAAGACGCGGTCGCCGGGCTTCACGTCGCAATGCAGCAGGTGCTCCTTGAGATGCATCAGCAGCACGCCGCCCGCGCCGTGGACGATGCACTTGGGCACGCCCGTGGTGCCGCTCGAATAGAGGATGTAGAGCGGATGGTTGAACGGCACGTGGTGATACGCGATCTCGCGCGCCGCGTAAGGTGCGATGAAGTCGTCGAGCCGCACGCCGCGAGGCACGATCGAGGCGTCGGGCGACTCGCTCGCGTAGGGCACGATCACCACCCGCTGCACCGTCGGCAGCTGCTGCGCGATCTCGGCGATGCGCGGCAGCGTGTCGATGGTCTTGTTGTTGTAGAAATAGCCGTCGCACGCGATGAGCACCTTGGGCTCGACCTGGCCGAAGCGGTCGAGCACGCCCTGCACGCCGAAATCCGGCGAGCACGAGGTGAACGTGGCGCCGAGGCTCGCCGTGGCGAGCATGGCGACCACCGTCTCGGGCATGTTGGGCATGAACGCGGCGACCCGGTCGCCCTCGCCCACGCCTGCGCCGGCGAGCGCCTGCTGCAGGCGCGACACGGATTCGCGCAGTTCACGCCGGCTGATGCGGCGGTGCACGCGATCCTCGCCGCGGAAGACGATGGCCTCGCCGGCCTCGCCCTCCTGCGCGCGCAGCAGGTTCTCCGCGAAATTGAGCCGCGCATCGGGGAAGAAGCGTGCGCCGGGCATCTTGTCCGGGTCCGCGAGCACGCGTTCGCCGCGCGTCGCCGCGATCACGCCGCCAAAGTCCCACATCGCGCGCCAGAAATCCTCGAGGTGGTCGATCGACCAGCGGTAGAGCTGCGCGTAGGTGGCGAGGGCCAGGCCGTGGCGCTCGTTCACGAGGCCCATGAAGGCCGTCATGTTCGCATCGGCCACGCGCCGCGGCGAGGGCGACCAGAGGGGTGTTTCCTGCATCGAGGCCGATCCTTTCAGTCCAGCTTGCCTGCGGCGATGGTGATGTCCTGCTCCTGCGCGAGCGCCGCGGCGACGGCGGCCTCGACGCCGCGAGCCATGGTCGCGATGGCAAGCGAGGGCTTGCCGGGCTTGTCGAGGACCTGCTCCTCGGCATACGGCACGTGCACGAAGCCCGCGCGCGCCGGGTTGCCGGTGCCGGCGAGGTAGTGCAGCACGCCATACATGAGATGGTTGCAGACGTAAGTGCCCGCGGTGTTCGAGACTTCCGCGGGGACGCGGGCTTCACGCATCGCCGCGGCCATCGCCTTCACGGGCAGCGTCGAGAAATACGCGGCCGGCGCGTTCATCGCGATCGGCTCGTCGATCGGTTGCCAGCCGCCGTTGTCCTCGATCGACGCGTCGTCCACGTTGATGGCGACGCGCTCCACGGACACATGCGTGCGCCCGCCGGCCTGGCCCAGGCACAGCACGAGGACCGGCTGGTAGCGCTCGATCGCCTCGGCCACCACCTCGATCGCGCGGCGGAATTCGCACGGCACGCGCACCGTCTCCACGCGATAACCGGCGAGCGTGCGCGGCAGGCGATTGCAGATCTCCCACGATGGATTGATGCGCTCGCCGCCGAAGCATTCGAAGCCGGTGACCAGCAGGCTGGGCTCGCGTCCCCGGGGCCGGGGCGCGCGCACCGGCGGCTCTTCCGGCTCGTGGACCATGGGACGCTGCGGCTCGCGCTCGCGCGGCATGCGATCCCGCGGTGGCGCCCGATCGCGCTGCGGCGGACGATCGCGCGGCGCATCACGATCGCGCGGCGGCCGGGGCTCACGCTCGGGCTGGCGGGCACGTCGCGGGGGCGCTGCGGGCTGTCGTGGGCGCTCCTCGGCTTGCGCCGAGGCGGCCTCTTGCGGACGGCCGTGGGTCTCCTGCCCCGCGGCGGGTTGCGGACGGCCGTGCGTCTCCTGCGCCGCGGCGGGTTGCGGGCGGGCTTCGGCCTCCTGCGCCGTGGCGGGTTGCGGACGGCTGTCGCTGTCCTGCGCGCCGGGCAGCGGCTCCTGCACCGCCTCCTGCGCGAGGGCGGTAGCGCCTTCCTGCGCCTGTGGCGAAGGCGGTGGTGGCACAGGCTGCGGCCGCGGCGGACGTTCGCGCGTGCGGCCGGGCTTGCCGGCGGGTGCATCGGGCGGAGGCGCGAGGCTTCCGTCGGGCAGCATCAGCTCCACCGGCACCGGCGTATCGGGGCGCGCACGGCGGCGCGAGCGCGGCGCGGCCTGCGGCGCGTGCTTGTCGGGCTTCGGGGACTTGCGGCGGCGTCTCAGCATTCCGCGATTCTAGTGGACTGCACCGGCAATGCGCGCCTCACCGCGCCGTCCAGCCGCCGTCGATCGAAATGGCCGTGCCGTTGATCTGGCTCGCCCAGTCGCAGGCGAGGTGCATCGCGAGCGTGGCGACGTCCTCGATCAGCACGAATTGCTTGGTGGGCTGGGGGGCGAGGATCACGTCGCGGATCACGTTCTCCCGCGGCACGCCGTGCACGCGCGCCTGGTCGTCGATCTGCTTCTCGACGATGGGCGTCATCACGTACCCGGGGCAGATGGCATTGCAGGTGATGCCGTGCTCCGCCACCTCGAGTGCCACGCTCTTGGTGAAGCCCACGATGCCGTGCTTCGCGGCCACGTACGCGCTCTTGAACGGGGATGCCACGAGCCCGTGGGCCGAGGCGATGTTGATGATCCGCCCCCAGCGCGCGGCCTTCATCCCCGGCAGCGCGGCGCGCGTCGCGTAGAACGCCGACGAGAGGTTGATCGCGATGATCGCCTCCCACTTCTCGGGCGGGAACTCCTCGACGGGGGAGACATACTGGATGCCGGCGTTGT
>DATMJE010000365.1:0-2542 GCA_035553995.1 Usitatibacter sp. | reverse complement strand
AGGTACCCAATTTTAAAAGGAATTTTCCATAGCTCAGGACAAGGCAGTACGCATCAACGGCGAGATCAATTCACCGGAAATTCGCCTCGTCGGTATCGAGGGGGAGCCCCTTGGCATCGTGACCATTGGTGACGCCATGCGGCAGGCGGAGGAGGCGGAGGTCGACCTGGTCGAGATCGCCCCCACGGCCAAGCCGCCCGTGTGCCGGTTGATGGACTATGGGAAGTTCAAGTACCGCGAGAGCAAGAAGGCGCACGAGGCCAAGCTCAAGCAGAAGCAGATCCAGGTGAAGGAAGTGAAATTCCGCCCTGGAACGGACGAAGGCGATTACAAGATCAAGGTCCGCAACCTCACGCGCTTCCTCACGGAAGGCGACAAGACCAAGGTGACGTTGCGGTTCCGCGGCCGCGAGATGGCGCACCAGGAGATCGGTGTGGCGCTGCTGAAGCGCATCGAGGCGGATCTCGCGCCGGTGGGGGCCGTGGAGCAGTGGCCGAAGATGGAAGGGCGGCAGATGATCATGGTGCTGGCGCCCAAGAAGAAACACTGACCTCGATGGAATGACATCGGGACGGTCGTTGGAGCGGACGGCGAGGACGCCGCTCGACGACGCGAGCAAAGAGCAGTAGAGGCAGCGCAGTAGACGAAGAAGGTGTCTTCAGGTCACGAAGCGCGGAAGGGTTCCGCCACCTGCTGCACCAAATCCAAGGAGGGCATCGTGCCCAAGATGAAGACCAAGAGTGGCGCCGCCAAGCGCTTCCGGGTCCGCGGCAGCGGCTCGATCAAGCGTTACTCGGCGGGCAAGCGCCACATCCTCACCAAGCGAACCACCAAGAACAAGCGCCAGCTTCGCGGCGTGGGCTCGGTCCATGCGACCAACCTCGCGCACGTGAAAGCCATGCTTCCCAACGGATAAGGAGCCGCCATGCCTCGCGTAAAACGTGGAGTGACGGCGCGCGCGCGCCACAAGAAGATCCTCGTCCAGGCCAAGGGCTACCGCGGCCGCCGCAAGAACGTATACCGCATCGCCAAGCAGGCGGTGATGAAGGCGGGGCAGTACGCCTACCGCGATCGCCGCAACAAGAAGCGCGAGTTCCGCGCGCTCTGGATCACGCGCATCAACGCGGGTGCGCGCGAAGCGGGCGTCACCTACAGCCAGTTCATGGCGGGCCTCAAGAAGGCCGGCATCGACATGGACCGCAAGGTCCTCGCCGACCTCGCCGTGTTCGACAAGCCGGCGTTCGGCAAGATCGTCGAGCAGGCCAAGGCGAGCCTCCGGGCCTGAAGTCGACGTAAAGCGGTCGGAAGGGGCTCGCAAGAGCCCCTTTTTCGTTTCTAGCGGCAAGGGGAAGAACATGTTCGACGAAGCGTGGCGACAGCGCATCCTCGAGGAAGCCGAACGCAGCACCGCGGCCGCGGCCACGGTGCACGACCTCTTCAACGTGAAGGCCGATTTCCTCGGCAAGTCGGGCAGGATCACCGAGGGCCTCAAGTCCCTCGGCAAGGTCGCGCCCGAGGAGCGCAAGGCGCAGGGCCAGCTCCTCAACACGGTGAAGGTCGAGGTCGAGCGCCGCATCGAGAGCCGCCACCAGGCGCTGCTCGCCGGCGAGCTCGATCGCAAGCTCGCGGCCGAGGCGGTCGACGTGACGCTGCCGGGCCGCCGCCAGGCACCGGGCGGCCTGCATCCCATCGCGCGCGTGCAGGAGCGCGTGGAAAAGCTCTTCGCGACGATGGGCTTCTCGGTGGCCGACGGCCCCGAGATCGAGAACGACTTCTACAACTTCTCCGCCTTGCGCGTCTTCCCGAGCCACCCGTCGCGCAGCATGCAGGACACTTTCTACGTGGCCGATTCGGACCTGGTGCTGCGCACGCACACCTCGCCCGTGCAGATCCGCTACATGGAAGCGCACAAGCCGCCGCTGCGCATCATCTGCCCGGGACGCGTGTACCGCGTCGACCACGATGCGACGCATTCGCCGATGTTCCACCAGGTCGAGGGCCTGTGGGTCGACGAGGGCATCAGCCTCGCGGACCTGAAGGGCACGCTCACGCAGTTCCTGCGCGCGTTCTTCGAGAGCGACGAGATCGACGTGCGCTTCCGGCCGTCGTACTTCCCGTTCGTCGAGCCCGGCGTCGAGGTGGACATGGGATGGAGCCGGCGCGCGTCCGATACGGGCGAGGTGAGCTACCTCGAGATCGCCGGCGCGGGTGTCGTGCATCCGGACGTGCTGCGCGCGGTCGGCATCGATCCGCAGAAGCACTCCGGCTTCGCCTTCGGCATCGGACTCGACCGCCTCGCGATGCTCAAGTACGGCGTGAACGACCTGCGCCTCTTTTTCGAGAACGATCTGAAATTCCTGGGGCAGTTCCGATGAAGGTATCCGTGCAGTGGCTGCGCGAGCTCGTCGCGACCGACCTTCCCGTCGAGCGCCTGGCGCACATCCTCACCATGGCCGGGCTCGAGGTGGAGGAAGTGACTCCGGTCGCGGCGCAGTTCTCCGGGATCGTGGTCGCGCACGTGAAGAGCGTGTCGCCCCACCCC
>DATMJE010000364.1:0-3872 GCA_035553995.1 Usitatibacter sp. | reverse complement strand
ACGACGCCAGGGAGATCGCCGGCCAGTTCAGCTACGAGGTCACGGCCAAGCCCGGACAGGACCTCGCGAAGGTGGAGGCCGCGGCCGCGGAGGAGCTGCGCCGCTTCCTCAAGGACGGCCCCACCGCGGATGAATTGCGCCTCGCGAAGACGAGCATCTTCTCCAGCTACGTGCGCACGGTCGAGCGCGTGGGCGGGTTCGGCGGCAAGAGCGACCTCCTCGCCCGCTGCCAGACCTTCACCGGCGACCCGCATTGCTACAAGCGCTACCTGCAATGGGTGCGTGACGCGACGCCCGCGGAGGTGCGCGCCGCGGCGCAGGCGTGGCTCGCCGACGGCGACTATGTGCTCGAGGTCCATCCGTACCCGACCACGCTGAAGGCGAGCGCGCCCATCGACCGGTCGACGCCGCCCGTGCTCGGCCACGCCGAAAAGCTCACGCTGCCGCCGATGCAGCGCGCCACGCTTTCGAATGGGCTGAAGCTCGTCGTCGCCGAGCGCCACGATGCGCCGCTGGTGAACTTCACGCTCATGGTCGACAGCGGCTACGCCGCCGACAGCGCGGAGCGGCCCGGCGTGGCGAGCCTGTCGCTACGCATGCTCGAGGAAGGCGACAAGTCGCACAACGCACTGCAGGTCGCTCGCGAGCTCGAAGGCCTGGGGGCGACTTTCAGCGCGACCGCGAACCTCGACTGGGCGCTCGTGAACTTCAACGTGCTCAAGGCCACGCTGCCGCAGGCCCTTCCCATCTATCGCCAGCTCGTGCTCGACCCCGCGTTCCGTGAAAGCGACTTCGAGCGCCTCAAGCGCGAGCGCCTGGCGCAGATCCAGCGCGAGAAGGTGACCCCCACGCAGATGGCCTTGCGTGTGCTGCCGCCGCTGCTGTATCCGGAAGGACATCCCTATTCGAAGCCCGCCACCGGCACCGGGACCGAAGCCTCGGTCGCGGGCATGACCGTATCCGACGTCGCACGCTTCCATTCCACCTGGTTCAAGCCGAACAACGCGACGCTCCTCGTCGTGGGCGATACGACGCTCGAGGAGATGCGCCCGCGCATCGAGGCGCTCTTCGCCGGCTGGAAGGCGGGTCCCGTGCCCTCGAAGGAATTGCCGGCGCCGCCGCCGCGGACCTCCCGCACCGTCTACCTCGTCGACCGGCCGGGCGCGCTGCAAAGCGTGATCGTCGGCGCGGATCTCGTGCCGCCGCGTGGCCGTCCCGAGGACATCGCCACGATCGTGCTGAACGACGCGTTCGCCGGCAGCTTCAGCTCCCGCGTCAACATGAACCTGCGCGAGGACAAGCACTGGACCTACGGCACTTCCGCGGTGCTGCCCGACGCGCGCGGCGTGCGGCCCTACTATGTCGTGGCTCCCGTGCAGACCGACAAGACGGCCGAGTCGCTGAAGGAAATGATGAACGAGTTCTCGCGCATCGCCGGCGCCGATCCGCTCTCCGCCGAGGAGCTGCAGCGAGCGCGGGAAAGGATCACGCTCAAGCTGCCCGGCAATTTCGAGACGCTGCAGCAACTCGCCGGTGCGTACACCACGATCCTCGGCTACGGCCTGCCCGATGACTACTTCAATACGTACGTGCAGAAAGTGAATGCGATCACGCCCGAGACCGAGAAGGCGCTCGCGGCAAAGCTCATCTCCCCGGACCGGATGACGTGGATCGTCGTGGGCGATCTCGCGAAGATCGAGCCGACGGTGCGCGCCATGAACCTCGGGGAAGTGAAGCGCATCGACGTGGAAGGCAAGGCCACGAGCGTCGCCTCGGTGCATTGAGCCAAAGCGGACGTCGCCCCGGCCGCGGCAGCAACGTGGCCGTCGCCCCGGCCGCGGCATGCGCCGCAACGGGCCGGGGTCCAATCTCGTCATCGACAAATTGGATCCCGGACCATCGCTGCGATTGCAGCGTCCGGGATGACGGCCCTTGGGGGCGATTGCAGCGTCCGGGATGGCGTCCGCTTGGCCCATTTGTATCGCTATGTGTACCTTATCGGCACCAATGGGCCTTGACGCGGGATAAGCCTTGGGCGATAAGGTGGATTACCTTTGGGAACCTCCAACAGTCGGGAATTGCGAATGACAGAGAGGCAACGCGAAGAGTGGGTTTACGCCATGCGCCACCACCAGCGTGAGCTCGAGCGACTCGCCGCATCACTCGCTTCCGCAGCACTGCGAACCGCCATTTCAGGCAACAGTGCCCTCGAGCAGGCAACGAGATCTCGCCCGCAGGAAGTCTTCATGAACGCGCAGATGATCCGCCACCAGATCAGCGTGGCGCTTCTCGCGTCACGGCTGGAAGCGCCCCTGGAAGCCTAGCGGGCCCGCGCCGGGCCAGCAGGATCCACGCGATTCCGCTGGCGGCAGCCAGCGTGGACCCCATGACCGTGCCCAACCGCGCGCGCTCCGCGTCCGCGGTATCCGTGAATGCGAGCTGGCCGATGAACAGCGACATCGTGAAGCCGATGCCGCCCAGCCAGGCGCATCCCGCCAGGTCGTGCCACGTGACGTCCGGCGGCAAGCGCGCGAGCCCCGCTTTCACGCAGGCCCACGCAAAGAGTGCGATTCCCAGCGGCTTGCCGAACCAGAGGCCCGCCGCCACGCCGGCCGCGATGGGGTGCGCCGCCATCGCGCGCCATTCGATGGAGAGCGTGTCGATGCCCGCATTGGCAAGTGCGAAGACCGGCACGATCACGAAGGCCACCCACGGCGTGAGGCGATGCTCGATGCGCTGCAGCGGGCTCTGCACGGCGTTCGCCGCGCGCTCGAGCGCATCGGCGAGCGCCGGCACGCGCGCCTCGGATGCAGTGGCGAGGTTGGCGCGCAGCGCATCGATGTAGGCGAGGAAGTCCGCGGGCGCATAACGCGAGCGGGCGGGGATCGTGAGCGCGGTGAGGAGCCCCGCGACCGTCGAATGGATCCCCGATTGCAGCATCGCGTACCAGAGCGCCACGCCCAGCAGCGCGTAGGGCATCGGGTGGCGGATGCCGGCGCGGTTGCAGAGGACCATCGCGGCCAGCACGACGGCCGCGATCTGCAGCCATCCCCAGTGCAGGCCGTGCGTATAGAAGAGTGCGATGGCCGCGACGGCGCAGAGATCGTCGGCGATGGCGAGTGCCGTCATGAAGACGATGGCGCCGCGGGGCACGCGCTTGCCCAGCAGCACCAGCACGCCGACGGCGAAGGCGATGTCGGTCGCGGTCGGCACGGCCCAGCCGCTGATCGCGTCCGTGCCGGCATTGATGCCGGCGTATATCGCGGCGGGCACGAGCACGCCGCCCAGCGCGCCCGCGGCAGGCAACGCGGCATCCCGCAGCGTCGATAGCTCGCCCACCTGCGTCTCGCGCTTGATCTCCAGGCCCACCACCAGGAAGAAGAGCGCCATCAGGCCCTCGTTCACCCACCCGTGCAGCGTGAGAAAAACCCCGGGGCCACCCGCCAGGTTGAAATCCAGCAGGGGTTCCCACAACGCATCGTAGGCATCCTGGCCGAGGAAGGTCGCTGCCGAGACCGCGATCACGGTCGCCGCAACCAGCACGATGCCGCCCGCGCTGGTGCGTGAGAGGAACCGCTCGAACGGCGAGACCATGCCGCGGAAGGCGGCCTCGAGCGGATACGGCTTGGATGGCATGACGCGATGATGACAGCATCCCTCCGCTGCGATGTTCGCTGCCGCCGCTCCATGCACCATGGTGCCATTTCGCGGTTGTTTCGATGGGCACATCCTCGTTGCACTACGCACGGTGCCCCGCCGTCCGGCGTGCGCGCCGTCCCGTAAACCCAGCGAGGAGATCGTGATGGCATCGACCGCACCGGCTACCGCAGCCCGGAAGCTCACCGAATATTTTTCACTGTCGCAAGCGCGGG
>DATMJE010000363.1:0-10517 GCA_035553995.1 Usitatibacter sp. | reverse complement strand
TCCCCCGGGCCCGATCCATGTGGCCTTCTCTGCGGAGAATCGGGAGCAGGTACGGCAGTTTCATCGCGCTGCCCTTGCTGCCGGCGGCAAGGGCCAGGACGTCGTATCGACCCAGCGCGTCACATGAAAGGACCCGAGATGCTACAGCTGCGTCCCAACTGCGAATGCTGTAATCGCGACCTGCCGCCCGCGTCGACCGAGGCGCTTATCTGCTCGTTTGAATGCACGTTTTGCCGTGCCTGCGCCGAGGGGGTACTGAATGGCAGGTGTCCGAACTGCGGCGGAGAGCTCGTGACCCGGCCGCGACGACCGGCCGAAAAGCTCGCCAAATTTCCCGCCTCAGCAGAACGCGTGCACAAGCCGGCCGGGTGCGCGAGCGCAGCGAAGGGCACTTAATCGGCGTCGCGGATGGAGGCGGTCGTGATCAAGTTGGCGATGCGAAAGGTCAAACCCGGCTCTTTCGCTTGTCTCGCCAGGAATGGGAAGCCCATGCCGCCTAGCCACGCCTTAAAGCCATGAGTGCCGACATCTCCTTCCTGATACCTTGCGGAGTCATCGCCGCGCTGAGCATTCCGCTCATGTTCAATCTCGTGCCTCCGAACGACGTCTATGGCTTTCGGACGGAGCAAACCCTCTCGAACCCCGAGCTCTGGTTTCGCACAAATCGCTTCGCGGGATGCGCACTCTTCGTCGCCGCGGGGACCAGCGCCGCCGTCCTCGTGAGCTATCCTGAATACTCGTCGGGCCTGGTTGGCCTGGCCGTATTCGTTGCGCCGGTGATCGTAGCGCTGGCGGCCAGCTTCGCTTACGTCCGGCGCATCGCGCCAAGGCGCAACGATGGAGGCTGACAACGCTTTGCAGCGATCGAAGGCTTGGGGTATGGCTTGCATCCGCGCCCGCGGCTGATCAGCGCCATCCCGAAGCTGGCTTCTCTCGACATTGAGAAGAGCCTGTCCTTCTTCGAGAGGCTCGGCTTCTCGTCCAGGTTCTCGAGCGCGGCCTATGGCGTCGCCGAACGGGACGGCGTCGCGATCCACTTCTGGCACTGTTCGGATCCCCGCATTCCGAACGAAACCGGCTGCCGGATCATCGTCGAAGGAATTCACGAGCTATACGAAACCTATGCAGGAATGAACGTGGTACATCCAAATGGGCAGCTCGAGACAAAGCCGTGGGGTGTCCGGGAATTTTCCATCCTGGATGTTGACGGCAATCTCGTCACATTTCAGCAAGCTTAGTCATCGCCATGGCCCGCATCGTCGCAAACTCCCATCTCATGCTGCGCGTCGGGGCGTTTGACGGCGAAGGGCTGGTCGGCTGGACCGTGGGATGGTTTGAGCGAGAGGGTGCTTTCTACATGGCTAATTCCGCCGTCCTGCCTACCCACCGCCGGAGGGGCATTTATGCGGCACTCGTGCGGCGATGCCTGGTGGAAGCAGCCAAGGGCGGTGCTGCGGTCGTGCGCTCCCGCCATGTGGCCGAGAATCGTGCCATTCAGATCGCGAAGCTGAAGCTCGGCTTCTTCATCACCGGAAGCGAATATTCGGAGGAATATGGATTCCTGATCCGGATGACTTGTTTTCTCCGCGAGGAACGTCTAAAGCTCTTCCTCGGGCGGTCAGCGCCCCTGGCGCAAGCCGTGGAGAAAGGTGGGCAATGGTGACAATCGCCTGACATCACCGCAAGTGGCAGTGCGCCTGTTCAAAGTCGAGCATCACCCCAAGCGCATCGCCATTTGCGGCGTGGACACTTTCGTGGTGGGCGGCGCATTCTTCCTCGACTTCAGCCGCCCGCTGGAGCTGAGGCGTTGGCTCGGCGTCGGTCCTGTCATCGGCGCCTTTGTGCCGGTAGTCCACGAAGGCCAATCCAGGGGCGATTACATCGTCGAGGTGGAGCGCGGTAATCCGTACTTCGCGGATATCCGGGAGCTGTGGAGATTGCGCTATCCCATGGCGCCGCGTGCGCCTGCGGCAGAGGCGGACGGATCGAAAATCGCCGCCGATTTTGCTTCGCAGTTCCCTGACCAGACACAGGTTTCCGTGCACATTCGCACCGCGACGATCGAAGACGCACCGGCAATCGCACGGATCCACGTATCGAGCTGGCAGGAAGCCTATCGTGGGGTCGTGCCTGACGAGCATCTTCGGAACCTCTCGGTGGAGGCTCGCCGATCCATGTGGCACGCCTCTATCACGAAGGGCTCGCCAATCGTCCTGGTTGCGCATGAAGCGGGCGAGATCGTCGGCTGGATCGCGTTCGATCGCTGCCGGGACGAAGGGTCTTCGACCGACGCTGCGGAAGTGTGGACTATTTACGTATCGCCCGAGTCCTGGGGAAAAGGTGTGGGGCGTGAGCTCATGCGCCAGGCGTTGGACGAGCTTCGTCGAAGGGGCTTCACTTCGGTGAGCCTGTGGGTGCTGGCAAAGAACGAGAGCGGTCGCCGGTTCTATGAAAGCGGCGGCTTTTCGCTCGACACGCCGACAAAGACGGTGGATGTCGGCGGTCTGCCGCTGGAAGAGGTCCGCTATGTCATGCAACTTGCCGGATAGCGATCGCTAGCCGGCATTCATGGACACGACATGGATGTACTGGGCGTTGCGCTGGAGGCAACGACGCCAGGGAAGGAATTCAACCGTTAACCCCGAAAAGCCGCCCCACTCCCGCCGTGATCGCGAGCGCCATCGCGCTCCAGAAAGTAATCCGCCAGGCGGTGCGGGCTTTAGGAGCGCCGGATTGATGCGCTGACACGGCACCGAGGATCGCCAGCGCCGCGAGTGCGGCGGCGCTCAGGTACGGCCCCGTATGTTCGTGAGGCGCGAAGATGCCGACCACCAGCGGCAAGGCACCCCCAGCGGCGAAGCTGCACGCCGAAGCGATGGCCGCCTGCAAGGGTTTCGCCTGCGACGATTTCGAGATGCCCAGCTCGTCGCGTGCGTGCGCGGCCAATGCATCGTGCTCCGTGAGCTGCCGGGCGACCTCCTTCGCGAGATTCGCATCCAGGCCGCGCTTGCGATAGATGCCCTCGAGCTCGGCGAGCTCGCCCTCCGCGTCCGTGCGCAGCTCACGCCTCTCGCGCGTGAGTGCCGCCGTTTCAAGATCGGACTGCGTGTGCACCGAGACGTACTCGCCGGTCGCCATGGACATCGCACCGGCCACCACGCCGGCCACACCCGCCACGATCAGCGCATGCTGGTCCGCGTTGGATGCCGCGACGCCCACCATGAGGCTCGCGGTCGAGACGATGCCGTCGTTGGCGCCAAGCACGGCCGCGCGCAGCCAGCCGCTGTCCTCCATCCTCGCCGCCATGTCAGCGGGTACTGCCGTCAATGGGATGCATGCGCGGCATGCTACCACCCGATCCGGTGATAACCTGCGCGGATGCACGCACACGAGCCGCAACACCCCCGCCGCCTGGTGCACGTCGAGCGGTTCCCGATCTTCTGGGGCGACATGGATGCCCTGGGCCACGTGAACAACGTGACCTACTTCCGCTACATGGAGCAGGCACGCGTCTCCTTCTTCGAGAAGGTCGTGCCCGCGGACGAGCTGTGGAAGAGCATCGCGATGGTCGTGGTGAACGCATCCTGCGACTTCCGCCGCCCGCTCGTCTATCCCGGCATCGTGGAGGTGAGCTTCCTGATCGAGGAGCCGCGGCGCTCGTCGCTCAAGACGATCTACGAGATGCGCCTTGCGGGCGATGCACAGCTCTACGCGGAAGGATCCGCCGTGGTGGTGTTCATCGACGGGCACACGCAACGCGCGATCGCCATCCCCCACCCGGTGCGCGAGAAGCTCGCCGCTATGCCGGCCCTGGGCTGAGAGCCGCGCGGGCGGGCAGCTTGTCCAGCCGCTCGCGGAACTGCCAGCGCAACAGGATGTAACTCGCCAGGGCCTGCAGCCCCGTCGTTGCGATCGAAAGCATGAACAGGTGGCGCATCTCGAACCACGGCTGCCGCGCCATCCACAGGCCTGGAACCGCAAAGATCACGAGACGGAAGCCGCTGCTCGCGAGCGACGGCCACGTGTTGCCCATCGCCTGGAAGAGGCTCGAGCAGCAGAAGACGATGCCGGCGCCGACGAAGTTCCACGAGAGGTAGTGGAGGAACTCGGCCGCCACCGCGACCGCGCCGGGGTGGTCGGTGAAGATGCGTGCGAACGCTTCCGCCTTCCATTGCGCGAGCACGGTCAGCAAGGCCATCGCGATCGTGGTGTACACGACGGCCACGCGGAACGTCTCGCGCACCCGGTCGGCGCGCCGCGCGCCGAAGTTCTGCCCGCCGACGGGTGCTGCCGAGAACGCGATCGCCATCGCCGGCACGAAGAGCATCTGGTTGATGCGTCCGCCGATGCCGTAGCCCGCCTGCGCGTCCGCGCCGAACTGCCGCACCGCCCAATACGCGACGGATGTGAGCAGCGCCAGCATCAGGAACTCGCCGCCCGCGGGGATTCCCACCTGCAGCATGCGGCTCCAGGTTGCGAGGCGCGGCTTCCATTGCTTCACGTCGAAATGCACGTAATGCTCGAGCCGCATGAAATAGACGGCCAGCAAGACCACGCCGACGGTAACGGCGCCGGAGGTTGCGAGGCCCGCGCCGAGAGCCCCCAGCGGCCGGCCGGTGCCCCAACCCGCGATCAGCACCGGGGCGAGCGCCGCATTGAGCACCACGCTCAACGCCTGCACGATCATGGTCGGCTTGACGATGCCCGTGCCGCGCAAGCCCGAAGCCATCACGACGCTCGCGAATTGCAGCGCCATCCCCGGCAGGTAACCGTGCAGGAAGGCGATACCCTCGCGCGCCGTTTCCGCATCGGCGGCGAAGAGATTCATGTAAGCGCTCGCGAAGCCGTAGCCGCCTGAGAGCAGCACGAGGGTCGCGACCATCGCCATCGAGACCGACTGGTTGAAGATGTGGTTCGCGCCCGCCTGGTCCTTGCGCCCGACCGCGTGCGAGACCAATGCCACGGTTGCGACACCGAGCGCCTGCGTCATCGCGATCACGACGAAGGTCACGTTGCCCGCGGCGCTGACGCCGGCGATGGTCGCGCTGCCGAGCTGCGCGACGAAATAAAGGTCGACGAAGAAATAGAGCGTCTGCAGCACCAGGCCCAGGCCCATCTGCAGCGACATGGCGAGAAGGTGGCCCGAGAGCGAGCCCTGTGTAAGGTCTTTCATGGACCCGGAATTATGCGGCACAATCGCCGCGATCCATGGGCACACTTCTGTCGAATCGCTTCATGTGGCTGGCGGCTGCCTTGCTCGCCTGCGCGTGCTACGTCGCTCCCGCCGACACTGCTCTCGGCCCCGCCGGCGCGGTCGCCACTCCCCGCGACACGGTCGTTTCTCCCGCTAAGGAGGAAGCGCAGGCTCCCACCAGCGTCGTCGCTCCCGCGAAGGCGGGAGCCCAGTCTCCCGCGAGTACCCAACCTATCACCCTCACCCTCGGCACCTCGACACCGGGCGGCGGCTTTCCCGTCTACGGCGCAGCGTTCAAGGCAGTGGTCGAGGAATCCGATCCGGGGATCGCCATCGAGACCCGCAATACCAGCGGCAGCGCCGAGAACGTGCCGATGCTCGAGCAAGGCAAGCTCGACCTGGCGCTCGTGCAGGGCGAAGCGGCGTATGAAGCGCTCGCGGGCGTGCATCGTGCGGACCGCTCGAACATCAAGGTGCTGTGGGCGATGTATTCGTCGCCCGGCATGTTCGTCGTGCGCGCCGACAGCCCTTATCGCGTGATCGCGGACCTCAAGGGACAGCCGGTGGCCTGGGGCGCCAAGGGCTCGGGCCTCGTGCTGCTTGCGGGTTACACGCTCGATCCGCTCGGCCTCGACCGCGACCGCGACTTCAGGTCGTTCTATCTCGACCGCGCCGGCGACGGTCCCGCGATGGTGCTCGATGGCCGCGCGGCGGCCCTCTGGGGCGGCGGCCTCGGATACCCGGGGTTCGCCACCCTCGCCAACTCGCCCGGCGGCGCGCGCTTCATCGTGCCCTCCGCCGAAGAGATCGACCGCATCACCGCGACGCACCGCTTCCTCAAGCGCATCACCATCCCCGCCGGCAGCTACAAGGGCATCACG
This sequence comes from Usitatibacter sp., assembly GCA_035553995.1. Lineage (GTDB taxonomy): Bacteria > Pseudomonadota > Gammaproteobacteria > Burkholderiales > Usitatibacteraceae > Usitatibacter. Next base: position 4,442 of record DATMJE010000363.1, on the reverse strand, counting down.
CACGACCTGGTGTCCGTGGGCTCGTGGAGCTTCGTGTTCGCGCGCGCCGATTTGCCGGATGACGTTGCCTATCGCGTCGCTCGCGCGCTGCATCGCAACGAATCCGCGTTCGCGAAGCAGCCGCCGCACGCCAGCGACAGCACGGCGGTGAACACCCTCGATGCGCCGGCCGACCGCGCCACGATCCATCCTGGCGTGATGCGGTATCTGCGTGAGGCGGGCATCGCACGTTGACGTCGTCCCGGACGCCGCTGTTGCGGCGATGGTCCGGGACCCAATTCATCTCGAGGAACTTGGGTCCCGGGCCGTTGCGGCAGATGCCGCGCCCGGGACGACGAGCTTCCACGGACCTGTTCTTACGCCAACCAATCCGCTTTCACGCCAGCCTGCCATCATTTCGTCGGATCGCCCCGGCTGCGCGGCCGCCCGCTTGATATCCTGCCCGGCATGAAAACGTTCTTCTTCATCCTGCGCCACGCGTTGCGCTGGGCCATCGTCGCGGGCATCGGGGCGGGCATCCTCGACGGGCTCTTCTTCCGCCATCGCGACGGCTCGATCCTGGGATTCCTCGTCGTGATCGCGATCCTCGTGGCGGTCATCCGCGCCTACTCCCACGTGCAGCGCGTGCAGCTCATCTCCAACCGGCCCGATTTCGCCTCGCTCGGCAGCCGCCACCGCCGCCAGGTCGAGATCCCGTTCGCCGCCGACGAGGCGTTCGCGATGGTCGAGGCGGCGATCCGCGAGCTGCCCTACGTGGAAAACTTCGAGAGCGCGCGCGACAGCCTCCAGGTGCGCGCGCGCGTGAAGCGCATGGACCCGTACCTGCGCAGCAAGCATGGCGCCAAGCCCGCGGGCGGCACGTCCGGCGCGCGGCGCAACCTCGTGTTCGCGACGATCACGCCAGGCGACGACACCAGCAGCCTCCTCCTCGTCTGCGAGCCCGAAGGCGGCGCGTGGGTGGACTGGTTCACCGTCGACGACGGGACGAACCTCGAGAACACGGAGGCGATCACGCGAGCGCTCATGCATCGCATCGCCGAGCGGCGCAAGGGCGAGAAGGCGGAGGCGCGCGACACGGCCACCGAAAAGGAGCTCACGGTCGCCAAGCTCTCGCTGCTGCACGCGCAGGTCGAGCCGCATTTTCTCTACAACACCCTCGCGAGCGCGCAGGTGCTCACGCGCAGCGACCCCGCGCGCGCGGACCTCATGCTGGGCCACCTCATCCAGTACCTGCGCCACTCGCTGCCGCGCGCGGAGGATTCGATGTCGTCGCTCGGCGAGGAGCTCGCGCGTGCGCGTGCCTATCTCGAGATCCTCAGGATCCGCATGGGTGAACGGCTGCGTCTCGAGATCCAGGTTCCGGACGCGCTGCGCAGCACGCCCATGCCGCCGATGATGCTGCAGACGCTGGTCGAAAATGCGGTGAAGCACGGCCTGGAGCCCGTGCCCGGGGGAGGCACCGTGTGGATTCTCGCGCGCGCGGCCGATGGCAAGGTTTCCGTCAGCGTGGCCGATGATGGCCGCGGCTTCGCCGAGGGCACCAGCGGCACCGGCATCGGCCTCAAGAACGTGCGCGAACGGCTGCGGCTCGTTTATGGCGACGACGCGTCGTTCTCGATCGGCTCCAATTTCCCGAAAGGCGTGAGCGCCACCATCGTGATACCCGCGCTCGTGCCCGCCCACGCGGGGAACGCCCCGGCATGAAGGCGGTGGTCGCGGAAGACGAGGCGCTGCTGCGCGGGGAGCTGGTCTCGCTGCTGCGGGAAACGTGGCCGGGACTGGAGATCATCGCCTGCGAGGATGGCGGCGCGGCCGTCGAAGCCATCGACGAGCATCATCCGGATGTGGCCTTCCTCGACATCCGCATGCCCGGGCTCACCGGGCTCGAGGTCGCGGCCGCCGCTGCCGAAGCGAGTCCGTCCACGCAGGTGGTTTTCGTGACGGCCTACAACCAGTACGCGATCGATGCATTCGATCGCGGTGCGGTCGACTATCTCCTCAAGCCCATCTCGCGCGAACGGTTGAGCGAGACCGTGAAGCGTGTGAAGGCGCGCGCCGCCGCGGGTGGCGCCGACCCCGCAGCCCTTGCCGCCCTGGTCGACAAGCTGCGCGACAAGCTTCCCGCCGAGAGCCGCAAGCCGCCCCTCGCATGGATCACCGCGAATGTCGGCAAGGAAACGCGGCTCATCCTGGTGGACGACATCGCCTACTTCCAGGCCGACAACAAGTACACCGTGGTGATGACGGGCGACGGCGAGGCGCTCATCCGCAAGACCATCCGCGAGCTCCTCGACGAGCTCGATCCCGCGATCTTCAAGCAGATCCACCGCTCGACCATCGTCAACATGCGCGCCATCGCCGCCGTGACGCGGGACGAATCCGGCCGCGGCACCATCCGGCTCAAGAGCCGCAGGGAGACGCTGCCCGTGAGCCTCACCTTCATGCCCATCTTCCGCAGCATGTAAGCCAAAAATCGGGACGTACCCCATTTCCCGCCTAGAGGAACGGCGTCCCGCCCCCCGGGAAATCGGGACGGACCCGATTTCCCGTATGGAAGAACGGCGTTACGCCTCGCGGGAAATGGGGTACGTCCCGATTTTTGCGGCGTCCCACTCGGCGCGCAGGCGGGCGAGGTCGGTGGGGGTGAGCAGCGCGGCGTTCATGTAATCGCGCTTCCATTCGGAAGACGCGCTCCAGCGCAGCGGCGATTGCACCGTGGTGCGGGCGGCGGGTGCGGATTCGAGCACGCGCAGCGCGAGCTCCAGCGTGAGCGACTGCGACGCGCGGTCGTGCGGACGGCCGCAGGCGTTGCCGAGCGGGAAGTCGCTGAAGAGCATGCGCGGCACGCCGCAATGCTCGACGATGTCCTTCGCGCAGGCCATCACCACGGTGGCGATTCCATGCGCTTCGAGATGGCGTGCCGCGAGGCCGAGACCCTGGTGGCAGACCGGACAGTTCGGCACCAGCACCGCCGCATCCACGCCGTCCTCGCGGCAGCGCGCCAGCAGCTCCGGACAATCCACGTCCACCGTGCGACGCTGGCTGCGGTTCGTCGGCATGCCGTGGAAGCGTGCCGCCACGCGCCCGATCCGCCCGCGCACCGCGGCCTCGCGCAGCAGCGGCAATGGAAACCACGTGCCGGCATCTTCCATGCTGGTGTGCTTGCGATCGATGGCGACATGCGCAATCCGCACGTCGTGGTCCAGCCCCGCGTCGCCCGAATAGACGGCGAAGAATTTCGCCGCCGCGTTATACGGTGCGCCCGGACCCTGCGGCCCCTTGTCCGGCTGGTAAGGCGCAGCGGTCGTGACCAGCGCGACCGTGCATTCGGCAAGCGGCTTCGCGAGCGAAGTAAACGGAACGCCCTCGTGATGCGCCCAACGATAGGGATTGCCGTAACCCAGCGCGAGATACCACTCGCGCGTGCGCTCCATGTAGCGGATCGGCTCGTCGAGAAGCGGATCGTCCATCGCCTCAGCGCCCGCGGTCGACCTTCACCAGCACCTTGCGTCCGCGCAGCTTGGTCTTGCCCAGCGCCTTCACGACCTGCTCGGCCACATCGCCCGGCACTTCGACCAGCGAGAAGCGATCGCTGATCTGGATCGCACCGATGAGCGCACCGGCGACACCGGCCTCGTTCGCGATCGCCCCCACCAGGTCCTGCGGCCGGATGCCGGCGTCGCGCCCGGCGCCGACGAAGATGCGCGCCATCTCGCCGGCGGGGACGAGCCCATAGGGAGCCTCGTCAGGCCCAGCCCCAGCGCCCCGCCGCGGAGCCCGGGCCGAAGATTCGGAAGATCTCGCGCGAGCGTCACCCGTGCCAGCCCCGGAGGCGGAGCCGGCCTGCTCCTCGTCATCCTCGGAATCCCCCACCGTCGCCTGGTGATAGAGCTTCACCGCCGCCATCGCGATCTGCACCGGATCGTATTCGTCCGAAAGCGTATCGACCACGACGCGGAAGTGCTCGTTGTCGTCGCCGACCAGCGCCTCCTGCAGCGCCGCGCGCGTGAGCTCGAGCCGTTTCGCGCGCAAGTCCGCAACCGTCGGCACCTTCGCGATCTCGATGCGGTGCTTGGTGAGCCGCTCGATGTTGCGCAACTGGTGATGCTCGCGCGGCTCGACCAGCGTGATGGCGACACCCTCGCGTCCTGCGCGTCCCACACGCCCGATGCGGTGCACGTAAGCCTCCGGCGCGTTGGGCAGGTCGTAGTTGATCACGTGCGTGAGGCGGTCGATGTCGAGGCCGCGCGCGGCGACATCGGTCGCGATGAGCAATTCGGAGGCGCCCGTGCGCAGCCGCTTCATCACCTTGTCGCGGCCCTCCTGCGTCATGCCGCCGTGCAGCGCCTCGGACTGGAAGCCGCGCGCATTCATCGTCTCGGTGAGCTCGTCGACCTCGGTGCGCGTGCGGCAGAACACCAGCGCCGCCGCGGGCGATTCCA
>DATMJE010000362.1:0-19214 GCA_035553995.1 Usitatibacter sp. | reverse complement strand
CCACGATCGTCGAGGAATCGATGCCGCCGGAGAGGAACGCGCCGAACGGCACGTCGCTCACCATCTGCATCTTCACGCTCTGGTCGAGGCGGTCGAGGAACGAGTGCACCGCGTCCTTCTGCGCCTGGCGATGCTGGGCCTTGAGCTGCTGCTGGCTGTCGGGGGCGACCCAGTAGCGCCGTTCCGTGAGCTTGCCGTTCTCCCACGTGAGGCACGAGGCCGGCGGCAGCTTGCGGATGCCGCGGAAGAGCGTGCGCGGACCGGGCACGTAGCGATACGAGAGGAAATCCCACACGGCGGTGAGGTTCACGTCGGGCTTCGCGCGCGGCAGCTGCAGCAGCGCCTTGATCTCGGAGGCGAAGTGCACGCCTTCGGCGTCTTCCAGCAGGAAGAGCGGCTTCTCGCCGAAACGGTCGCGCGCCATGAACAGCTTCTGGTTGCGCCCGTCCCAGATCGCGAACGCGAACATGCCGCGCAGCTTCTCGACGCACTTCTCGCCCCAGTGCTGGTAGGCGCGCAGCAGCACCTCGGTATCCGAGTCGCGCTCGAAGCGGTAGCCGCAGACCTTGAGCTGCTCGCGCAGCTCGCGGAAGTTGTAGATCTCGCCGTTGAACGTGAGGGCGAGCTGCGCCTCGCTGTCGAGCATGGGCTGCTTGCCGCCCACGGGGTCGATGATGGCGAGCCGCCGGTGGCCCAGCAGCACGCGATGGCCGCTCGCCGCCGCGAATTCGCAGGTCCCATGCCCGTCCGGGCCGCGATGCTCGATCGCATGCAGCATGCGCTCGAGCGTGGCCCGCGTCATGAGGCTGCGCGAGTTGACGATCCCCCCGGCAATTCCACACATGGCTTTCTAGTCCTTTCGTCCGGCGATTTTCTCGGGCGTGCGCAGTACCGGCGCAGGTGCGGGCGGCGGCGTGAATGCCGTCCTGCCCACGCCCGCGACGACGAAACCGCCCGCAAGCTGGTTGTAGTAGGTGGCGAATTCCTCCGCCACGCGTTCGATCGAGAATGCGGCGCAGACGCGCCGGCGGCACGCCCGGCTCATCCACGAGATCTTTTCGCGGTCGCGGGCGAGCGCCACCAGCGCCTCGGCGATGGCCTTGCCGTCCCGCGGCGGAACGAGCAGGCCGTGCATGCCGTCGGTCACCACGTCGGGAATCGCGCCCACGGGTGTGGCGATCACGGGTATGCCGCCCGCCATCGCTTCCAGCAGCGCGTACGGCAGGCCTTCGCTGTAGCTCGCGAGCACCATGAGGTCGGCGCCCGCGAGGAGCCGCACCTTGTCCTCGCCGAAGACCGGGCCCGCGAAGGTGACCTTGGCCGCGATGCCGAGCGCCTGCGCATAGCGCTTGAGCCGCTCTTCCTCGGGGCCGCCGCCGCCGACGGTGAGGCGCGCATCCACGCCCAGCTCCTGCGCGAGGCGCAGCGCCTGGAACGTCTCGTACAGGCCCTTGGCGCGATCGAGGCGACCGATGTAGATGAGCCGCAGCGGATATTCGGCCTGCGAATGCACCACCGGAATGGTGAGGAACGGCGCGCAATCGATGCCGTTCGGGATCGTCACCACGTCCTGCTCCGGCACGAAGAGCTGGTAGGCCTCGAGCTCGCCCGAGCCCAGCAGCACGATGAGGTCCGGAAGCGTGAGCGTCCAGCGCAGGAAGCGGGTGGGCAGCGGCCGCGCGTCGAAGAAATTCATCGGCAGCTTGCCGCCGTGCACCTGGTACACCACGCGCGCACGCAGCAGCTTCGCGACCGCGAGGTACATGAGGTCGCGGAAGTAGGCCTTGTTGTTGAGCGACGTGTTGATGTGCACGACGTTCACGTGGCGGAAGAGGATCGTCGCGAAGAGCGCGAACGGGCTCGCCATGAGGCGCGCGAGCTTCGCGAGCCGCCCTTCCCGGCGCCCCTCGCTGCCCACCTGGAAGTGGACCAGGTCGAAATCCCCGTCGAGCGCCGAGCCCATCAGCAGGTTGACATGGGTGCTCACCCCGCTCATGGCGGCGCGATCGGGCCCGAGAATCAGGACGACAGGACGGTTCACAGGAGCTCCTGCAATGTGGGAATGGGAGAGCGCGCGGGCGCATTGCCGGCAACACCCAGCTCGGCGTACAGCGCCTCGAGGCGGGCGAGCGAGCGCTCGGGCGTGAAGCGGCGGGCGACGGCCTCGCGCGCGGCGGCGGCCAGGCGTTCGGCGAATGCGGGATCGGCGATGAGGCGATGCACGGCGAGCGCGAGCGCCACGCTGTCGCCCGGCGGCACGAGGAGCCCGGTCACGCCGTCCTCGACCAGGTCCGGCACGCCGCCCACACGGGTCGCGACGACGGGACAGCCCGCGGCCATCGCCTCGAGGATGCCCATGGGCAGCCCCTCGGCGTGCGAAGGCAGCACGAAGACGGTCGCGCGGGCGAGGAGCTTCTCGCGCGCGGCGGCATCGATCCAGCCATGGAGGTGCACTCGGTTGGCGATGCCGAGGCGCTGCGAGCGCGAACGCAATGCTTCGAGCTCCCCGGAGCCCGCGAGCTCCACGCGCAGGTCGCCGAACTGGTAGGCGAGTCCCGCCGCGGCCTCGAGCAGGTCGAAGACGCCTTTCTTCGGCTCGCAGCGGCCGGCGAAGGCGATGAGCGCCGGCTCGCGCGTGACGCTGCTCGCGGGAACCAGCGGCACCGGGTTGACGATGGTGACCACGTGCGGGTTGCGCGTCACGCGATGCATCCACGCGCACCAGCGCTCCGAGAGCACCACGACACACGCCGCGTGATCGAGGAAGAAGCGCACGATGGCGCGTCCGAAGGGACCGCACTCCGCGTCGTAGAACGTGGCGAAGCCGCCGCCGTGCAGGTGGAAGATGACCGGCCAGCGCGCCGCCATCGCGAGCGCCATGAAGACGCTCTTGCGCCAGAAGCTCGCGCGCGAGGCGCTGTGCACGTGGAGCACCGCGCGGCGGTGCCGCAGCAGCAGGCCCACGAACACCACGAGTGCCGCCGCCGCACGGGCGATCTTGCGCACGAGCCCGCCATCGCAGTGCGTCGCGACGAACTCGATCGGCCAGCGGTCGAAGAGTCCCGCGCGGCGATAGGTCTTGAGCACGGACGAGATGCCGCCGTGCGTCTCGAAGGAGGTGCCGAGCATTACCACGTGCGAGGGATCGCGCAGCCTCATGCCGCCTCCTCCACCGGTGCGCCGAAGTAGCGGCGGATATCGAGGTGCTGGACGAGCATGCACGTCTTGCCGCGCGCGGTGCGCGGAATGCCGTCCACCTGGGTGACCTCCACCTCGCAGCCGCCCTGGGTCTTGCGCGCGACGGCGGCACCGATGCGCTCGAGCGTGCCAGCGTCGAGGCGCGATTCGGCGACCACCTTGAGGGTCACGTGGCCCGGCCGGTCCTGCTCGTACTGGATCGCATCCACGAGCGCCAGCTCCGGGAAATGCGCCACGCCGAGCGTGGTGATGGAGACGAGGCGCCGGTCGCGGCAGACCACGAATTCCTGCAGCCGGCCCATGATGCGCTCGCACACCGGATAGCCGGGCAGGTCCGGGTGCTCGCGTTCCGAGAGCATCGCGAGGTCGCCGGTGCGATAGCGCACGAACGGCATCACCTCGTTGTCGAAGCTCGTCCCCACGACGAAGCCCACGACGCCGGGGCGCGTGATCGGCATGTCGTTGGAATCGACGAGCTCGAAGTGGCCGTATTGCGGCCAGAAGAAGTAGCGGTCGTCGTCGGGCATGGAGGCCGCCATGAGCACGCGCTCCGAATGGCCGTAGTGCATGACGATCGGGCAGCGGAAGACCTCGCGGAACTTCTCGAGCTGGAAGCCGTAGACGTTCTCCGAGTACAGCATCACGCCGCGCAGGTGGTCGGTGAACTCGGGCAGCGGGTTGGCGGCGAGCCAGCGCGCGAGGGGATAGAGCGCCGAGGGAAACGCCTCGACGAACGCGGGCCGATGCAGCGCGAGCGCTTCCGCGTACCCGGGCATGAAGCGGCGCTCGAGGTGGTCGCTGGAGAGGATCAGCTGGCGCTTGATCGGCTCGACCGCCCACAGGCGGCCGCCGCGCCGGCCCGCGCCCGGCACCGTGCGGCCGCGCAGCGCCAGCATGAGATCGTCGGGGCCGGCGCCCACGCGCGTGCGGAAGCGGTGGATGAAGGCGTATTCCTTCGGCCGCGACACGTGCTTGTGCAGGTAGAAGCGCATCGGGTTCTGCGTCGAGCCGCCGGTGTGCATCTCGAGGCGTGCCGAAGCCGGCAGCGCGGAAGAGATGTAGCGCTCGGGATTGCGCTTGATGTCGAGCTTGTCCACCACCGGCAGGCGCGCGAGGATTTCGCGCGGATCGCGGTGGATGGCGAGCAGGTGCCGATACGGCCGGTACGCGGGCACCGTGTTGAAGGCGCAACGCAGCGTGCGCAGCAGCTTGGCTTCGGCGAGACGCACCTGGCCCTCGCGCCCTTCCGCGAGGCCGATCTCGTCGAGGAACTGGCCATACGCGCGGCCGAGGCGCACGCGCTCGGGCAGGCATGCATAGGCACGCCCCGCGGAGGCCTTGAGCCAGTGCGGCGCGCCCATGTAGCGGCCGACGAAGGGGTGCAGCAGGTCCTCGATCGCCATGATTCCCGGGCCCGGCCTAGAAGCGCGACCGGCGCACGAAAGCGTCGGTCACGGACAGATCGCCGGCGCGGTTGATGGTGTGGATGCCGAGCACCGCCTCCGAGCGCGGCATGATGCGGCTTTCCTCTTCCTCGACGTACTCGTCCTGCGTGAGGCGCTTCACCTGGTGCAGCGCGATGCCGGCACCGTAGTGCGGCGCGCCGATCTGGCCGGGGCGATAGAGGTGGCTGCCGTTGCGGAAGAGGCGGCCCGCGGGGCGCGCGCTGCGCACGTCGCTCTTCACCGGGTTGCGGCGGTGGGGACGCCATTCGCCCAGCAGGCGGTCGGCGCTGAAGAGGTGCAGCTCGTCGTTCACGTCGGCACCGTGCGCGGCGGCGTTGGTGAACATCCACCAGCGGTCGCCCTCGCGATGCAGCGTCGTGTCGCAGCAGAAGATGTCCTTCAGCAGCACGCGCTCGAGCTTCCACTGCGTGGGGAAGTCCACGCAGCGGTAGATCTCGACCGTGTTGTTGTGGCCCGTCTCGGGAATCATGTAGAGGTGGCCGTCTTCCTCGACGAGGAACGGATACGAAAGGTGGTACGGACGCTCGAGGACCTTCACCGGCTTCGACGCATTTCCGGCGCGGTCCACCTCGACCACGCTGATGTGCGCGCGGTCGCGGCCCGCCGGCAGCTCCTCGAAGAAGATGTAGTTGCGGCCGTTCACCTGGATCGGGAACGGGTCCGCCCAGAACCAGCCCTTCGGCGGATCGAGGCGATGGAAGCCTTCGAGCGAGCCGTTCCAGCTTTCCTGGTCGGAGAAGCGATACGCGATGGCCCACTCCTCCACCGTGAGCGCCTTCTGCGCCGCGCGCATGGCCACCCGCGCGCCCATGCGCGAGATGTCGCGCAGGACCTGCGGCGTCGAGGGAAAACGTTCCGCGGCCCGCGGCCGTGCGGCTTCGGTGCACCCGGCAAGCCACTGGTCGCCGCCGGCCTGCAGGTCGCGCAGCGAGCGGGCGAGGAATTCGGCGGTCTTGGCGAAGATCGCATCGCGGCTCTTCGCCACGCTGAAGGCGCAGGTGCGCGACCACGACTGGTACGCGATGCGGTCGGGCTTGCCGTCGGCGAGATGGATGCGGATGCCGGAAGCCGTCACCGGGCTGCGATCGAGCACCTCGCGCAGCCCCGCCAGCGGCGCGCTCGTGCCCTGGGCCTCGCCGAAGAAGAAACGCCACGCGCCGTAGCGCGCGAGCCGCGCGATCCGGGCGTCGTCGATGTCGCCGAGCACCAGCGCCACGTCGAGGTTCGCCTCGCGCACGCGGGCTTCCCAATCGCCGGCGTCGTCCATCTCCGCGCGGCGCGAGCGGGGGGCCACGAGCCGGACATCTCGTGCGACGCTCCAGTCGGAACCGTCGCCGAAGAGCGCCTGGTCGGCACGGCAGTACGCGCGCCACAGCACCGGCGCCTGCGCTGCCGGCTCGCGCTGCGGCGTGAGCACCCACGCCACGGTCGCGCAGCCCGAGGCGGCGGCGCGGCCGATCGCCTCGAGCACCCAGCGGGGTTGCAGTGCCGCGTCCGCGAAGATGCCCACGCGGGGCACCTGCGCGGCCAGTACCGCGGGAATTACAGCCTCCACACCCGCACCCCTTCGCGGCGGAACGCGGAGGTTTCGACGGCGGGCTTCACCTGGATGAAGCAGCCCTGGCGCACGACCTTCTCGAGGTACTTCTCGGGGGGCATGTCGACGAAGTCCTTGTGGGCCACGGCGAGGATGATGGCGTCGGCCACCGGCAGCTCGCTCCACGAGCGCAGCTTCACGCCGTACTCGTGCTGCGTCTCGTCCGGATCGGCCTCGGGATCGTGCACGAACACCTCGCAGCCGAACTGCTCGAGCTCGCGGATCACGTCGATCACCTTCGAGTTGCGGATGTCCTTGCAGTTCTCCTTGAACGTCATGCCGAGCACGTTCACCTTGGCGCCGAGGATGTTGCGGCCCTGGTGGATCATCTGCTGGATGCACTTGCGCGCCACGTACGGACCCATGCCGTCGTTGATGCGGCGTCCCGCGAGGATCACCTCGGGGTGGTAGCCGGTGAGCTCGGCCTTGTGCGTGAGGTAATACGGGTCCACGCCGATGCAGTGGCCGCCGACGAGACCCGGCTTGAAGTTGAGGAAGTTCCACTTGGTGCCGGCGGCGTTGAGCACCTCGTTGGTGTCGATGCCGAGGCGGTCGAAGATGATCGACAGCTCGTTCACGAACGCGATGTTCAGGTCGCGCTGCGTGTTCTCGATGACTTTCGCGGCTTCGGCGACCTTGATCGAGGAGGCGCGATAGACGCCCGCCTTGACCACGGAGGCGTAGAGATCGGCCACCTTCTCGAGGGTGGGGGCATCGTCGCCCGACACGACCTTGAGGATCTTGGTGAACGTATGCTCCTTGTCGCCCGGGTTGATGCGCTCGGGCGAGTAGCCGACGTGGAAGTCCTGCTTCCAGCGCATGCGCGAGCAACGCTCGAGGATGGGCACGCAGATCTCTTCCGTGGCGCCGGGATACACGGTCGATTCGTAGACCACGATCGCGCCGGCCTTCATGTGCTTGCCGACCACTTCCGAAGCGCCCTCGAGGGGGCTGAAGTCGGGCTGGCGCGCCTCGTTCACCGGCGTCGGGACGGCCACGATGATGTAGTCGGCTTCGGCGATGCTCTTCGGGTCGTCGGTGACGGTGAGCCACTTCGCGGCCTTCAGGTCGTCGGGGGCGACTTCACCCGTGGGATCGTTGTGCTGGCGCAGGTTCTGGACGCGGCGCTTCGACAGGTCGTAGCCGATCGTCTTGCGTTCCTTGCCGAAGGCCACGGCGACGGGCAGGCCGACATAGCCCAGTCCCACCACGCAAACCGTGCCGAGCGTCGGCGACGCTTCGTTGTCGTGCTTCGCTACCGGGAGGCCGAACTCTTCCAGGACGGCGGAATCGGTAGGAGTCGTATCTACAGCGGGAACCTCGAGCATTGCGTCCTCCATGGGAACAGGGGCAGTACGGGGATGCCGCCATTCTCTGGAGGTAGTTTTGAAAACTCGCCCGAACCCCCCCATGCCGAAAGAACCATGGGGCACCGATTTTCGTGACGGACACTGACCGACGCTTGCCGGAGGATTCCTACGTCGCAGGGAATTTCTTGAAAACGCGGACGGTCATGGTCCGTACGGCCCATGCTCCTGTCAGGCGCGCCTTCCGAATTGCACCGTCACCATGGCACCTCAACGCAACCCCCAAGAGCTGCCATGTACACCGAGCAAATCCGTTCCCTTCTGGTGCAGCACGCCCGTCTCCTCGTCGACGCCAACACGCTCGACGAAGACAGCGACCTCTACCAGGCCGGGCTCACGTCGCTGTCGACCGTGAACCTGATGCTGGCCCTGGAGGAGCATTTCGACGTGGAGTTCCTCGACCGCATGCTGGGGCGCAAGACGTTCGGCTCGATGCGCGCGCTGAACGCGGCGATCGCCGAGCTGAAAGGCGATGCCGCCGCACCGGCGCACGGCGTCACCCCGGCGCACGCCGTCACCCCGGCGCAGGCCGGGGCCCAATCTCCGCACGTCACCCCGGCGCAGGCCGGGGCCCAATTTCCCCACCCCGCATCGGTGCAACCATGAACGCCCAGCTCTACGCCGTGGCCGCGGCGCAGGCCGAAACCCAATCCGGCTTCGCCGCCCTGCTGGAGCGCGTGCACACCCTCGGGCGCGAGATCGTCGCCCCCAACGCCGACGCGGTGGACCGCGACGCGCGCTTCCCCGAGGAATCCTTCGCCGCGTTGCGCGAGCTGAAGCTGCTCTCCTGCTACATCCCCACCGAATTCGGCGGGATGGGCCTGGACATCACGCAGGTCTCGAAGCTGTGCGAGGCGCTCGGCCAGTACTGCGGCTCGACCGCGATGATCTTCGCGATGCACCAGATCCAGGTTGCGTGCATCGTGCACCACGGGCTCACGAGCGCCTTCTTCCGCGACTACGCGCGCGAGATCGCGAACCACCAGCGGCTGGTCGCCTCGGCCACCACCGAGATGGGCATCGGCGGCGACGTGCGCTCGAGCATCTGCGCGGTGCGCGTCGTGGACGACCACTTCATCCTCGAGAAGAACGCGCCGGTGATCTCGTACGGCGAGATGGCCGACGCGATCCTCGTCACCTGCCGCCGCTCCGAAGAAGCGGCGAAGAACGACCAGGCGCTGGTCCTCGTGCGCAAGGAAGACGCGCTGCTGCGCCGGCTCTCCGAGTGGAACACGTTGGGCTTCCGCGGCACGTGCTCGCCCGGCTTCGAGCTGAAATCCATCGGCAACGCGCAACAGGTCTTCCCGGTGCCCTACGCCGAGATCCACGCCGAGACGCAGCACCCGGTCGCGCACATCCTCTGGGCCTCGCTCTGGACGGGGCTCGCCTCCGACGCGCTCAACAAGGCGCGCAGCTTCGTGCGCCAGGAAGCGCGCAAGACGCCGGGCGTGCTGCCGATCAACGCGACACGGCTGGCGGAAGCCGACCTGGTGATGAACACGATGCGCTCGACGCTGCAGGCGACGCTTGCCGACTACCACGCGCTCATCCGCAGCGGCGACCCGGAAGGCTTCGCCAACTTCGCCTTCGTGATCCGCGTGAACAACCTGAAGGTCACCGCCTCGCAGCTCGTGCTCGACATCGTGATGCGCGCGATGCTGATCTGCGGCATCCAGGGCTATCGCAACGATTCCAAGCTCTCGCTCGGCCGGCACCTGCGCGATGCCACGGGCGCGGGCCTGATGGTGAACAACGACCGCATCCTCGGGCAGAGCGCCATGATGCACGTGGCCCTGCGGGAAGCGAGCTGACCCATGTGCGTCCTGCCTTCTTCCGCCGTCCACGACACGACACTCCACAGCGAGCCCAGCGGCAGCGCCTACGAGGCCTACCGGGACGAGCTCGTCGCCGCGGGCCTGCTGATTCCGCTGGGCGTGAGGGGCGTCTTCGGGCGCAGCGGCACCTTCGAGCACGTGATCGACCAGTTCGACGCGCTGGTCACGAAGCACGGCCGCGCGCTGAATCCCGTCGTGATGCGCTTTCCGCCGGTCTTCGCGCGCAGCAACTACGAGAAGATCGACCACATCAACAATTTCCCGGACCTGATGGGCTCGGTCCACACCTTCACCGGCGACGACAAGGCGCACCGCGCGATGCTGTCGAAATTCGCGGCGAAGGAAGACTGGTCGCGCGACCTGAACGCGTCGCAGGTGATGATGACGCCGGCGATCTGCTATCCGCTGTATCCCACCGTCGCGGGCAAGCTGCCCGAGGGCGGCATCCGCGTGGACCTGCAGGGCTACGCCTTCCGCCACGAGCCGTCGGACGATCCCGCGCGCATGCAGATCTTCCGCATGCACGAGTACGTGCGCATCGGCACGCCGGCGGAAGCGCTCGAGCACCGCCAGTACTGGCTCGACAAGACGCAGGAGATCTTCCGCTCCGTGGGCCTGGATGTGGAAGCCGTGGTCGCGAACGACCCCTTCTTCGGCCGCGGCGGCAAGGTGCAGAAGGCGATCCAGCGCGAGCAGGCGCTCAAGTTCGAGCTGGTGATCCCGATCTGCTCGACCGACAAGCCGACCGCCATCGGCTCGTGCAACTACCACCTCGATCATTTCGGCTCGGTCTTCGACATCACGACCGCCGACGGCAGCGTGGCGCACAGCGCGTGCGTGGGCTTCGGCCTCGAGCGCATCGCGCTGGCACTGTTCAAGAAGCACGGCCTGCGGCTGGAAGCGTGGCCGCGCGAGGTCCGCGATGTGCTCGCCCTCGACTAAGTCGAAGAAGACCTTCGTTCGCGCGATCGACGCGGCGTCGTACCGGCGCCACGCGATCCACGGCGAGGGCCGCGTCTGGGCGGAGACCAACTGCTACACCGACCTGCTGGTGGAGCTCCTCCACGGCCTGGGCTACGAGCCGTCCGCGATGCTCGCCTTCACGCTCGCCATCGGCTTCGAGGGCGACCAGTGGACCTTCTTCAAGCCCTCGCTGCCGGACCTCTACGCGCTCTACGGGCTCGACGTGCAGGAGCTCGCCCTGTGGCGGCCGCTGCACGAGCATCTCGTGGAGCAGGTCCAGCGCGGCAACCCGGTGCTGGTGGAGGTGGATTCGTTCTATTTGCCGGACACCGCGGGCACCGCCTACGGCACCACGCACCAGAAGACGACCATCGGCGTGAACGAGATCGACGTGGCGCTGAAGCGCCTCGGCTATTTCCACAACGCCGGCTATTTCGAGCTGCACGGTGACGACTTCGTCAACCTGCTGCAGCTCGCCGGGGCGCCGCACGAACGCGTGCTGCCGCCCTATGCCGAGTTCGCGAAGGGCGATGCCTCGAAGGCGCTCCGGGGTGGCGCGCTGGTGGAGGCATCGCTCGCGCAACTGCGGGCCCATCTCGCGCGCGCCCCGCGCGAGAACCCTTTCGGCGGCTTCCGCGAGCGCTTCGAGCAGGACCTCGCGTGGCTCATGACCGCGGACCTGTCGCGCTTCCACGCCTACTCGTTCGCGACACTGCGGCAGTACGGCGCCTGCTTCGAGCTCGCGGAAACGTACCTGCGCTGGCTGGGCGGCAACGGCGTGGAGGGCCTGGCCCCCGCCGCGGACGAGCTGCACGCGATCGCGGAGACCGCGAAGGCGCTGCAGTTCCAGCTCGCGCGCTCCATGGCGCGCCGCAAGCCGCTCGAACTCGCGTCGATCGACACCATGGGCGCGGCGTGGGAGCGTGCGATGACCTCGCTGCGCGCCCGCTTCGCGTGACCACCGCCCGGCCCCTCGACACCGGCTGGCAGCTCGCGCGGTTCGAGCCGGGCCGGTGCCTGCATCCCGATGACCTCGGCCTGCATGCGGTGCAATGGCATGCCGCCGCGGTCCCCGGCACCGTCGCGGGCACATTGCATCGCGACCTCGACACGCCCGGCGACTACGATGCACACGACTGGTGGTACCGCACCACGTTCGCGGCACCCGTGGCGTGCGCCGGCGCGCGGCACTACCTCGCCTTCGAGGGGCTGGCGACGCTCGCCGAGGTGTGGCTGAACGGCGAGCGCATCGTCGAATCGCGCAACATGTTCCGCGCGCACCGCGCCGAGGTGAGCGCGCTGCTGCGCGACGTGAACCACCTCGCCATCCGTTTCTCTTCGCTCGAAGCCGCGATGGCCGCCAGGCGCCCGCGTCCGAGATGGAAGACCGCGCTCGTGACGGCGCAGAACCTGCGCTGGTTCCGCACCACGCTGCTGGGCCGCATGCCCGGATGGAATCCGGTTGTGCCGCCCGTGGGCCCGTGGGGTTGCGTAGTACTCGAATGCGTCGAGGACCTCGACGTGCTGGACCTGGACCTGCAGGCGCGCGCCGATGGCGGCACCGGATACGTGCACCTGCGTGCCCGCGTGGCGGCGCTGCACGGCCACGGCATTTCCGCGGCACGCCTGCGTCTCGACGGCGCGCTCCATCCCTTGCAAGTGGAACGCGGCGAGCACCTCGGGATCCGCGGCGATCTCACGATCCCCGACGCTCCGCTCTGGTGGCCGCACACGCATGGCACGCCGCACCGCATGCGCTGCCTGCTCGAGGTGCAAATCGGCGGCGCCTGGGTGCCGCACGATTGCGGGTGGATCGCATTCCGGCAGGTCGCGTGGGGACTCGCCGAAAGCCTGGCCGCACGTCCGGCGCACGATCCGGCCACCGCCGCGATCACCGTCAACGGCGTGCCGGTCTTCATGCGCGGCGCGGTCTGGACCACCACGGACATCCTCACGCTGCGTGCCGATGGCGCCACGCTGCGGCGGACGCTGGAGACGGCGCGGCGCGCGGGCGTGAACATGATCCGCGTGGGCGGCACGATGCACTACGAGTGCCGCGACTTCTACGCGCTCTGCGACGAGCTGGGCATCCTCGTCTGGCAGGACTTCATGTTCGCGAACCTGGACTACCCGGTGCGCGATGCGGCGTTCCGGGCGGAGGCCGAGGCCGAGGCACGCGATGTCCTGCGCCGCCTGCAGCGCCATGCGTGCGTCGCGGTCTACTGCGGCGGCAGCGAGGTCGCGCAGCAGGCCGCGATGATGGGGCTCGCGCGCGAGCACTGGCTGAACGATTTCTTCCTGCAGACGCTGCCGGCCCTCGTGGACGAGCACCACCGTGGCGTTCCTTACGTGCCATCCACGCCGTGGGGCGGCGCCCTGCCCTTCCACGTCGGCAGCGGTGTCGCGCACTACTACGGGGTCGGCGCGTACCGCCGGCCGCTCGCGGACGTGAAGAGCGCGCGCGTCAAATTCGCCGCCGAATGCCTCGCGTTCGCCAACGTGCCCGAGCCAGCGACGCTCGCGACCGTCGTCCCGGGCCGGCCCCTGCCCGCACCGCACGATCCGCGCTGGAAGGCGCGGCTGCCGCGCGACAACGGGGCGGGCTGGGATTTCGAGGACGTGCGCGACCATTACCTGCGCGAGCTCTTCGGCGAGGACGCGGTGGCGTTGCGCAGCCAGGACCTCGAGCGCTATTACGCCCTGTCGCGCGTGGTCACGGGGGAGGTGATGGCGCGCACGTTCGCCGAATGGCGCGCGGCCGGCAGCGGCTGCGGCGGCGCGCTCGTGTGGACGCTGCAGGATGTGTGGCCGGGCGCGGGCTGGGGCCTCATCGACGCCGCGGGCCGGCCGAAGGCCGCACTCTGGCACCTGCAGCGTGCCTGGGCGCCGCGCACCGTGATGCTCACCGACGAGGGCCTGGACGGCCTCACGGCGCACATCGTGAACGACTCGCCCGACGTGCTCGACGTGGTGCTGGAAGTGGCCATGTTCCGCGATGGCCGCACGCCCGTGGCCGCGACGAAAACCGCGTTGCAGGTGCCGGGCCACGGCTCGCTTTCGCAGCCCGTGGACGGCCTCTTCGGCTACTTCACCGACGCCACCAACGCCTACCGCTTCGGCCCGCCGCGCCAGGACGTGGTGCTCGCACGCCTTGCCGACGCGCGCACCGGCGCGGTGATCGCCGATGCGTTCCATTTCCCCGTCGGTTACGCATTGCCCCGTCAGGTGGGCGCCCAGGTCCATGCCACGGCGCGATGGACGGACGACGCTTGCGTGGAAGTCACGATCGAGAGCGATGCGTTCCTGCAGTCGGTCGCGGTCTCGTGCGAAGGCTTCACGCCCGACGACGACTACTTCCACGTGGCGCCCGGACACGCGAAGCGCATCCTCTTCACGCCGCAGGCCGAGTCCGGTGCCTTCCGCGCGAGCCTCGAGGCACTCAACCTGCCCGAGGCGATCGTCGCGACCGCGCCGGCGCGCGAATCCCTGGCCCGCTCGGCCGGTCCCTCCGCCGCCTGATCCGGTTTTTTTAAAAGACTAAAGCCAAGCGAAACACGGAGAACACGGAGAAGCACGGAGGGCACCGAGAAGAAGCTGGCCATCCTCGCTGGTGAACTGGGGCCGCCCGGGCCACGAACCCGATGAATTACGTTTTCGCAGTGGCCTCCGTGCCTTCTCCGTGTTCTCCGTGTTCCGCTTTTGCCAAGGACCACTCCCGCGTTCGCGGGACGAAAAACCGGGGCGTGCTTAGGGTCTTTCGCCCGTAATTTCGCTCCCGTTGTGGCATAGTTCCAAGCCTTATGGCACGCGCGCCCACAGCGACCGAATATCGCCTCATCGTGGAGCACTCGCCGGTGATGATCTGGCGCGCGGGGCTGGACGCGAAGTGCGACTACTTCAACGAGACCTGGCTCGCGTTCACCGGGCGCACGCTGGAGCAGGAGATGGGCGACGGCTGGGCCGAGGGCGTCCATCGGGAAGACTTCGACCGCTGCGTCGCCCACTACCTCGCGAGCTTCGAGCGCCGCGAGGCGTTCGAGATGGAGTACCGGCTGCGCCGCCACGATGGCGAGTTTCGCTGGATCTTCGATCGCGGCGTGCCGTTCACGGACGATTCGGGCGCCTTCGCCGGCTTCATCGGCAGCTGCGTCGACGTGGACGAGCGGCGCCGCGCGCAGGAAGCCGAGCAGATGCACAGCGAGGAGCAGCTCGCGCTGGCGCGGGACTTCGAGAAGTGGATCCTCGCCATCGTGAGCCACGACATCCGCAACCCGCTCGGCAACATGCTGTTCGCGGCCCACGGCATGCAGCACTTCGCCGAGCCGGGCAACCCGATCCGCAAGAACGCCGACGTGATCATCCGCGGCGTGAAGCGCATCGAGCACATCGTGGGCGACCTGCTGGATCTCTCCCGCGAACGCGAGGGCACCGGCATCTCGGTCACGCCGAAGCCCGCGGACCTGAGTGCCATGTGCCGCGAGATCATCGAGGAGCTGAAGAGCGTGGCGCAGGGGCGCGAGATCCGCTTCGATTGCGACGTCGACGGCCGTGGCGTCTGGGACGAGCATCGCGTGATGCAGGCGGTCTCGAACCTGGCCTCCAACGCGGTGCAGCATGGCACGCCCGGCTCGCCGGTGCGCGTGCGGCTCACCGGCGACGAAAAAAGCGTCGCGGTGGAAGTGCAAAACGAGGGCATGATCCCGCGCGAGCTCCTGCCGCGGATCTTCGAGCCGTTCAGGTCCGGGCAGCACCATGGCAGCCGCGGCGAGGGGCTGGGGCTCGGCCTCTTCATCGCCAACGCGATCGCGCGCGCCCATGGCGGCGGCCTGGACGTCGATTCCTCCGGCGGCGAGACGGTCTTCCGGCTGGTGCTGCCGCGCGAGGCGGCGGCCCGCAACGCCGCCGCCCCGGCCCGGATCGCAGGGCCTTAGGCTCCCGCCGCGGCCTGGACCGGGCCTCAGCCCCGCGCGCGTCGCGCCAGGCAGTGCTCCACCAGTGAGCGAACCATCTCGCGGCGCGGCTTCACCCGCGAGAACGTGTGGTCGCCCGCCGCGATCATGTGCATCTTCAGCGCGCCCGTATGCAATCCCTTGCGCAGGGTGCGCCGTGCTTCGGCCTCGAGGATCTGCACGCCCGGATCGCGGTCGCCGATCACGAACGTGACGGGCCGCTTCATGTGCATCAGCTTGCGCAGGTCGCGCGACAGCCGCGAGCCGCCATGCCGCGGGAAAAGCACCTCGTGCAGCGTGTCGATGCGCGGCTTGACCATCCCCCACGCGGTGCTGGCGAGCACCTCGATGAGCCTCTTCATCCTGACCTCGCCGCGGAAGAGCTTCTTCCAGCGGGCGGGATCGCGCATCGACTTCCGGTAGGCGGCCATGTCCTCGAACTTGGTGCTCGTGTCGAGGCTCATGCCCTCCACCCAGTAGTACACCAGCGGGTTGATGAGGATCGCCTCATCGAGCATCGTGTGCTGCGGATCGAGGGCCGCGTGGAACGACATGTGCGCGCCGGAGCAGAGTCCCGCGGCGACGACGCGCTCGTAGCCCAGCGCGTCGCGGGCGAACTCGAACACCTTCGCCACGTCGCGCATCGCGGTCCGCGGATAGGGATAGTTCTCGCGCCACGCATCGTCGAGCACCGAGTCGCCGAGCGTCTCGAGGTCGAAGCGCAGGCTGGGGATGCCGCCGGCGGCGAGTCCCCGCGCGATCTCCACGGTGGTGCGGTTGGGGCCCACGCGGTGCACGGCGCCCGCGTTGAAGAGGATCACCAGCGGGCCCGGCCGCTCGCCCTGCTGCGGGCGCGCGAGGATGCCGAAGAGCCGCGCACCCTCGCCGAAGCGATGGGCCGATTCCTCGATGGGCACGCTGTCCTCGCCGCCGGAGGCGAAGCGGACCGACGCCGCCCCGAGTTCGCTCCGCGGCGCGGTGCTCCAGGCCACGTCCGTGTGCGCGGCGACCCACGCCACGATGCGTTCGAGCGCGGCCTCGGGCACGACGGTGAACTGGTGCTCGGCCATCATGCCGCTCCAGCCCGGCAGCGCCTCGGTATCGAAAGCCACGCCGCGGGCGGCAAGCTGCGCTGTCAGCGTCTTCTCCGGCGTCATGTCGTCGCGCGTGGCGATGAGGATGCGGCGCGCCCGCACGTCGGCCGCCGCGAGGTCGAGGCGCGAGATCGCCGCGCGCGTTTCCTCCGTCATCGCGAAGCCGCCGCTCTCCACCAGGCCCGGAATGTTGAGCGACGTGTCCTCGACGCTCGCGGCGATGGCCTGCAGCTCGCGCAGGTAGGGCCGGCCCGTCACGCACGCGTTCCACAGCACCAGCAGGTCGGTGTCGTGGCGCGCCGCGGCGGCAAGGGCCGCGAGCGAGCCGCCCAGGCGCACGCCGACGAGGCACACGCGCGACCGTCCCGAGAGCTCGCGCGCGCGCTGCGCCGCCGCATGCACGTTGGCCTGCCAGGTCTCCAGCCGCGCGGCGTCGAGGTCGCTTCCCGGCGAATCGCCGATGCCGTGGTAGTCGAAGCGCAACGCCGGAATGCCGGCGCGCGCGAGGCGGTCGGCGAGGTGCCGCAGCGACCGGTGCGAGCGCGTGTATTCATGGCCGACGGGAGGGCAGATCACCGCGACGCAGTCGCGCGCCTCGCCGCCCTCGGCCTCGTGATACCAGGCGAAGAATGCGTCGCTGCCGGTGCCGAGGTACATCGGCTGCCGGCGCACCCGCGCGACAGCCGCGACGCGAGCGCCCTCGGCTTCGGCGAGCTCCACGTCGTCGCGCCTCATCGTGCCGCGAGCGCAGGCTCCGCGGCCTGCGCCTGCGCACGGAGCGTGCGGCCGGGACCCAGGCGCGCCACGTACCAGTCGATCGCGAGCTCGAGGCCCTGCTGCGCGCGGTAGAGCGGCTTGTAGCCGAGCCGCGATTGCGCCTTCGAGATGTCCGCCAGCGAGTAACGCACGTCACCCGGCCGGAAATCGCGGTAGACCGCGGGCGCGGGCTTGAAGCCCTCGACGCGGCCGGAGAGGAGCGTGCGCAGCGTGGCATGCAGCTCGTTCAGCGTCGTGGTGTCGCCGACGGCCACGTTGTAGACCTGGCCCACGGCCTCGGGATTCTGCACCGTGGCCGACAGCAGGTTCGCCTGCACGACGTTCTCGATGTAGCAGAAGTCGCGCGAGGTCTCGCCGTCGCCGTTGATGTAGACGGTCTCGTCGCGCAGCATCGAGGCGACCCACTTCGGGATCACCGCGGCGTAGGCGCCCTCCGGATCCTGGCGCGGGCCGAAGACGTTGAAGTAGCGCAGGCCGATGGTCTCCAGGCCATAGCAGCGGCCGAACGTGTCGGCATAGAGCTCGTTCATGTACTTGCCCGCGCCGTAGGGCGAGAGCGGCCGGCCGATGGTGTCCTCGACCTTCGGCAGCCCCGGCCAGTCGCCATAGGCGGCACTCGAGGCGGCGTAGACGAAGCGCTTCACGCCCGCATCGCGCGCGGCGACCAGCATGTTGAGGAAGCCGGTCACGTTGGTCGCGTGGCTGGTGATCGGGTCCTCGATGGAGCGCGGCACGCTGCCGAGCGCCGCCTGGTGCAGCACGGCATCCACGCCCTTGCAGGCCTCGTGGCAGGTGGCGAGGTCGCGGATGTCGCCCTCGATGAAACGGAAGCCGGACCACGCCTTCGCGCCCACCTCGTCGCGCACCATGTCGAGGTTGTGGCGATGGCCGGTGGCGAAGTTGTCGAGGCCGACCACGCGTTGTCCCAGCTTGAGCAGCGCCTCGAGGAGGTTGGAGCCGATGAAGCCGGCGACGCCGGTCACGAGCCACGTGCGCGGGGCGGCCGCGATCGCGGGATATTGGGCAGGAAGGTTTCTCATTGTGGAGCTCCTGTTTTTCAGGACCGTGCGGTCCGGTTGCGTAATGAATCGATGAAGCCGGTGAGCTGGCGGCCCTGTCCCATGAGGAAGAGCATCGCCGGGTAGACGATCGCGAGGATGGCGCCGCCCGCGACCAGCGTCGCGAAGGACGACCACTCGGTCCAGTGTAGCGCCACGCCCGCGGCGAGCGCGGCGAGGATGGCGGCGGCGAGGATGCCGGCGAGCGTGGGCCAGTCCTGCAGGCGCGAGATCGGCGTGTTGGTGAGCTGCGCCAGGCGCGAGAGCGACAGCAGCCGCTCGGTGTAGATCGCGGCCACACTTCCCGCGGCGGCACCCATGAGGCCCCAGTGCGTGGCGCCGAACCAGCTCATGGGAAGCGCCAGGAACAGCACCATCCCGTTCACGCGCGCGGCGAACGAGCCTTGCTGCAGCACGAAGAGCAGGCTCACCAGCTCGACCACGAAGGCGACGAGGCCCACGATGTAGAGGCGCATGACGGGCACCGCATCCAGGTACGTGCGCGTGTACACCAGCGTGATCACCTGCTCGGCGAAGACGAAGGCGAAGGCGAGCATCGGGTAGACGAGCAGTGCCACCATCGCATTGGCGCGGCTGTTCAACGCCAGCATGCCCGTGGTGTCGCCGTTGGATTGCAGGCGGCTCATGCTGGGCAGGAAGACGTTGTTCACCGAGGCGCGGAAGATCTGCACCAGCGGCGCCAGCACCGTCGCCACCGAGAACGAGGCGAACATCGGCACCGTGAACATCGCCGCGGCGATCCACTGGTCGCCCTGGCTGCGGATGCCGTGCAGCGCCCCGGAAAGCGCGAAAGGCGCCGCCTGCTTCACCTGGGCCTTGAAGTGGTCGCGGCGCGCGAGCGGCAGGCCGAGGCCGTGGTGGCGCGCGACGTAGTAGAGCAGCAGGCACG
>DATMJE010000361.1:0-17441 GCA_035553995.1 Usitatibacter sp. | reverse complement strand
CTCTCGGGCGGATCGTCCGGAACGTCCTGCGGATGCGACGGCCATGTGATTCCATCCCCGAGCGCATGCTCCACGTCGGCAACGATGGAGTCGATGCCCTCCCGGGCGCGCTCTTCGTCCCATGGCTCCGGGGTCAGGATTTCGTGGCGTGATGGCTCGTACAGCATCGCTTATCTCGGGGATGCACATCGACTCCGCGGCAGCGACGAGTTATCCCGCGTCAACGCGCGCGCAATAAGACTCGATCGTTCGCTTCCATGCGGGCCGGGCCAGGCACCGATCCCTGTACGCCTTGATCCCGGGATACGGCGCAATCAATCCCTCGTCCTTGATACCTGAGAGGAGGACGTGCGCCATCAGGATGTCGGCGATGGTGAATTCCTTCGTCGCGACGAATTCGCGGTCGGCGAACCATCGCTCGAGGTTCGACAGCACGCGATTCACCCAGCCGACGAGGAACTCGCGGTGCTTGCCGCAGCTGCCGTCGGCGGTCCAGTCGAGCACGATCAGGCCGAGCAGCGGCGGCTCGACCGAATTCATCGCGGCGAAGCACCAACGCATCACTTGTGCCTCGCCGGCACGGTCGGCGGGTAGCAGGCGGCCGGACTTCCTCGCCAGGTAGAAGAGGATCGCGGCGGATTCGGACACCACCAAACCGTCGTCCTCGATCGCCGGAATCTGCTGGAAGGGACTCAGCCTGCGATAAGCTTCGGTACCCAGGTCCTGTGCGGGATGGTCCATGCCGACCAGCTCGAACGGCAGCTGCATCTCCTCGAGCGCCCACAGCACGCGCAAGTCGCGGGTGTGACCGCGCGCGACCGCGTTGACTTTCGAAAAGCCGAAGAGCTTGAGCATGGTGTGTTGTCCCATTGACGCTTCCCGCCTCCATGAAGTTGCACTTTTCGCGCGCTTGAACCACCAATTGACTTCAACCGATGTCCGGAAGTATCTTTGCACTTGGGGGTAGCAGGACCCCCGGGATGTTTCCCTCCAAGACGGTGCCCCGTCCAATCCTGTGGAACGTTGCGCGCGAGCGGGCACCGGAGCTCCCACCCTCCCGAAGTGCAAGCCTCGCAGCCCCCCGGGCGCGACGTGTCGTTGACCACGTTTCGCTTTGGAGGACATCATGCGCTACAGCCTGAAGCAGATCGGCGTGCGTCCGTGGACGCTTTGCTACCTTTCG
The DNA here is from genome assembly GCA_035553995.1 of Usitatibacter sp. Taxonomy (GTDB): domain Bacteria; phylum Pseudomonadota; class Gammaproteobacteria; order Burkholderiales; family Usitatibacteraceae; genus Usitatibacter. Next base: position 16,258 of record DATMJE010000361.1, on the reverse strand, counting down.
GTGAAGATGATCGAGAGCCATTACGAGAACAACTACGGCGGGGCGCTGCGGCGCCTGAACGCCATCACGGAGCAGCTCGAGTCGCTGGATTTCGAGCAGGCCCCCGGGCACCTGTTGAACGCGCTCAAGCGCGAGCAGCTCGTGGCGCTCAACTCCACGCTGCTGCACGAGCTTTACTTCGCGAGCATGGGCGGCGACGGCCGGCCCACCGCGGCCATGATGGAAATCCTCGCGCGCGACTTCGGCTCGTTCGAACGCTGGCGCTCCGAATTCCGCGCCATGGGCAACGCGCTGGGCGGCGGCTCGGGATGGGTGCTGCTCACCTACGTGCCGCGCGACGGCACGCTCATCAACCAGTATGCAGGCGACCATTCGCAGGCGATCGCCGGCGGCGTGCCGATCCTGGCTCTCGACATGTACGAGCATGCTTACCACATGGACCTGGGCGCGGATGCCAAGGCGTACGTCGAAACCTTCTTCCGCAACATCGACTGGCCGGCCCTTGAACGCCGCTACCAGGACGCGATCCAGGCGCCGAAGCCCCGCGGCGTCGAGCAACCCGAGTTCGGCGACATCGAGGGCGTCGGCGTCGAGGATGTCCGGGCGATGATGGCCGCGGGCAAGCCGCTCCAGGTCATCGACGTGCGCCCGCGCATGTCGCTGTCCCGTGCCCACGATATCGCCGAGGGCGTCAAGTGGCGCGATCCCGAGCAGATCCAGCAGTGGATCGGGGAGCTTTCGAAGTCGGAGCCCGTGTTCGTGTATTGCGCCTACGGCTTCCACGTCGGATGCACGACCGCCATCAAGTTGCGCGAGGCGGGTTACGACGCCAGGTACATCAACAGCGGACACTCCGGCTGGAGGGCGGTGGGCGCGCCGTTGCAGCTCGCAACGGCGCCGTGAGGGGCGGTGCGTTCCTGGCGATCGGGCTGCTCGCGTCGATGTGCGCCGAGGCGGCACCCGCGCTCGAGCTGCAATCGAGCATTGCACTCCCGGGCGTCAAGGGACGCATCGATCACCTGTCGGTCGACGTGGGCGGCCATCGCCTGTTCGTCGCGGCGCTCGGCAACGGCACCGTCGAAGTGCTCGATACGCAGCGCAATCATCGCGACAGCATCCGGGGATTCGGCGAGCCGCAGGGCGTGCTGTACATCGCGAGCTCGAACCGCCTGTTCATCGCCAACGGGCAAGGCGCCCGCCTGGACATCATCGATGCGGGGACGCTTGGCGTTTTGAAGCGGATCGAAGACATGCCCGATGCGGACAACCTCCGGTACGACCCCGTCGCCCGGAAGGTCGTGGTCGGTTACGGGTCGGGCGCCCTGCGCGTCATCGACCCGGCGACCGGCGAGGGAGGCGGCGACATCCATCTGCCGGGCCACCCGGAGTCCTTCCAGCTGGAGAGCAACGGAGCCCGGGCGTTCGTCAACGTGCCGGAAGCCCACGCCGTGGTGGTCGTGGACCGCAAGAAGGGGAGCGTGATCGCCCGGTGGCCGTTGTCGAACGCTTCGGCGAACTTCCCGATGGCGCTCGACGAAGCGAGTCACCGGCTCTTCGTCGGCTCGCGCTCGCCGGCGGTGTTGCTCGTCTATGACACGGAATCGGGCAAGCTCGTGGCCCGGGTCGAGACCGGCAGCGACGCGGACGATATCTTCTACGATGCGCGGCGCAAGCGCATCTATGTCGTGTGCGGCGAAGGCCGCGTGGACGTGGTCCGGCACGAGGGTGGAGACCGGTACGTGTTGGAGAGCTCGGTCAGCACCTCGCCTCGCGCGCGGACCGGCCTTTTCGTGCCGGAGGAGGACAGGCTTTACGTTGCGGCGCCGGCCGTCGGTTCGTCTACCGCTCGCATACTCGTCTATCGCGTGCAGTGAGGCGTGCCCCTCAGACGCCGAGCCATCGATGCCACAGGGAGCGGTCGTTGCGCAACGCCTCGGAGCCTCCTGTCCAGACCGCACGGCCACGCTCGACGATCGTGTGCCGGTCGGCGAGCGCGACCAGCCGCTCCACGTGCTTGTCGATGAGCAACAGCGCCTGCCCGCCCGCGCGCAACGCCTCGAAACAGCGCCACACTTCCTCGCGCACGAGCGGCGCGAGTCCCTCGGTGGCCTCGTCGACCACGAGGAGCGCCGGATTGGTCATGAGCGCACGCCCGATGGCGAGCATCTGCTGCTCTCCGCCGGATAGCCGCCCCGCCAGTTGCGACGAGCGCTCGCGCAGTTGCGGAAAGAAATCGAGCACCCTCGCGAGATCCCATGCCGCGCCGCCGCGCTTCACGGCGAAGGCGACGAGATTCTCCGTAACGGTGAGGTTGGGGAACACCTGGCGGCCCTCCGGCACGAGCGCGATGCCGAGGTGCGCCACGCGCTGCGGCGAGAACCCGTTCACCACCTCGCCACGCCAGCGGATCGTGCCGCCGCGCGGCGGCAGCAAACCGAAGAGCGTGCGCACCGTCGTGGTCTTTCCCATGCCGTTGCGGCCCAGGAGTGTGGCGACCTCGCCCTCTTGCACGGCCAGGTCCAGTCCGAAGAGGACCTGGCTCGCGCCGTAGCCCGCTTCCAGCCCGGAGATTTCGAGCAGCGCGCTCATGCGGGCAGCGTGTCGCCGAGATAGGCGCGGCGCACTTCTTCGTTCGCGCGGATGGCGTCGGGCGTGCCGGTGGCGATGACGCGGCCGTAGACCAGCACGGAGATGCGGTCGGCGAGCTGGAAGACGGCGTCCATGTCGTGCTCGACGAGCAGCAGCGTGCAGTGCGCGCGCAGCTCGCGCAGCAACGAGAGGAGCGCTGCCGACTCCGCGGTGTCCATGCCGGCCATCGGCTCGTCCAGCAGCAGCAGGCGGGCCTGCGTCGCGAGCGCCAGCGCCATCTCGAGCCGCCGCTGCTCCCCATGGGAAAGCGCACCCGCGGCCGCGTCGGCGCGCGCGACGAGGCCCACGCGGTCCAGGATCCGCATCGCCTCGGCGAACGCGGCCGCGTCCCCGATCGCCGGGCGCCAGAACGAGAAGCAGGATCGTGTGCGTGCCTGCACGGCGAGCGCCACGTTGTCGAGCACGGCCAGCCGCGCGAACACATTGGTCACCTGGAACGAGCGCGCGATGCCCGCCGCGACGCGCTCGTGCATCGAAAGCCCGGTCACGTCGCGCTCCTCGAAAACAACCGTGCCTGCGTCCGGCACGAGTGCGCCGGAAACCTGGTGGATGAGCGTGCTCTTGCCGGCGCCATTCGGGCCGATGACGGCGTGGACCTCGCCCGCGCGAACGTCGAGATCGAGACCGTCGGTCGCGGCGACACCGCCGAAACGCTTCACGAGTCCCGTGATGCGCAGGATCTCAGCCACGCGCGAGCATTCCCGCGAGCCCGCGCGGTGCACGCAGCACGACCGCGAGCAGCACGATGCCCAGCACGAGCTGCCAGTGCACCCAGTACGGCGAGAGCACCTCTTCCATCGCGAGGAGGACCGCGGCGCCGATGAAGCCGCCGAAGCGCTGCCCCACGCCGCCGAGGATCACCATCACGAGGAGCTGGCCGGACTGCGGCCAATCGAGAAGGCCGGGGCCCGCGCGCCCGTTGAGCGTGGCGAGCAACGCGCCCGAGAGTCCCGCAACGGCGCCGGCGATGGTGAAAGCCGCGAGCTTGATGCGCAGGACCGGAAAGCCGACGGCCTCCATGCGCGCCTCGTTCTCGCGCACGCCCTGCAAGGCGCGTCCGAAGCCCGCATTCGCGAGGCGCCGCAGCCCGCAGGCCGCGAGCACGGCGAGCGCCAGGGCGGTGTAGAAGAGCGCCGACTCGCCGATTCCGCGGGCCGCGAGCGAAAGCCCGTCGTCGCCGCCCAGCGTCTTCACGGACACCACGAGGTAGAAGACCATCTGGGCGAAGGCGAGCGTGATCATGATGAAGTACAGCCCGCGCGTGCGCAGCGCCGCGGCGCCGATCGCCAGCGCGAGCATCGCGGCCAGCGCCATCGCAAGCGGCCACGTGATCCACGGCGCCGACACGCCGCGATCCGCCAGCGCCGCGACGGCATAGGCACCCGTGCCGAAAAAGGCCGCGTGGCCGAAGCTCACCATGCCGCCGTAACCGACCAGCAGGTTCAGGCTCGTTGCCGCGATGCCGAAGACCAGCATGCGCGTGGCAAGCCCGATGTAATACTCCTGCCCGAAGTTGGCCGCGATCGTGGGAAACGCCGCAAGCATCGCGGCGACAGCGGCCCACCACCAGCCGGCCGCGGGCGTATGCAGCGAGACCTTCATCCGCGCGCGGGGAAGAGGCCCTGCGGCTTCCAGAAGAGCACCGCCGCCATCAGCACGTAGATCGCGATCGACGCCAGCGCGGGGACGAGCAGCGCACGGCCGGCCGTGTCGACGATACCCACGAGCAGCGCGCCCACGAAGGCGCCGCGAATGGAGCCGATGCCGCCGATGACCACGACGACGAACGCGAGGATGAGGATGCTCTCGCCCATGCCGACCTGCACCGCGAGCAACGGGCCGAGCAGCGCACCCGCCAGCGCGCATAGCGCCGCACCGATCGCGAACACGACGGTGAAGAGCCGCTTCACGTCGACGCCCATGACTTCCGCCATCTCGCGGTTCGAAGCGCCCGCGCGCACGCGCATCCCGGCGCGCGTGTAAGTGACGAGGATGAAGAGCAGGACCGCGACGCCCAGGCCCGCGGCGATCAGCACCAGCCGCCACGCCGGATAGAGAAATCCCGGGAGCAGCTCGACAGGTCCCGACAACGCGCGCGGCGTCGGAAGCGCCAGTGGCTGCGGGCCCCAGGTCATCCGGATCGCCTCGTTCGCGATGAGGATGATGGCGAAGGTCGCGAGCACCTGGGACAGATGGTCGCGCCGATAGAGCGCGCGCAGCACCGTCATTTCCAGCAGTGCGCCGATGAGCGCCGTACCCACGACCGCGGCCGCCACGGCCACGAGGAAGCTGCCTGCCGCCGCGTAGGTGGCGGCCGCGAGGTAGGCGCCGGTCATGTAGAGCGAGCCGTGCGCGAGGTTGATCGTGTCCATGATGCCCAGCACCAGCGTGAGCCCCGCGGCCATGAGGAACAGCATCAGCCCGAGCTGCAGGCCGTTCAGGGCCTGCTCGGCGGCGAGCGCGGCGCTCACCGCGTCACTTCATCGCGCATTCGTTCGCGTACGCGTCGGCGTGATCCTTGAAGATCGTGCCGACGGTGCGGTTGGTGACGCGGCCCTTCGCATCCTTCTCCACCACGCGCAGGTAGTAATCCTGCACGGGATAGTGGTTCCGGTTGAACTTGAACGCGCCGCGCACCGACTTGAAGTCTGCGGACGCGAGGGCCGCGCGCAGCGCTTCCTTGTCGTCGAGGTTGCCCTTCACCTTTCGCACCGCGGCATCGATGAGCAGCGCGGCGTCGTAGCCCTGGGAAGCGTAGAGCGACGGCAGGCGCCCGTACTCGCGCTCGAAATCGGCCACGAACTTGCGATTCTCGGCATTGGGCAGGTCGTGCGCCCACTGCGAGGCGTTGTACATGCCGTTCATCGCGTCGCCCGCGGCGCGGATCACGTCCTCGTCGGCCGAGAAGCCGGGGCCGAAGAGCGGCACGTCCTTCGCGAGCCCCGCGGCGGCGTACTGCTTGATGAAGTTGATGCCCATGCCGCCCGGCAGGAAGATGTAGACCGCATCGGGCTTCGTCGCGCGGATCTGCGCGAGCTCCGCCGCGTAGTCGAGCTGGCCCAGCTTGGTGTAGATCTCGTCGGCGACCTTGCCGTTGTAGTAGCGCTTGAAGCCCGTGAGCGCGTCCTTGCCGGCGGGATAGTTGGGCGCCACGAGCGCCACATTCTTGAACCCCTTCTCCGCCACGTGCTTGCCGACGGCCTCGTGGAGGTTGTCGTTCTGCCACGCCACGTTGAAGAAATAAGGGTTGCACTGCGCGCCGGCATACTGCGAGGGCCCCGCATTGGCGCTCACGTAGAAGGTCTTCGCATCGAAGATCGTGGGCCCCACCGCCAGCATGATGTTCGAGAACACGATGCCGGTCATGAGGTCCACCTTGTCGCGCTTGAGCAGCCGGTCGGTGGCCTGCTTGGCGACGTCGGGGTTCTGCTGGTCGTCCACGACCACCAGCTCCGCGGGCAGGCCGCCCAACTTGTTGCCGGTGGACTTGAGCGCCAGCTTGAACCCGTCCTCGATATCCACGCCCAGCGCACCGCCCGGGCCCGAGAGCGTGCTGAGGAAGCCGACCTTCACCTTGTCGGCGGCGTGCGCCGAAGTCATTGCCAGCGCCAACGCCAACGCGACCGATCCCGTCTTCATGGCCTTGCCTCCCCCGAGCGAAGGCCACATGGTAATTGACATCCTCGCGGCGCTGAAGGACCGGGGCTCGATCAGCCCAACGTGGCCCCCGCCAACCGCGCGCTGAAACCGAGGAAGAGGCTGCCGATGCCCCCTGTGGCTGCAGCGGAAAGCCTGCGGCGGCGGCGCACCTGCGCGGCGAGCCGGGCGCCGGCGAATATCAGCGTCGAGAGGTAGATCGCGCTGAACACCTGCAGGATCGCGCCGAGGATCGCGAAGGAAAGCGCCGGGTGCGCATAGCGCGGATCGACGAACTGGACGAAGAACGAGACGAAGAACAGGATCGCCTTCGGATTGAAGAGGCTGATCACGAGCGCGGTGCGGAACGGCCGCGAGGCGTCCGCCAACGGCGCGGGCGCCGCATCGTCCGCGGCGTGTCGCCATCTCGCGATGGCCGCGCGTATGAGGCCGATGCCGACCCATGCGAGGTACGAAGCACCGGCGAGCTTCACGATGGTGAAGAGCGCGGGCGTGGTGCGCAGGAGCGAGGCGGCACCGGCGGCGGCGAGGATCATGAGCACCGTGTCGCCGAGGAAGACGCCGCACGCGCCGCGATAGCCCCGTGCCACGCCCTGCCTCGCCGCGACGGTCATCACGTACATCGAGTTGGGGCCCGGCAGCAGCACGATGAAGATGGTGCCGAGCACGTAGGTCGGGAGATCGGTGATTCCGTACATGCGCCGATGATACCGGCCCGATGCGGCGGTGCACAAAGGTAGAATGCGCGCCATGTTCTCGAAGGTCCTCATCGCCAATCGGGGCGAGATTGCCTGCCGCGTGATGCGCACCTGCCGGCGGCTCGCGATCCGCACGGTCGCCGTGCATTCGTCGATCGATGCGCACGCGCTGCACGTGGAGCAGGCCGACGAAGCCTGGCTCATCGGCGGCCCGCGGCCGGCGGATTCGTACCTCAGGGGCGACAGGATCATCGAGGTGGCGAAGGCGTGCGGCGCCGAGGCGATCCATCCCGGCTACGGCTTCCTCTCGGAGAACGAGGCGTTCGCGCGCGCGGTGGAAGACGCGGGGCTCGTCTTCATCGGCCCCACGCCCGAGGCGATCGAGCAGATGGGGCTCAAGGACCGGGCCAAGGCGATCATGGAGAAGGCGGGCGTGCCCGTCGTGCCGGGCTATCACGGCGCCACGCAGGACGATGGGACCCTCGCACGCGAGGCCGCGAATGTCGGCTACCCCCTGCTCGTGAAGGCCGTCGCGGGCGGCGGCGGCAAGGGCATGCGCCTCGTCACGCGCGCCGACGAGTTCGCCTCGCAGCTTGCGGCCGCGCGGCGCGAGGCGAAGAACGCCTTCGACGACGACCGCGTGCTGCTCGAGCGCTTCGTGCAGGGCCCGCACCACATCGAGTTCCAGGTCTTCGGCGACACGCACGGGCACTACGTGCACCTCTTCGAGCGCGAGTGCTCCATCCAGCGCCGCCACCAGAAGGTGCTGGAGGAAACGCCCTCGCCCTTCGTGGACGATGCGATGCGCGTGGCGATGGGCGAAGCGGCGGTCGCGGCGGCGCGCGCGATCGGCTATCGCGGCGCCGGCACGATCGAGTTCATCGCCGGCAGCGACCGCCGCTTCTACTTCATGGAGATGAATACGCGGCTGCAGGTCGAGCACCCGGTGACCGAGATGATCACGGGCGAGGACCTCGTGGAGTGGCAGTTGCGGATCGCCGCGGGTGAGCCGCTGCCGCTCATGCAGGCCGAGGTCCATTCGGCGGGACATGCGATCGAGGTGCGGCTCTGCGCGGAGAATCCCGCCAACGATTTCCTGCCGGAGACCGGGCGCATCGGCGTCTTCCGCACACCCGCGCTCGACGACGAGGTGCGGCTGGACACGGGCGTGCGCGCCGGCGACGAGGTGAGCGTCTTCTACGACCCGATGATCGCCAAGCTCATCGTGTGGGGCGCGGACCGTGACGATGCCGCGCGGCGCATGCAGGGGGCGCTCGCGCAGACCTCGCTCCTCGGCGTGAAGACCAACCTCGCGTTCCTCGAGCGCGTCGTGCGCCATCCCGCATTCCTCGCCGGTGAAACGGATACGGCGTTCATCGATCGGCACCGCGCGCAGCTCCTGCCGCCGGAATCGCAGGTGCCGGTCGAGGCGCTGGTGGCCGCAGCGGCGCGCGTGTTCCTCGATGAGCGCTCGTCCGCGTCGTCCGGCTCGCCCTGGGACGACACCACCGGATGGCGGTTGAACCAGCCGGCGCTGCGTCGCATCCAGTTCCATCGCGCCGACGATTCGATCGCGACCGTGGAGGCCGTGATGCAGGCCGATCATGCGATGGTGACGGTCGACGGCCGCACGCATCGCGTGGCGCTCGGGCCGTCGGACGGCGAGCGGCTGCAGATCGCGCTGGACGACGAGACCTACTTCGCCAGCGTGACGCGCCTGGGGGAACGCCTGTCGGCCGTGACACCGCAGGGCCGCTTCGATCTCGAGCGGGTCGATCCCTTCCACTACGAGCCCACCGATGCCACGCCGGATGCGCGGCTCACGTCGCTCATGCCCGGCCGCGTCGTGAAGCTCATGGCGCAAGCCGGCGACAGCGTGAAGAAGGGCCAGGCCCTGCTGATCCTCGAGGCCATGAAGATGGAGCACACCATCGTGAGCCCTCGCGACGGCGTCATCGACCGTGCCGCCTTCGTCGAGGGCGAGCTCGTGCCCGCCGACGCCGTCCTCTTCGCCTTCCGCGACTGACCCCAAAATGGGGACGTACCCCATTTCCCGCCTAGCGGAACGCCAGTCCGCCATACGGGAAATCGGGACGGACCCGATTTCCTGCATAGCGGAACGCGTTTACCTGGCGGGGCGGGGGAGCGGCTTGCCGTCGAGCCAGGCGGTGAGGTTTTCGACGACGCCGGGCCCGAAGCGCGAGAAGACCGGCTCGTTCACGAAGCCGAGGTGCGGCGTGAGGACCACGTTCTCGCGCCTGGCGAGGGAGTGGTTCGCGGGCAGGGGCTCGTCGTCGTAGACGTCGAGCGCGGCGACACCGGGACGCCCGGCTTCGAGCGCCTTCTCGAGCGCGGCCATGTCGATGAGGGCCGAGCGCGCGGTGTTCACGAGGATCGAGTCGAGCCGCATCGTGGCGAGCCGCTCGGCATCGAGCAGCTTGCGCGTCGCATCGGACGGCACCAGGTGCAGGCTCACCACCTTCGAGCTCGACAGCAGCTCTTCGAGCGACACGGCGCGGGCGCCACCCTCGGCCGCGCGTTCCGGCGTCATGTGCGGGCTCCAGGTGACGACATCCATGCCGAAGGCTTCGCCCACCTTCGCCACCCGCTGGCCGATGCCGCCGAAGCCGATCAATCCGAGCCGCTGGCCGGAGAGCACCTGCGGAAGGCCGTGTCCGTCGCGCCACTTGCCCTTGCGCACCAGTCCGAGATAAGCCTCGAGCCGCTTCGCCGCGGCGAGGATCAGCGTCCACGCGAGCTCCGTGGTGCTCGCCTTGGATTCGCCCATCTCGGTGCAGCCCACGGGGATGCCGCGCTGGGCCATCACCTGCGCGTCATATTGCGTATTGCGCGCGCCGGTGAAGACGAAGAGCTTGAGCCGCGGAAGCTTGCCGACAAGGTCCGCCTTGAACGGAGTGCGATCGCGCACGACGACGACGGCATCGGCCTCGCCGATCTCGCGCATGAGCGCCTCGCCGCGCAAGCGCTCGGTGTGGAAAACCACGTCGGCGCGCGACTCGATGCCGCTCCAGTCCGCCGTCTGGCGCAGCGAGTCCTCGTAATCGTCGAGGACCACGATGCGCGGACGCCCCCCGGCCTGGAAGTGGCCGGGACCGGGGCCCATGGAAATCGAGCTCATGCACTATCTCCCGTCGAAATTGGGCGGAGGTGACGCCGAAAACTAAGGACAAGCCAGCGCGGCCAGCTCCTGCATATTCCCGATCGAAGCGGTCTTCCAGCACGCCTCGATCAGCTTCGAGGCGCGCGCCGCACCGATGGTGTGGTCGGCGAGCGAATGGAATTTGCGCTCGAGGTCCGCGTCGCTCATCGGCCGCTCGAGCGAGCCGATGGCGTGCTTCACGAACACATGCTCGCGCCGTCCGTCCTTGAGCACCGCCGTCACGTCCGCCGATTCCTCGGCAATGGAATCGTCGACCGTGGCGATCACCTTGCGACGCAGCGCCGTCACATCCTCGCGACGCACGATCGCGTCCTCGTACTCGCCCTCGCCCGCCTGCCCGAAGATGAGCCCCGCCGCGAAGCCGTGGTAGACGGAGAACTTGCCCTGCAACCCGTCCTGCGGCTCCTTCCGGCCGGTCAGCTCGAGCACGAGCGAATGGACCTTGAGCTCCACGCGCTCGATGTCCTCCGCCTTGATGCCCTTCGCCCGCAATTGCGTCGCGGCATCGATGGTGGGATGGATCACGATGCCGCACGCGAAAGGCTTGTAGGTGTTGATCGAGATCTCGAAGCGCTGGCCCAGCTCCCCGGTGATCTCGCTCCAGTCGCGCTTGTCGGAGAACACCTGGATCAGGCCGCGCGGCGCCTCGAGGGCCCTGGTGCTCGAGGTGAAGCCATTCTTCGCGAGCAGCGCCGAGAGCAATCCCGCGCGCGCCGCGGCACCCGGGTGGAACGGCTTGGTCATGGTGCCGAACTGCTCGCGCAGCCCGATGGGCTGCGAGGCCGCGATGCCGAGCGCCATTTGCGTGCGGCGCTCGTCGAGGCCCAGGAGCCGCGCGCAAGCGGCGGCAGCGCCGAGCATGCCGACCGATCCGGTGATGTGCCAGCCGCGATCGTAATGGTTGGGATAGATGCAGTTGCCGACGCGGCACTCGACATCGACGCCGAGCACCAGGGCATCGATCACCGCGCGCCCGCCGAGCGCCTGGTGCTCCGCGAGCGCGAGCACCGCGGAGGCGACGGGCCCGGCCGGATGGATGATGGTGCGCAGGTGCGTGTCGTCGAAGTCGAACGTGTGCGAGGTGATGCCGTTCACGAGCGCGGCGCTTGCCATGTCCACCTTCTCCGCGCGGCCGAGGACGCTCGACTGCGGCGCGGGCTCCAACATGCGCACCGCGCCGAGCGCGGCCTGCGCGGATTCGTGCTGCGCGGCGCCCACGGCGCAGCCGACCCAATTGAGGAACGTGCGATGCGCCTCGTGCTCGACGGCGTCGCTCCAGCCCCCCGACGGATGTCCCGCGACGAACTTCGCGAGGATCTGCGTGACGGGCGGCGCGCTGGTGTCGGCTTCGACGCGGGTATTCAGTGCCATCGATCGGGATTCAGGTATGGGAGGGGGTCAATCGAGGAGCTCGATCTTGCGCTCGCGGGCAAGCTTCGTCCAATGCGCGATATCGGCTTTCATGTAGTCGCCGAACTGCTGCGGCGTCATCGGCATCACCTGCAGCGCCTCGCCCGCGAAGCGCTCGCGCACGTCCGGTAGCGCCAGCGATTTGTTCACTTCGTCGTTGAGCGTCTTCACGATGGCGGGCGGCAGGTTGGCCGGACCCACGATGCCGTACCACTGCACGCCGTCGAAGCCCTTGAAGCCCAGCTCCTCGAAGGTCGGCACGTCGGGCAGCAGCGGATGGCGCTTGAGACCCGTTACGGCGATGGGCCGCACCTTGCCCGCCTTGATGTGCGGAAGCGCGGCGGCGAGGCCCGGCATCATCATCTGCGTCCTGCCGCCGATCGTATCGGTGAGCGCGGGGCCGATGCCGCGATAAGGCACATGCACGGAGTCGAAGCCGGCGGCCTGCTTGAGCTCCTCCATCGCGAGGTGCGTGAGCGTGCCCGTTCCCGCGGAGCCGTAGCTCGTCTGGTTCTTCTTCGTGTAGTCGATGACCTCCTCGAGGGTCTTCGCCGGCACCGACGGGTTGACCACGAGGACGTTCGGCGTGCCGCCCACCATCGCGATCGGCGTGAAGTCCTTCACCGCGTCGTAAGGCAGCTTGCGCACCGCCGGGTTCGTGCCGTGCGTGCCGACATAGCCCAGCATCAGCGTGTAGCCGTCGGGCGCCGCACGGGCCACCGCCTGCGAGGCGATGGCGCCGCCGCCGCCGGACTGGTTCTCGACGATGAAGGTCTGCCCCAGGTCCTTCGTGAAGCGGTCCGCCATGGTGCGCGCGACGAGGTCCACGCCGCCGCCGGGCTGGACCGGCGCGATGATCCTCACCGTCTTGTCGGGATAAGCCTGCGCGAGCGCGAGCGTCGCAGCGAAAGCGCAAGAGGCGAATGCCGCGGCGCGCGCGGCGAGTGAAAGCAGCTTCATCGTGTCGTTCCCCTGGGAAGGTTTTTCTCGAGTCGTTCGTATGCGGTATGCACGTGGGCAGCCATGAGCTTCCCGGAGCGGGCCCCATCGCCCGCGCGAATCGCCTGCAGGATCTGCTCATGCTCCGCGACCGAGGCCGCCATCGCCAGCCCCTGCGAAAGGTTCTGGATGCGCCACAGGTGGAGCTGCTGCACGACATCGCGGTACGCCTCCGCGAAGCGCGTGTTGCCGACGGCCTCCACGATCGCCCAGTGGAAGCGCAGGTTCCCGGCGTAGTAGGTGGCGAGATCCCTGGCGCGCGCGGCCTTGCGCATGGCAACCGTCGCGGCTTCGAGCGACTTCGCGAGCTTGCGCCGCGGCGCCTCGGCGAGCTCCCCGGCCTTGCGTCCCGCGTAGGCGTCGAAGACGGAGCGCAGCTCGTAGAGCTCCGCGACTTCCGCCGCCGCGAGCTCGCGCACGAAGACGCCCGCGTTCTTGCGCGCCACCACCAGCCCCGAGCTCTCCAGGCTGCGCAGCGCCTCGCGGACCGGGACGCGCGACACGCCCAGGCGGCCGGCGACATCGGGCTCGTTGATGCGGCTGCCGGGCGCCAGGTCGCCGCGCAGGATGCCGGCGAGGATATCGTCGCGCACGAGCTGCGACAGCGACGTGTCGCGCACCTGCGCGAGGCGGCTGCGGGGGTGCTCGACGGTCCAGGGAAGCATCCGTATATCGTATACGATGCGCTGCTTGCTATGCTTGAAAGTCCCATGGAGGTGAAGATGAACAGCAGAATCCTCGTAGCCGCGGCCATCGTGGCCGGCGGTTGCGCCACCACCGCGCAACAGTACTCGAAGCCCTACGTGCTCTTCGCCGGGGAGCACAACCAGCGGCTGCAGGGCGTCGTCGCGGCCAACATCGTGAGCATCGATGGCGAGCGCATCCCGGGCGGCGCGCAGCCCCCCTTCCCTCCGGGAACGCACACGGTCGAGGTGAGCCTGCCGCAGACCGCGGGGCAGTCCGCCCCCCTCGTGGCCACCGTTACCGTCGATGCGAAGCCCTGCATGCGTTACTACATCGGCGGCCGCAACCTCACGGCGACGTCGTTCGAGCCCGTGATCGGCACCACCGAGCCGATCAAGGAGTGCCGCTAGATTCGGCCTGCCGATCGGCGCCGGTTGCAGGCGTTGGGACATTGATCAAGGGGCCGGGGACGGCAGACTGGCTATAATTTTGGTTTCGCTCGCCATAAATGGAGGAGAAACCATGGCTGCCAACCCGCAGGTCAGGGCCGAGGGCGCCCCGACCGTCAAGCTGCTGATCAACGGGCAGTTCGTCGAATCCCGGGCGAAGGAATGGCGCGACGTCGTCAATCCCGCGACCCAGGAAGTGCTGGCGCGCGTGCCGATGTGCGACGCCTCCGAGGTCGATGCGGCCGTGAAGGCCGCCGCCGAAGCGTACAAATCGTGGCGCAACGTGCCCGTGGGCCAGCGCGCGCGGATCATGCTCAAGCTGCAGGAGCTCATCCGCCGCGACATGAAGAAGCTCGCGGCGCAGCTCACGTCCGAGCAGGGCAAGACGCTGCCCGATGCGGAAGGCGACGTCTTCCGCGGCCTCGAGGTCGTGGAGCACGCCTGCGGCATCGGCACGCTCACCATGGGCGAGTTCGTCGAGAACGTCGCCGGCGGCCTGGACGTGTATTCGCTGCGCCAGCCGATCGGCGTGTGCGCGGGCATCACGCCGTTCAACTTCCCCGCCATGATCCCCCTCTGGATGTTCCCGATGGCGATCGTCTGCGGCAACACGTTCGTGCTCAAGCCCTCGGAGCAGGATCCGATGACGCCGATGCTGCTCGCTCAGCTCGCGATCGAGGCGGGCGTTCCGCCGGGGGTGCTCAACGTCGTGCACGGCGGCAAGGCTTCGGTGGATGCGATCTGCACGCACCCCGAGGTGAAGGCCGTGTCCTTCGTGGGCTCGTGCGGCGTGGGCGAGCATGTGTACAAGCTCTCGAGCGAGAACGGCAAGCGCGCGCAATGCATGATGGGCGCCAAGAACCACGCGGTCATCATGCCGGACGCGAACAAGGAGCAGTCGCTCAACGCGCTCGTGGGCGCGGGGTTCGGCGCCGCGGGCCAGCGCTGCATGGCGGTCAGCGTCGCGGTCCTCGTGGGCGAGGCGAACCGGTGGATTCCCGACATCGTCGAGAAGGCGAAGTCCCTCAAGGTGAGCGCCGGCACGGAAGCAGGAGCTGACCTCGGTCCGCTGGTCTCGAAGCAGGCGAAGCAGCGCGTGGAAGGCCTCATCGAGCAGGGCGTGAAGGAAGGCGCGAAGCTCGAGCTCGACGGGCGCAATGCGAAGGTCGCGGGCTACGACAAGGGCAACTTCGTCGGCCCCACCGTCTTCTCGGGCGTGAAGCCCACGCATGCGATCTACAGCGAGGAGATCTTCGGCCCGGTGCTGTGCCTCGTGAGCGCCGAGACCCTCGACGACGCGATCCGCATCATCAACGGGAATCCGTACGGCAACGGCACCGGGATCTTCACGCAATCGGGCGCGGCCGCGCGCAAGTTCCAGAGCGAGATCGACGTGGGACAGGTCGGCATCAACGTGCCGATCCCCGTGCCGGTCCCCTACTTCAGCTTCACCGGCTCGCGCGGCTCGAAGCTGGGCGACCTCGGCCCCTACGGCAAGCAGGCCGTGCATTTCTATACGCAGGTGAAGACGATCACCGCCCGCTGGTTCGACGACGACACGGTGAGCGGGAAGATACATACGACGATTTCGTTGAAATAAAAAAAGCGCCGGGCACGAGGCGCAAGGCACAAGCGCCTTGCGCCAATCCCGTTACGCCTGGGCCCCCCATATGCACATCTCTTTCGTCGGCCTCGGCAACATGGGCAACCCCATGTGCCGCAACCTGCTCAAGCAGGGGCACACGCTGCGCGTCCACGACGTCGTGCCCGCGCTGGTGAAGAAGCTCGCGGAGCAGGGGTGCGAAGCGCCGGGCTCGCTCGCGGAAACGGTGCGTGGCGCGGAGCTCGTCATCACGATGCTGCCGTCGTCGCCGCACGTGCGCACGGTGTACCTGGGCGAAGGCGGCGTGCTCGCCTCGGTCGCGGCCGGTATTCCGCTCATCGACTGCTCGACCATCGATCCGCTCACGGCACGCGAGGTGGCCGAGCTCGCGAAGCAGAAGGGATGCCCCATGGTCGACGCGCCGGTTTCGGGCGGCGTGGGCGGCGCCGAGGCGGGCACGCTCACCTTCATGGTGGGAGGCGAAGCGAAGGACTTCGAGCGCGCGAAGCCGGTGCTGCAGGCGATGGGCAAGAACATCGTGCACTGCGGCGGCTCGGGCAACGGCCAGGTCGCCAAGATCTGCAACAACATGATGCTCGCCATCGAGATGATCGCGACTTCCGAGGGCATGAGCCTTGCCGCGAAGCTCGGCATGGATCCCAAGGTCTTCGCGGGCATCGTCAACACCTCGAGCGGGCGCTGCTGGAGCTCGGACACGTACAACCCCTACCCCGGCGTGCTGGAGAACGTGCCTGCCTCGCGAGGCTACAGCGGCGGCTTCGGCGCGGACCTCATGCTGAAGGACCTCACGCTCGTCACCGAGGCTGCGAAGGCCGCGCGCCAGCCCGTGATGCTCGGCGCGCTCGCGCAGCAGATCTACCAGAAGCACTCGCTCGACGGCCACGGCACGCAGGACTTCTCCAGCGTG
>DATMJE010000360.1:0-10529 GCA_035553995.1 Usitatibacter sp. | reverse complement strand
CCTCGACGCTCATCTCCTCGACCGCGCGCAGGACGAAGACGGTGCGGAACACGTCGGGGAGCGCGTCGATCCGGCTTTCGATGACACGGCGCGCCTCGCCCCGGAGGGCATGCTCCTCGGGCGTGGGCGTGTGCTCGTCGGTCATGTCGGTCATGCTCTCCCCCCCTGGAAGGTCGCCCGCAAGCGGGATCACCGCCGCCGTGCGGCGGTTGCGCCGCAACTTCGCAAGCGCCTCGTTCACCGTGATACGCACCAGCCACGTCGACAGTTTCGCGTCGCTGCGAAAGCTGGCGATGCCGCGAATGGCCTTGATGTAGGCCTCCTGGACGGCGTCCTCCGCCTCGCTGTCCTCGCGCAGGATGGCGCGCGCGGTACGGAAGAGCGTCTGGTTGTGCCGCCGCATGAGCAGGCGCAATGCCGCTTCGTCTCCCTCGCCGACGCGCCTGGCAAGCTCCGCGTCAGGCATGCGGGGATCGAGTGTCGAAGGGACGGCGTGGAGCGCTGTGGTCATGGTCTTTTCCTGTCGTCTGCGCATTGGATGAAGGGCTCAACTCTGCCGTTCCCATGATAAAGGGCCCGCCGGCGGCATGCCGGTCGGGCCCTTTTCGGTGGAGCGCTGGGTCAGTAGCGAATGATCGGATCGTCGGGCATCTGGTCCGTGCGATCGTTGTTCGTGCGCGGCGCCACCGCATCCACGGGCGAGGTGCGCTCGAGCGTCTGGCGCTTCACCTGGACGCTGCCACGGCGGGCGGCATCGTCGAAGAGCGGCGTCGGCGTGCGCGCAGTGTTCGCGATCGGCGTCGAGCTGGAGGGATTCACGTTCACGTTCACGCCGCCGCCGGCGATGCCGCCCCCACCCACGACCCCGACATCGCCGACCACGCCGCGCCCCGGGACGCCTACGCCGCCGAGCGTCGTGGTCTGGACGCCGCCCGTCGCGGTCGTGGGAATGCCCGAGTTGGTGGTGCCGTTGATGCCGAGCGTCGCAGCATCGGCCGGCACGCCCAAGGTGGAGGTCGCGTCGGCGGTCCCTGGTGACGTCTGTCCCGGGGACGTGCCGAGCTCGCGGTTGCCGCTGTCGTTCGCGAAGCTGGAATTGCGGTCGAAGGACGACTGGCTTTGCGTGGCCGTGGTATCGACGGTGGTCACGTTCGAGGGCGTGGCGCCGGTGGCGGTGCCCGTCGAGGTGTTGCTGTTCGTGGTCGTTGTGTCGGTGTTGCCGGTGGTCGCGGGCGCCGCATCCACGGAGCCGCCCATCAGGCTGGTTGCCGGATCCGTCGTCACGGTGTTGACGCCCGAGGTCGTGCCGGTCGCCGACGTCGTGCCGGTGGTCGACGTGGTGCAGGTGCTGCCGCCGCTACCGGCGCAGCCACCCGCCTGCGATGTCGTTGCGGCCGGCGTCGTCGCGGTGGTGCTGCTCGACGTGCCGGTGGTCGTCGACCGTGCCGCGGTGCCGGGCGCCGCGACGTTGCTGCGGGCAATGCCGCCGGCGGGTGCGCTCGTCGCGGCGAGGGTAGTGGCTGCCGCAAGCGACAGCACGAGCGCGGGCAGCAGGTAAACAGGCTTGGGCAGGTTCATGGCCATCCTCCAGGCGAATCGATCGGGTTCACCGTTCGATCCTTCGCGGAGCAACCCGTTTGCCCGCGCCAGTAGTCTGTTCAGCCTCAGTCGTCGAATTCGGTCGGCCAGTCCTCGAGGCGGACCTCGGGGATCTCGCCGTCCGCGGACCAGCGCGGGCGCTGCCAGGTCTCGCGCTCGTTCACGGGAAGACCGAACTCGTCGATCTCCAGGATCGGGGGAAGCTTGGCGCGGCGGATCGTGGCTCGTTGTTTCATGTTGCGTCTCGTCGATGGGTTGTGTGTGGAAACGAATCTAGTCCCCTCGAAGGCGCGCGCCCACCCATGCTGTCCCATCTTCCGGTAGGACGAGGACGACTCGTGTCGTCGGAAATTCGCCACCGGGCTTTGATCTTGCGCAAGCCCCGGGAGGCGCTTCCGCGTTTTCCTTGTGAATCGCGAATCTCGATCTCCGGAGCGCTCCAGATGGGCATCACCCGCCGCGCATTTCTGCAGTCCGCAGGAGCCACCCTGGGCTCCCTCGCGTTGCCCCGGCCGGGCTTCACCGCCGCGGCGTCACCGTTCGAGCTGCGCGCGGCGGTCACGCGCCAGGCGATTCGCGATGGCGCACAGACCGAGGTGTGGAGCTTCAACGGCGCGTGCCCCGGCCCGCTGCTGAGGTTCAAGAAGGGGCAAACGGTCGACGTTCGCCTGCGCAACGAGCTGACGCACGTAACCACGGTGCATTGGCACGGCATCCGCCTCGACAATGCCATGGACGGCGTGCCGCACGTCACGCAGGCGCCCGTGCGTGTCGGCGACAAGTTCGATTACCACTTCATCGTCCCCGATTCGGGCACCTACTGGTACCACCCGCACCAGTCGAGCTTCGAGCAGGTGCCGCGCGGCCTCTACGGCCCGATCGTGGTCGAGGAGGACAAGCCGCTCCCGGTCGATCGCGAGGAGCTGTGGGTGCTGAGCGACTTCAAGCTCGACAAGGCGAACAAGCCCATCGAGGACTACGGCCGCGTGCTCGATTTCGGCAGCGGCGGGCGCATCGGCAACACCATCACCATCAACGGGGTCGCCGCGGACGCATCGCGCAAGCTGGCGCTGCGCCCGAACGAGCGCGTGCGCCTGCGGCTGGTGAACGCCGCCTCCGCGCGCATCTTCAGCCTCGCCTTCGACGGGCACGATCCGATCGTCGTCACGTACGACGGCCAGTCGACCGCGCCGCATCCCATTCCCGGCGGCGTGCTGGTCCTCGCGCCCGGACAGCGCACCGATCTCGTGATCGACGGCACGGCCGGGAGCAAGGGCACCTTCGCGATCAACGATCGCCGCGATGGCGGCACGCGCCTCGCAAGCATCGTGTATGCGGGCTCGCCTGCGCGCGCGAAGGCATTGCCGCTGCCGGAAGCGGTGGAGCGCAATGCCCTGCCCGAGCCCGACATCGCCAAGGCCACCGCGCACTTCCTCGTCTTCGAGGGCGGCATGATGGGGCAGCCCGCGATTGCGCGCGTGGACGGCAAGGCCCTCGACGTGAAGCAGATCATGGAGCAGCACGGCCTCACGTGGACCATGAACTACACCGCGCAGCACGAGCACGCCATGATGCACGAGCCGCTGTTCCGCTTCGACCGCGGCGAGCACGCCACCATCAAGATGCTCAACCATACGGAGTACGAGCATCCGATGCACATGCACGGCCACTTCTTCAAGGTGATCGCGCTCGACGACCGCAAGCTCGAGCGCCCGGTGTGGCGCGACACGGTGTTGCTGGGCCCCAAGGGAAGCTGCGACATCGCGTTCGTCGCGGATAACGTGGGCGAATGGATGTTCCACTGCCACATCCTCGACCACGCCGCGGGCGGCATGATGGGGACGCTGGTCGTCGACAGCTGATCAGGCCAGCGCGATGACCACCGCTGCGACGGCCGCAAGGCCGTAGGCGCCCCACAGCAGCGCGCGCGAGCGGTCCACGCGCTTTGGAAGCCGCGTCTCGGCGGCCTTCCAGCCGGTGCGCGTTCCCGCGGCATCGGGCATCACGCGCAGGCGTGCAAGGCACGCGGCGGAATCGAAGCGGGCCGAGGCACGCAGCGCGAGATGCGGCGCGATGCGAGCCGTTGCGGCCTCGGTCACGGTGCGGGTACCGGCGGCGGCATCCGGGCGCGTGGTCGCCATGGCCGGCGCGGGAATGCCCACCACCTCCGCGATGCTGTCGCGCAGGTCGGCCGCGAACTCGGCCGCCGTGGCGTAGCGCTCGGCGGCGTCCTTCTTCAACGCGCGCGCCACGATGTAGTCGATCACCGGCGGCAACGCCGGATTGCGCTCGCTGGGCGGCTTGTGCGGCAGGTTCACCACCCAGAAGAGCAGCTGCGTGAGGTCCGACGCGTCGAAGGGCTTCGTGCCGGTCAGCATCTCGTAGAGGACCACGCCGAGCGAGAACACGTCGGCGCGGCCATCGAGCGCGTGTCCCGCGACCTGCTCGGGAGACATGTACTGCGGCGAGCCCAGCAGCACCCCGCTCTGGGTCTTGAGCTCGGACTCCTGCAGCCGCGCGATGCCGAAGTCCATGATCTTCACGCGGCCATCGGGCAGCACCATGATGTTGCCCGGCTTCACGTCGCGATGGATCACGCCGCGCTCGTGCGCGTAGGCGAGCCCTTCCGCCACGAGCGCCGCGATCTCCAGCGCGCGGGCGGGCGCGATGGTGCCTTCGCGGATGAGGTCGCGCAGCTCGCGTCCCTCGACGCACTCCATGGCGATGAACGCGAGGTCGCCCTCGCGGCCCACGTCGTAGATCGTGACGATCGAGGGATGGCTCACGCCGCCCGCGGCGCGCGCCTCCTGGCGAAAGCGGGCCTGGTGGACCTCCTGGTCCTGCTCGCTGCCCGACAACGCGATGGTCTTCACCGCGACGGTGCGGCCGAGCTCGGGATCGATCGCGCGATAGACGATGCCCATCGCGCCCTGGCCGAGCTGCCCGACGACGCGATAACGGCCGAAGCGGTCGGGATCGGCGCCCATCAGGCCCCGAATTTCCTGCGCAGGTCGCGCCAGAAATCCGGCTGCGGCTGCGGCTGCTGCTGCGACGGGCGGCGCGGCGGCTCCGGCACGCGCACGAACGTATGCGAGACGGTCATGCGCTCGCCCGGCTTCACCTCGATGGACATGGTGTGCGTCAGGGAGCCGGGGTTGCGCAGCTGCACGCGATGCGGGCCCGGTGGAAGCTGCACCTCGGTGAGGGGCGGGACGCGGCCGTGGTAGACGCCATCGACATACACCTCGCCGCGGGGCTTGACCTCGAGCGCGACCGTGCCCGGGCGCGAGCGCAGGATCGGCTGGTAGATACCCCGCGCGATCACGCCCAGCAGCAACATGGCCGCGACGCCGCCCACGGCATAAAGCGCGAAGCGACGGCGGCGCAGGATGCTGCGGTTCGGGTCGGGCGCATAGAGCACGTGCTGCCGCACGCGCGTGTCGGTGAAGTCGCCCGCCTTCGCCAGGTCCGCCGCACGTGCGGGATCGCTCATGCGCAACGCACGGGCGAATCCCTCGGTCACGAGCAGGCGATCGGGCTCGGCAAAGCGCGCGGCCGCGGCGGCTGCGCCCAGCCCGTCGCCCAGCACGCGTGCATCGGCATCGTCGGCAGCGGTGAGGGCGAGCGGACCGAAGTTGAGCCCCACCTGCAGCGGCTCGAAGGCATCCTGCTGGTGCATGGACTCGCACAAGGCCAGTGCGCGTGCCGGCTCGGCGAAGAGGACGATGGCGAGGCCGTCGTCGGCATCGAGGACCGCGCGGTCCGCGGAGTCGACGCTTGCCAGCGCTTCCTGGGCACGGCCCATGAGGCGCTCCTTGTTGGCGACCTGTTCCGCGACCGGCAGCCCCTCGAAACCGGGGATCCGGACATACGCCACGCTGGCATAAACAGGGCTGGCCGACTGGGGCTCGGACATCCTGGGATTGTAACGGCTCGTAGGCATTGTCCGACTCGGCTGTCAGCGCTGGTCCGACAGCCCGGTACGCCCCGGCAACCCACAATCCTCCCTATGCTTGCCTGGATCCGTGACCTCGAAACCGCCAAGGACGCCTCGGACGTGGTGTTCTTCGCCCGTGCCTACCTCGCGGCCCTTGCGCCCGCGGCCGCCTCCCTCCTGCCGCCGGCCTGCCGCGCGCGCCCGATCGAGTCGTCCGCGGATGTCCGCTTCTGGAGCCAGTGCCTTTCGGAAGAGTATTGGCGGCGCCGCGCCGCCGGCCTTGTCCCGGAAGCGATGCAGGAGGCCTGGAGCTTCTTCCTGCGCGCGAACGTCCAGGTTTCGCGCCTCGCCAGCCGCGGCGAGCTCGCCGAGTACTAGCCTCAGTCCTGTCCGGCTGCCTGCTGCAGTCCGCCCGCGCCGGGGCGCGCCGCGGCGTCGACCATGACGTCCGGCGTCCAGCCGCCCACCTTCAGGTACCAGCGTCCGTTGCGCGACACCCAGCGGTGCGGCTTCCAGTGGCAGCCGCGCCGTTCGGGCGCCCAGCGTCCGACGATCCAGGTGTGGCGCGAACTGCGCCAGTCCCAATAACCGGGAATCCACACGTAGCCCGCGCGCGGAGGAGGAATGGTTTCGTGATGCGGCGGCGGTGGCGGAATGCGGACCTCGAGCTGGTCGTGGCATCCGTAGTTGTCGCCGTCCATCTCTCTCCTCTCCCGTCAGTGTTGTCGCTTATGTCCCGACTTTAGGGGTGTGCGCGCACTCGCAAATGTCGGCCGGATTCGCAACAGCTTGTAGGACGATGCCGTATGGCCGACAACGTGTAGTTGAACCTCGACACTCGCCCTCCGGCTGTCCTATAGGTGACGGGCGCGACGGGGAACAGAATGAAGGCTGTTTCCTCCACACCGGAGCGCGACGATGATCGACTTCTCCACCTCTCCGCCGACCTGCCTGCCCGCGGCGCCATGGCATGCCTGGCTCGACCGCGCCGCCAGCGTCGAGCATGCGGTGGACCTGGTGCGCGACTACCTGGCCGAGGTGCCGCCCGAAGCGCTCGCGAGGCTGCCGGCCTGCTGCCGCAAGATCCGCGTCAAGGCCGCGGACGATATCGAGTACTGGACCTACCGGCTATCCGAAGCGCACCGCATCAACGAGCACGACGCGCCGACCGAAGAGCTCATGCACGAGATCTTCTCGCTGCTGCTGCACGCGTCGCTGCGCCTCGCGCAGATCGAACGCGAGCGCTCGCGCGAGCCGCTCGCCGCGCAGTAGGTCAGTCCGCGCAGTCGCCGGCCGTGGTGCCGCCGCGCCGCCGTGGTGCGCTCGCGGCGTGCATCGGCCGCGGTGCCACGCTGGAATCCCCGAGCTGCGACGCGTCGCGCAGCACCCAGCGAAAGCCGTGCGCATCCGAACGCTCGCGCACCCACACGTGGAAGGGCGTGTCGACGTCGGCGTAGAAATGTTTTTCGATCATGTCCGGGATCCAACGGCGCGTCCGTGGCGCCGCCTGCTGTTAGGACAAGCAATGTAGATGCCCGCTCCATCGGGGAGTGTAGGCATGGGCGGGTTCCGTTGTAGGAAGCGGGCGCCATCGTGGTTCGGCCTGCACCGCGCCCCTCTCGTTTCCGCGAGACGGGCGCCGTAGGACGACAGCCTGATCCATGCGGCCAGAAACTTAATGCGCACGCGCTTCCTCGAACGTCCACGAGCTCCCCTGGAGGCGGCGATGCGAGACCGGAAACTGAAATCCCTGTGGGACGAGCTGCGACGCGCGTTTCACGGCTGGATGAAGGACGACGAAGGCGACCAGCGCGAGCAGGCATCCGATCCCTCGTTCATGTTCCACGTGATCTTCACCGCGCCCCTGCTGCTGGGGCTTTTCGCGATGATGACGAGGCATTCGTGAAGGCACTGCTCCTGAATCCCCGCAGCCTCTGGGGGGTCGTTCGCAAGTCGGTCGCGGGCTTCTCGGCGGACAACGCCTCGAGCATGGGTGCGGCGCTGGCGTTCTACTCGCTGCTGTCCATGGCACCGCTGATCGTGCTGGTCATCACCATCGCCGGGCTCTTCATCGGCCACGACCAGGCGCAGCAATTGCTCTTCACGCAGCTCTCGGGCCTCCTCGGCGACACCGGCGCGCAGGGCGTGAGCGAGGTGCTCAAGAGCACCAACACGGACAGGGACGGCATGCTGCAGACGGTGATCAGCTTCGTGGTGCTGGTCGCGGGCGCCACCACCGTCTTCGCCGAGCTGCAGTCGGACCTGAACCGCATCTGGAAATGCGATTCGCCCAAGGCCTCGGGCGTGTGGGGCTGGATCCGCACGCGGCTGCTCTCCTTCGGCCTCATCGCGGCGCTGGGCTTCCTGCTGCTGGTTTCGCTCGTGATGAGCGCGGCGATCGCGTACATGGGCTCGGCCTGGTTCGGCGGCAGCGAAGCCGCGGGGCACGTGCTCGACATCGTGGCCTCGATCATCGTGCTCACCGGCATGTTCGCGCTGATCTACAAGGTGCTGCCGGGACGCCACATCCCGTTCGGCGACGTATTGCTCGGCGCGTTCATCACCGCCGTCCTGTTCGAGGGCGGCAAGTTCGTGATCGGGATGTACATCGGCAAGAGCGCGGTGGCGTCCAACTTCGGCGCCGCCGGCACCGTCGTCGTGGCGATCATGTGGGTCTACTACTCGTCGCAGATCTTCTTCTTCGGCTCGGAGCTCACGCGCGCGTATTCCGAGGAGCACGGCTCGCGGCGGCTCGACCGCGCCGCCAACTCCGACATGATGGTCGAGACCGACATGGTGCGGCGCGCGCGCGAAATCGTCCGCGGCCGCGATCCCGTGCTGCTGCAGAAACGGAACTGACATGAAGACACCGGACCTCGGCCAGCTCGCCGGGCTCACGCGGCGGGCAGTGAGGGGATGGGTGGACGACGCCGCGCCGAGCATGGGCGCGGCGCTCGCGTTCTATACGCTGCTGTCGCTGGCACCCCTGTTGCTGGTGGCGCTCGGCATCGCGGGCTTTTTCTTCGACCGCAACGACGCGCAGGATGCCCTCATCGCGCAGATCGCGATGTTGCTGGGCGAGAAGGCGGCTGTCGGCATCGAGGGCCTGCTGGATGCCGCCGGCACGCGTGAAGGCGCATTCCCCGCGGTGGTGGGCCTGTTCACCATGATCCTCGGCGCGACCACCGTCTTCACGGAGCTGCGTGCCGACCTCGACCGCATCTGGCATTACCGGCCGAAGAAGAGCGGCGGCCTGCGCAGCGCGTTCACGACGCGCTTCTTCGCGTTCCTGATGGTGATGGTGATCGGCGGGCTGCTGATGCTGTCGCTCGTCGCCAGCACCTTCCTCGCCTCGGTGGCGAACTACGGGTTCACCCTCTCGCCGGTGGCGCTGCATGCGATCGAGTTCTTCACCTCGTTCGTGGTAGTGACGCTGCTCTTCGCCATGATCTACAAGCTGCTGCCCACGCAGCACGTGGCGTGGGGCGACGTGTGGGTCGGCGCCGCGGTCACGTCGCTCCTCTTCTGGATCGGGAAATTCCTCATCGCGCTCTACATCAGCCGCACCGCGGTCGATTCGACCTTCGGCGCGGCCGGGGCGATCGTGCTGGTGATCGTGTGGGTGTACTACTCCTCGCAGGTGTTCTTCCTCGGCGCGGAATTCACCAAGGAGTACGCGCTGCGGCTGGGCTCGAAGCGGCTCGACAGCCGGCCGCTCTCCGACATGAACGCCACCTACGGCGAGCTGGTCGCGCGCGCCAAGCGCATCACGCGCAGGAACGATCCGATATTCGGGAAGTAAAGAGGCGAGGCGCAAGGCACAAGGCGCAAGGCGCAAGAAAAAAACGGGGTAGACGCTCGAAGCTGGTGGTAGTCCTGAGCTTGGGTCCTGAGCCTTGCGCCTTGCGCCCTTCGCCCTTCACCCCCCATCGCTTGCGCCGTCTCGCTGCCGCTCTCTATTTCAGCGCCTTGAACCGCAACCGGTGCGGCGCGGCCGCCTCGTCGCCGAGGCGCTCGTGCTTGTCTTCCTCGTACTCGTGGTAGTTGCCCTGGTAGAAGTACCACTGTGAGTCGCCCTCCGCCGCCAGGATGTGGGTGGCGATGCGGTCGAGGAACCAGCGGTCGTGCGAGATGCACAGCACCGTCCCGGCGAATTCCGACAACGCGTCCTCGAGCGCCCGCAGCGTCTCGACATCGAGGTCGTTCGAGGGCTCGTCCAGCAGCAGCACGTTGCCGCCATCGAGGAGGGTTTTCGCGAGGTGCAGCCGGCCGCGCTCGCCGCCCGAGAGCTGGCCGGTGAGCTTCTGCTGGTCGCCGCCGCGGAAGTTGAAGCGCCCGAGGTAGGCGCGCGACTGGATCTCGAACTTGCCGATCGAGAGGATGTCCTGGCCGCCGGAGACCGCCTGCCAGACATTGTCCTTCTCGTTGAACTTGCGCGTCTGGTCCACCACCGACATCCGCACCGTGTGGCCGACCGTGATCTTGCCGCTGTCGGGCTGCTCCTTGCCGGTGATCATGCGGAAGATCGTCGACTTGCCCGCGCCATTGGGGCCGATGATGCCGACGATCGCACCGGGCGGGATCTTGAACGAGAGGTTGTCGATCAGCACGCGATCGCCGTACGCCTTGGTCACGTTCTCGAACTCGATCACCTCGTTGCCGAGGCGCTCGGCCACGGGGATGAAGATCTCCGCGGTCTCGTTACGCTTCTGGTACTCGTACGAATTCAGCTCCTCGAAGCGCTTGAGTCGCGCGACGTTCTTCGTCTGCTGGCCCTTGGCATTGCGGCGCACCCACTCGAGCTCCTTCTTGATCGCCTTCTGGCGCGCGCTCTCGGAGGACTCTTCCTTCTGCAGGCGGTCGCGCTTCTGGTCCAGCCACTGCGAGTAGTTTCCCTTGTACGGAATGCCCGTTCCGCGATCGAGCTCCAGGATCCATTCGGCCGCGTTTCGAGGAAATAACGATCGTGGGTCACGGCGACGACGGTTCCGCC
>DATMJE010000359.1:0-5954 GCA_035553995.1 Usitatibacter sp. | reverse complement strand
CCGCGGGGAAGGGGGCCGCACCCATGCGCTCGAGGCATTCGCGCATGCGCACCTGCATCGTGGCCGCCTTGCCGTTGCTCGTGAGCGGGCCATGTGCCGCCTGCCCCTCGAGCGGCGGCAGCACGCGATCCGCGTAACGCTTGCCGGCGGCCTGCACGTGGCACGAGGCGCACGCGAAGTTGCGTTGTCCCATGCGCGTGAAATAGAGGCGCCGGCCTTCCTCGAGCTTCGGCTCCGCCGCGGTCGGCACGCGCACGGCGATCTTCTGCCCGTCGGCGAGCGAGCGCACGTAGGCGACCGCGAGGCCCATGGTCTCCGCATCCGCGGGATCGAAGGGCGCCTCCTTGTGCGTCTTGAGGCATTGGTTGATCGCGGTCTCGAGGGTGATGACGCGCTTCAGCCGCGGATCGTATTGCGGGTAGCTCGCGGCGATGCGCCGGCCGCCATTCGGAAAGCAGCTCGCGAGCGAGCGCTTGTCCTTGAACTTGTGCTGCCAGATGGCGCGGCCGCGCTCGAGCAACACGGGCATCGCCGCGGTCGCCGCAGCGTCATCGGCTGCAGCGGGTGATGCGGCCGGCGCGCCATCGGGCAATGCCTGCAGGTACTGCACGAGGCGCGTGATCTCCGCGGATTCGAGGATGCGATGCTTGCCATAGGGCGGCATGGCGGTCCCGGGGTTGGCCTGCATCGGATCCTCGAGCAGGCCGCGCAGGCGCATGGCACCGAGCTCGCGCATCCGTGCCCCCGTGAGCGCAGGTCCCACGTCGCCGCCGCCCGCGCGTCCCGCGCCTTCCGGGAGCTGGTGGCAGGCGATGCAGTTGCCCTTTTCGGGGCGGGTGAAGGTGTCCGGCGGCGGGGATTGGGCGAAGCTCGCCAGCGCGACCGAGCATGCAGCGAGGAGGGCGGCGCGCCTCTTCAACTGATGTTCAGCGCTTTCTCGGCGGCCTTCTGGATCTCGAGCTGCGCGCGCAACTCGCGCAGGCGCGATTCGGCGCTCGAGACCTCGTAGAAGTCGCTGCCCTTCGACTTGACGGCGATCTCGAGCTGGTCCACTGCCGCGGACAGGTTGCCCTTGCGGAAGTACGACTCCGCGAGCGCGCGATGCTGCGCGGTGGTGCGGCCGAGATGCTCGTACGCGCGGGCCTGGATGTCGTAGAGATGCCAATCCTCCGGCAGGGCACGCAGTCGCTCATCCAGCTCGGCGACCGCTTCCTTGTCGCGGCCCATCTGGACGAGCTGGTCGAAATACGGATAAAGCAGGGCGCGGTAGTTGCCGTAGTTCCTGATCGCGGCGCGGTAGATGGCGATGGATTCGTCTCCCCGGCCCATGTCCGCGGCGAGCTGGGCCGCCAGCAACTCGAACGATGGATACGATGCGCCTTTCCGCAACGGCTCGAGCGTTTTCCATGCGCCCTCGAAATCGCGCGTGCGGCGCAGCGCGAAGGCGAGGCCGTAGACATCCTCGCGCGGACGCACCACGGTCTTGTCCTCGAGCATGGTGCGGAAGAGGCTCACGGCCTCGGAGCCGGAGCCTGCCGTCGCGCGCAGCTTGGCGCGCGTGATGCGATATTCGAACGAATCCGGCACGAGGTGGGACGGGAGCTGCTGGATGCGATCCTGGATGGCCGCGATGCGCTCCGTGGTGAGCGGGTGGGTGCGCAGGTACGAAGGCGCGCCCTGGAACTCGTTGAGGCGATTGGAGCGCAGCAGCCGCTCGAAGAAGCTCGCCATGCCGCGCGTATCGAAGCCCGCGCGATCGAGCAGCGTGAGGCCCACGCGATCGGCCTCGCGCTCGTGCTCGCGCGTGTAGTCGAGCTGGTTCTGGATGGAAAGCGCGCCCGCGCTGGCGATGGCCGCTTCCGTGACCTGGCCGCTCTGGTTGCCGCCGCCGCGCGAGGCGAGCATGGCGAGCGCCAGCGCCGCGAGGCTGGTGAGCTGCGCGCCGCGCTGGCCGTGCGCCATGCGCGCCGCATGGCGTTGCAGGATGTGCGAGATCTCGTGCGCCATCACGCCCGCCAGCTCCGATTCGTTCTGCGTGAGCGTGATGAGCCCGGTATGCACGCCGATGTGGCCGCCGGGCATCGCGAAGGCGTTGATGCTGTCGTCCTGCACCGCGAAGAAGTCCATGGTGCGCGGCGGCGGATCCGCGGCGAGGAGCAGGCGCTGGCCGAGGGCGTTGACGTAGTCGTTGACTTCCGGATCGTCGACATAAGCCGGATCGACCCGCACCTCGCGCATGATGCGGTTGCCGATGGTGCGTTCCTGCGTTTCGGAGAGCGACGCGGAGGCGGCATCGCCGAGGTCCGGAAGCGTTTGGGCGCGTGGGGCTGCGGTGACGACGATGAGGACTGCGAAGAGGAACGCGCGAATGGTCACGAAGGGATGCCGGGGACCCGCTGCCGCTATGCCAAAATCCGATTATGACGGAAAAACTCACCCATTTTGACGAACGGGGCGCGGCCCGGATGGTTGACGTGGCGGCCAAGCCCGAGACCCATCGCGTGGCCGTGGCGGGGGGTGCCATCACGATGGAGCCGGCCACGTTGGCCCTCATCCGTTCCGGCACCGCGAAGAAGGGCGACGTGCTCGGCGTGGCCCGGATCGCGGCGATCCAGGCCGCGAAGCGCACCTCCGAACTGGTGCCGCTCTGCCACCCGGTGCCGCTCACCTCCGTGCGGGTCGATTTCGAGGTCGACGAGGCCGCAAGCCGCGTCGAATGCCGTGCCACGGTCGAATGCACCGCCCGCACCGGGGTGGAGATGGAGGCCCTCACCGCGGTCCAGGTGGGGCTGCTCACGATCTACGACATGTGCAAGGCCGTCGACCGCGGCATGACCATGGAGGGCATCCGGCTCCTCGAAAAGCGCGGCGGCAAGTCCGGGGAATGGCTGCGGACCGAGGCGTAGCCTTCGGCAGAACCCGGGCTCAGCCCCGCACGCCCACGGCCCACAGCGCAAGGCCCGCGGCCCCGCTCGCAAGCACCACGGGAATCACGCCGAGCCGTTTCACCACCAGCAGGAGTGTGGCCACGGTCGCGATCGCCGCGCTCACGACGTCGAATCCGCCGCCGAAGGGCGCATCGCGGCTCGCATGCGGCCACAGCACCCGCCAGGCGAAGAAGAGCGCGAGGTTCACGATCACGCCCACCACCGCCGCGGTGATCGCGGTGAGGGGCGCGTTGAAGTGCGGCTCGTCGCGCGTGCGTTCGACCAGCGGGCCGCCCGCGAGGATGAACAGGAACGACGGCAGGAAGGTGAAGAACGTCGCGACGACGGCCCCGGCGATGCCCCCTGCCACGAGTGCGCCCGGCCCCAGCGCGGCCTGGCTCCAGCCGCCCACGAAGCCCACGAACGCCACGATCATGATGAGCGGCCCCGGCGTGGTCTCGCCGAGTGCCAGGCCGTCCATCATCTGCGCGGCGGTGACCCACCCATAGGTTTCGACCGCGGCCTGGAAGACGTAGGGCAGCACCGCATAGGCGCCGCCGAACGTGAGGAATGCCGCCTGCGTGAAGAAGCGGCCCATCTGCGTGAGGTCGCCCTTCCAGCCGAACGCCGCTACCAGCAGCACCATGGCGGCCGCCCAGATGGCGACGAATGTCGCGATCACGCGAGCGAGCCGCGCCGCCGAAAAGCGCGCATGCGCGGGCGGGGGCGTCGCGTCGTCGATGACCGGAGTGCCTGCAGTTCCAGCGGCGGCGGGATGGAGCGGCGCATCGAACACCTGTGGCGCGATGCGGCCACCGAGCATGCCGAGCAAGCCCGCGAGCAGGATCACCACGGGAAAGGGCGCCGACAGGACGGAGAGTGCCAGCAATGCGGCCGCGGCGATCGCCCACAGCAGCGGATGACGCAGCGCCCTAGAGCCGATGCGCCATGCCGCGGCGAGCACGATCGCCACCACGGCGGGCTTCACGCCGTAGAGTACGGCGGCGACCGCGGGCAGCGTGCCGAAGGTCACGTAGATCCACGAGAGCGCCACCAGGATCGCGAGCGACGGCAGCACGAAGAGCCCGCCCGCCACGATGCCGCCCCATGTGCCGTGCAGCAGCCAGCCGATGTAGGTCGCGAGCTGCTGCGCCTCGGGGCCCGGCAGCACCATGCAGTAGTTGAGCGCGTGCAGGAAGCGCCGCTCCGAGATCCAGCCGCGGCGCTCGACCAGCTCGCGATGCATGATCGCGATCTGCCCGGCGGGCCCGCCGAAGCTCACGAATCCCAGGTACAGCCAGAATCGCAGTGCCGCGCCGAACGCGATCGTCATGCCGCCGGTGCCCAGCGCTTTCCCTCCTGCGCGCCGGCGACCCCCAGGCGGCACCATGCGTACAGGCCATCGTAGAGCGGCATCGCGTGCTCGAGCATCGCGTGGTCGTCGGCGAAGCGGCGCGACAGCTCGCGCGACACGGCGAGCAGCTCGGCGGACTCGGGTGCCAAGTCGAGCCGGTCGGTGTCGGCGCCGCGCACGATGGTGGCGAGCCGGTCGAGGGCCGCGTCGTGCACGTCGAAGTCCTCGAGGATCGCGTCGAAGCTGCAGCGCTCGCCGCGGTGCGTGACGGGCGCGCCGGGCGTGTCGTAGGCGATGGCATCGCGCGCGGCGGCCTCCTCGAGCACGCGTGCGGCCGGGACGTAGTCGAAGCGTGCCAGCGGATCGATGAAGCGGCGCACGAGCCACGGGCAGGCGATGCGGTCGATCTTCGGCCGCTCGCGCGTGATCCAGCGCGAGCCGCCGGGGACGTGCCAGCGCGGCTGGCGCCGCACGGTGGCGAGCCCGGCCGCCTTCCAGCCCTCGATGCCGCCTTCTAGGAACGATGCGTCGTGGCCCGCGCGCGAGAGGTCCGCGGCCGCCTCGCGGCTCACCTCGTGGCCGTGCACGCAGTAGACCACCACGGGACGGCCGCGGGCTTCGCGCGCGACGATCTCGCGGACGTCGCCCGCGGGGCGCAGGGCCGTGGGCACGATCCGCCCATCGGCCTCGAAGGCGGCCGTCCGGCGCACGTCGACGACGACCGGCGCCCCGGCGGCGCCGAGGCGGGAGTGCAGCGCAAGGGGTGCGATCGAGACGGTGTCCATGGAGCCTCCGCTGGGTTTGCCGCGAGGCCTGCATGATAAAATTGCCGACCTACCGGAGATCGACGCATGCAAGCGCAACCTTTCGACCGCGAGCTCGACGTGCGCGGGCTCAACTGCCCGCTTCCCATCCTGCGGGCCAAGAAGGCCCTGAGCGACCTGCACGCCGGGCAGGTGCTGAAGGTCATGGCGACCGATCCGGGTTCGGTGAAGGACTTCCAGGCCTTCTGCAAGCAGACCGGCAACGAGCTGCTGTCGCACACCGAAGGTGCCGAGTTCACCTTCTTCATGAAGAAGCGCTGAGCGGCAGCCGCGCCATCGCTTCCGCCTGCCCGCAACGGCCAGGCTTCAATCGACGAAGAGATCCACGAAGAGCGGCGTGCCGGGTGTGACGGCATAGCTGCTGAAGTCCTGCCGGCCCGCGGCGCGCAGCACGTCCTCGTCGATGTAGAAATTCCCCGTGTTCTTGCGCGCCTCGCTGGTGAGGATCGCGTGCGCGGCATCGGCCATGATGGTGGCGTGCCGGCTCGCCTTGAGGATCGCCTCCGGGAAATGCACCTGCACCGCCGCGGTGGCGATGGTCGTGCGCGGCCAGAGCGAGTTCACCGCGATGCCGTCCTTCGCCAGCTCGCGCGCCATGCCGAGCGTGCACATGCTCATGCCGTACTTGGAGATGGTGTAGGCGACGTGGCCCGCGAACCACTTCGCGTTCATGGCGAGCGGCGGCGAGAGCGTGAGGATGTGCGGATTCTGCGCCTGCCGCAGGTGCGGGATGCACGCCTGCGAGCAGAGGAACGTGGCCCTCACGTTCACCTGCATCATGAGGTCGAAGCGCTTGGCCGCGGTCTCGGTGGTGGGCGTGAGGCTGATCGCGCTCGCGTTGTTCACGAG
>DATMJE010000358.1:0-11183 GCA_035553995.1 Usitatibacter sp. | reverse complement strand
CGGAGGCGACGCGCTCCGCGCCCGCCATGTCGGCGAAGAGCGTGGGCGGCATGCGCGGCGGGCGCACCAGCCCGCACATGGCGAGGTAGGTGAGGTCGTGGCCGGGCAGGTCCTCGTCGGGCGGCGGGTGGCCGAGGATGGCCACGTGGCACAGGCGCGGATGCGCGGCGAGGCTCGCGCGGTCGAGGCCGATGCGCGCGAGCGCCGCGGGGCGCTGCGCCGTCACGAGCACGTCGGCATTGTCGAGCAGGGTCCGCATCGTTTCGCGGCCCTCGTCGCGCTTCAGGTCGATCCGATGCTGCGGGATGCCGGCGTGCAGGCGCCGATACCAGCCCGGCGCATAGCGCTCGAGGGGATCGCCCTCGGGCGGCTCGACCTTGTCCACCGTGGCGCCCATCGCGTGCAGCCGTGCACAGGCGGCCGGCCCGGGGAGGTTGAGT
This sequence comes from Usitatibacter sp., assembly GCA_035553995.1. GTDB lineage: Bacteria > Pseudomonadota > Gammaproteobacteria > Burkholderiales > Usitatibacteraceae > Usitatibacter. The sequence goes on along the minus strand of DATMJE010000358.1, from coordinate 10,743 downwards.
GCCGTCGAGACGATACGCAGACCGGTGAGCGCGGCCAAGGAGCGAAGGGGCGAGGATAAGATGGCGGCCATTATGCCGCGTGGCCTGCTTCCCCCTTCCATCCGCGTGATCGTGCGCGGCTGGCTCAACTGCAACCAGGTCGTGCTGCGTGCGCCGGGGGACAACGTGCTCGTCGATTCCGGCTATTGCACGCATCGCGAGCAGACGCTCGACCTGGTCGCCGGTCCCGAAGGGCTCGAGGGCGAGCCGCTGGAGCGCCTCATCAACACGCATTGCCATTCCGACCACATGGGCGGCAATGCGGCGCTCGCGAGCGCGCACGGCTGCCGCATCACCATTCCCGAGGGCGAGGTGAAGCACGTGGTCCCGTGGACGCCGCAGAGCGTCTGGATGGCGCAGTTCGACCAGCGCGCCGACCCGTTCCACTTCGACGACACGCTCTCGCCCGGCGACGCGTTCGAGGGCGGCGGATTCGAGTGGGAGGCGCACGCCGCCCCCGGCCACGACATGGATGCGCTCATGTTCTTCGAGCCGGTGAACCGCATCCTCATCTCGGGCGACGCGCTGTGGCAGGACGGGATGGGCTTCGTCTGGCCGCAGGAGGGTCCGAACCCGTTCATCGACGCGGCGCAGGCGACACTTGGCGCGATCGAGCGGCTCGCCCCGGCGGTGGTGATTCCCGGCCACGGCGTGCCGTTCGACGACGTCGCGGGGTCGATCGCGAAAGTGCGCGCGCGCCTCGACGCCTTCGGCCGCGACCCGGCGAAGAACGCGCGGCATGTGGTGAAGGTGATGTTCGTCTTCGCGCTGCTCGATCGCGGCGCGATGCCGCTCGCCGACGTGCCGGCGTACGTCGCCCGCGTGCCGTGCTATCGCATGATCTCCGAGCGCTTCATGGGGCAGCCGCCGGAATCGCTGGCAGCGTGGCTTGTGGAGGACCTGCAGCGCGTGGGTGCCATCACCATCCGCGATGGGGTGGTGAGGCCGACGGCGACGGCGTGAGCGCCGCTGCGGCACCAAGGGCTCATTGCCCCGTGCCCGGCGCGCGCGTGCAATGACCGGCATTTGCGAAGGCTTTCCGGGAGGAGCGTCGATGAATCGAATGGGGACCGGCACTGCACCTATCGCCGCGGTCGTCGTTGCCGTGGTGCTTGCGGGCTGCGCTACCTCCTCCGGCACCGGGTCGGTCAACGAAAGGCGCGAGGCCCTGCGCAAGCTGCGCGACACCACGCTGCAGGATTTCTACGCCACGAATCCCGCCATCCGCGAGGAGGTTGCAGGCGCCGTGGGCTACGGGGTATTCGACGGCTCGCAGGTGAACATCGTCCTTTACGTCGGTGCGAACGGTGCGGGTGTCCTCATGGACAACGCCACGCAGAAGGAAACCTTCATGACGATGGCGCGGGTCGGCACCGGCCCCGGCGTGGGATACAAGAGCTACCGGCAACTCATCGTGTTCAAGGACCGGGGGCTTTTCGATACCTTCGGCACGGTCGGCGCCGACGTGGGCGCCTCCGCCGATGCGACCTTCAAGACCGCGGGCAGCAAGGGCCTCACCCTCGACGGCAGCACGTCGTTCAACCCCCAGCTTTCGGTCTACCAGATCACCGACAGCGGCGCGCTGCTGCAGGCCAACTGGGGCGGCGTGGCGTACCTGCCGGACAAGGAGCTGAACGGGCAGAAATAGGCCGGCGAGGCCCTGGCCCGCGGATCACGTGAAGCGCCGCAGGCCCTCCAGGTCGATCACGTGCACGCGCCCGTATTGCACCTTCACGAGCCCCGCGTTCTCGAGCACCTTGAGCGCCTGGTTCACGCGCTGGCGCGAGACGCCGGAGAGGTAGCCGATCTCCTCCTGCGATAGCTGCACGTCGCGCTGCTGGTCGGGGTAGAGCACCGGGTTGAAGAGGCCCGCGAGCGAGCGTGCCACGCGCGCATCCGGCTCGAGCAGCCGTTCGTACTCCACCATCGCGATGAACTGCGACAGCCGCTCGTTCAGCTGCATCAGCAGGAAGCGGTTGAAGTGGATGTCGTTGTCGAGCAGCCAGTCGAACGTGGCGCGCGGCATGTACGCGACGCGCGACTCGCGCAGCGTGACCACGTCGTAGCGCCGTTCCTTGTCGCGCAGCAGCGATCCCTCGCCGAACCACCCGCCGCTGGTGAGCCCCGTGAACGTCGTCGTCTTGCCCTCGGGCGTGACACTGGTCATCTTCACCAGCCCGTCGATGAGCCCGATCCAGTGCTCCACGGGCTCGCCCTTGCGGCAGACGGGCACGCCCACCGGCAGGTCGCGGACCAGGGTTTCGGACTCGATGCGTGCGAGCTGCGCCGGCGACAGCGACTTCGTCCAGAGCGATGCCCGCAGCAGCTCCCGTAGGGTTTCCACCGGTCAATTGTCGGGCAAAAGACATCGGGACGGATATCGCGCGGATACACTGCGGTACGATCCAGCGGAATTCGGGCGAGCCGGCAAAGACCGGCCGCAGGCGGTAAGAGGAGGAGGAAGGCCATGGCCACGGAAAGCCGGGACACATTCCCGAAGCTGCTCCTGTGCCACGCGCGCGAGCGCGGGCAGCGCCCGGCCATTCGCGAGAAGGACCTCGGCATCTGGCAGGCCTGGAGCTGGCGCGAGGTGCGCGACGAGGTCGAATGGCTGGCCTGCGGCCTCGCGCAAGCGGGGCTGCAGCGCGGCCAGCACATCGCCGTCATCGGCTCCAACCGGCCGCGCCTCTACTGGACGCTCATCGCCGCGCAGTCCCTGGGCGCCATCCCGGTGCCGTTCTACGAGGATGCGGTCGCGCAGGAGATGATCTATGTCTTCCAGGACGCGGAAATCGCCTTCGCGGTCGTGGAGGACCAGGAGCAGGCCGACAAGCTCTTCGAGATCCTGCCGGAATGCCCGCGTCTCACGCACGTCTGGTACGACAATCCGCGCGGCCTGCGCCACTACCCGCAGCCGCAGCTCGCGAGCTATGCCGGCCTGCGCGAGGCCGGCCGCAAGGCCGCGGCCGCGAATCCGCGAGCGTTCGAGGAAGCGATCGCTGCCACGGCCGCGAGCGACGCGGCGATCATGATGTACACCTCGGGCACCACCGGACACCCCAAGGGCGTGGTCCTGTCGCACGACAACCTGATTCTCTCCAGCCGTGCGTACGCGCGCCTCGAGGGCCTGCGCGACGACGAGGAGGTGCTGGCCTACCTGCCGATGGCGTGGATCGGCCAGAACCTGTTCTCGTACGCGCAATGGATGGTGGTGGGCTTCCGCATCAACTGCATCGAGTCGTCCGAGACCGTGATCACGGACATGCGCGAGATCGGGCCGACCTACTATTTCGCGCCCCCGCGGGTGCTGGAGGCGCTGCTCACGCAGGTCACCATCCGCATGGAGGATGCAAGCCGGGTGAAGCGCGCGCTCTTCCAGCACTTCATGGCGCTCGCCCGCCGCGTGGGCACGAGGATCCTCGACGGCAGCCCGGTCTCGCCGCTGGAGCGGGCGCGGTATGCGCTCGGCAACCTGGTCGTCTACGGGCCGCTGCGCAACTCGCTCGGCATGTCCCGCGTGCGCGTGGCATACACCGCGGGCGAAGCCATCGGTCCGGACCTCTTCGTGTTCTACCGCTCCCTCGGCATCAACCTGAAGCAGCTCTACGGGTCCACCGAGACCTCCGTCATGGTGTGCGTGCAGCCGGACGGCGAGGTGAAGCCCGAGAGCGTCGGCCCGCCGATGGAGGGCGTGGAGGTGCGCATCCTCGACAGCGGCGAGATCCTGCTGCGCAGTCCCGGACTCTTTCGCGAGTACTACAGGAATCCCGAGGCCACGCGCGAGGCGCGGGATGCCGAGGGCTGGTTCCACACCGGCGACGCGGGGTTCTTCGACGAGGCCGGCCACCTGCGCATCATCGACCGCGCGAAGGACGTGGGAAAGCTCCTGGACGGCACCCTGTTCGCGCCGAAGTATCTCGAGAACAAGCTCAAGTTCTTCCCCTGGATCAAGGAAGCCGTCGCCTTCGGCGACGGGCGTGCGCAGGCGACCGCCATCGTGAACATCGACATGCAGGCCGTGGGCGACTGGGCCGAGCGCCGCGGCATCCCGTATTCCGGCTACACGGACCTCGCCTCGAAGGCGCCGGTGCGCGACCTCGTGCGCGAGTGCGTGGAGAAGGTGAACGCGGACCTCGCCGCCGATCCGCGGCTTGCCGGAAGCCAGATCCACCGCTTCGCCATCCTGCACAAGGAGCTCGATGCCGACGACGGCGAGCTCACGCGCACGCGCAAGGTGCGGCGCGGCTTCATCGGCGAGAAGTACGCCGCGGTAGTGCACGCGCTGGATAGCGGCGCCGAGCGCTGCGTCATGGAAGCGCAGGTCCGCTTCGAGGATGGCCGCACCGGCAGCGTCCGTGCCGAGCTGGCGGTGGTGACAGCGCGCACCTTCACAGCGCAAGCCGTGCGCGCGGCGGCCTGATGGACCTCGACGAAGCCCGCCTCGCCGATTCCGCCGGCCGCAAGGTGGGCGAGGTGGTGCTCGCCGTGGAGGGGATCTCGCTCGCCTTCGGCGGCGTGAAGGCGCTGACCGACGTGAGCTTCGACGTGCGCGAGCACGAGATCCGCGCCATCATCGGCCCCAACGGCGCGGGCAAGAGCTCGATGCTCAACGTGATCAACGGCGTCTACCGGCCGCAGCACGGCCTCATCAGCTACGCCGGGGGCACGTTCGCGGCGATGGACCCGCACCATGCGGCCTCGCACGGCATCGCCCGCACCTTCCAGAGCCTCGCCCTCTTCAAGGGCATGAGCGTGCTCGACAACATCCTCGCCGGCCGCGCGCTCATGATGAAGTGCAACGTGTTCCTGCAGGCGCTGCGCGTGGGCCCCGCGCTGCGCGAGGAGATCGCCCACCGCCGCCGCGTGGAGGAGATCATCGACTTCCTCGAGATCCAGCACGTGCGCAAGACACCCGTGGGGCGGCTGCCGTACGGCCTGCAGAAGCGCGTGGACCTCGGGCGCGCGCTCGCGGGCGAGCCGCGCGTGCTGCTGCTGGACGAGCCCATGGCGGGCATGAACGTGGAGGAGAAGCAGGACATGTCCCGCTTCATCCTCGACGTGAACGACGAGTTCGGCACCACCATCGTGCTGATCGAGCACGACATGGGCGTCGTGATGGATCTCTCCGACCGCGTGGTGGTGCTCGATTACGGCCGCAAGATCGCCGACGGCACGCCGGAAGAGGTGCGCGCGAGCCAGGCGGTGATCGATGCGTACCTGGGGGTGAAGCACTAGATGAACGCGCAAGGAACAAGGCACAAGGCAAATGAGGGCGCAAGGCTCGAGGCGCAGGACCGGTGGCATAAGGTGCACGAATGATGACCACGCGAAACATGACCGTCGCGTTTTTCGTGCTGCTGGTGGGGGGCGCGATCTCGCCCATGGTCGCCGGGAAGGCACAGGTCGGGCAATGGCTCGAGGTGGTGCTGGGCGGGCTCATGTCGGGGGTGCTCTATTCGCTCGTGGCGCTGGGCCTGGTCCTCATCTTCAAGGCCTCGGGCGTGTTCAACTTCGCGCAGGGCTCGATGGTGCTTTTCGCCGCACTCTCGCTCGTGCGCCTGTACGAGAAGATGCCGCTCGCCCTCGCGATCGTGGTGGCGCTCGCCATCATGTTCGCGCTCGCCTGGGTGGTGGAGCGCCTGGTGCTGCGGCCGCTCGTGAACCAGGAGGGCATCGTGCTCTTCATGGCGACGCTCGGCATCGCGTATTTCCTCGACGGCTTCGGCCAGGTGGTGTGGGGCAACGACGTTTACACCCTCGACGTCGGCATGCCGAAGGAGCCGAAGATCCTCTTCGAGAACGTGTTCGAGGGGGGCATCCTCGTGAACATGGAGGACGTGATCGCGGCCATCATCGCGGCACTCCTCGTCGCCGGCCTCGCGCTCTTCTTCCAGAAGACCGGCACCGGGCGGGCGCTGCGTGCCGTGGCCGACGACCACCAGGCCGCGCAATCGATCGGCATCCCGCTCAACCGCATCTGGGTGATCGTGTGGGCCGTGGCGGGGCTGGTGGCGCTCGTCGCGGGCGTGGTGTGGGGCTCGAAGCTCGGCGTGCAGTTCTCGCTGCAACAGGTGGCGCTCAAGGCGCTGCCGGTGGTGATCCTGGGCGGCTTCACCTCGGTGCCGGGCGCGATCGTGGGCGGCCTCATCATCGGGTTGGGCGAGAAGCTCTCGGAGGTGTATCTCGGGCCGCTCTTCGGCGGCGGCATCGAGAACTGGTTCGCCTACGTGCTCGCGCTGGTCTTCCTCCTCTTCAGGCCCGAAGGACTTTTTGGCGAAAGGCACATCGACCGTGTTTGATCGCCGTGTTGGCACTGGCTGTCGCCCCGGCGTAGGCCGGGGCCCAATCATTGGATCCCGGGCCATCGCCGCAACTGCGGCGCCCGGGATGACGGGGGCGCGATGATCTACCGCGAAACCGGCCAGTTCAAGACGAGCTACGCCTCGGACCAGCAGTTGTTCCCGATCCTGCAGGATCGCGTGTTCATGCTCGCCTTCCTCGCGTTCGCGTTCGGCGTCGTGCCGTTCATCGCGAGCGAATACATGTTCCGCGCGATCCTGATCCCGTTCATCATCCTGTCGCTCGCCGCCATCGGCCTGAACATCCTCGTGGGCTACTGCGGGCAGGTTTCGCTCGGCACCGGGGGCTTCATGGCCGTGGGGGCGTACGCGGCGTACAACCTCGCCGTCCGCGTGCCGGACCTGAACCTGCTGGTGGTGTTCGTCCTCGCCGGCGCCATCTCGATGGCCTTCGGCGTCCTTTTCGGCGTCCCCAGCCTGCGCATCAAGGGGTTCTACCTCGCCGTGGCGACACTCGCCGCGCAGTTCTTCATCGACTGGATGTTCGCGCGCATCGGCTGGTTCACCAACGACGCGCCGTCGGGCTCGGTCTCGGCGCCGCCGCTCACGCTCTTCGGCTATACCATCCACGGCGCGCCGCAGAAATACCTCTTCGTGCTGGCGATCGTGTGCGTGTTCGCGCTGGTCGCGAGGAACCTCACGCGTGGCGCCATCGGGCGCACCTGGATGGCAACGCGGGACATGGACGTGGCGGCGGAAGTCATCGGCATCCGGCCGCTCAAGGCCAAGCTCTCGGCATTCGCGGTGAGCTCGTTCTACGTGGGCGTGGCTGGCGCGCTCTGGGGATTCGTCTTCCTGGGCGCGTGGGAGCCGCTCGCCTTCGACGTGAACCGCTCCTTCCAGCTCCTCTTCATGGTCATCATCGGCGGCCTGGGCTCGATCCTGGGCTCCTTCCTCGGCGCGGCATTCATCGTGATCCTGCCGCTCGCCCTCAACCAGCTTCCCGGGTGGCTCGGCATCCCGCTGTCCACGGCCACCATTTCCAACATCGAGTTCATGGTCTTCGGCGCGCTCATCGTGTTCTTCCTCATCGTCGAGCCCAACGGCCTCGCGCGGCTGTGGGGGATCGGCAAGGAGAAGCTGCGCCTGTGGCCATTCCCGCACTGAAGTGGCAGCGCACCACAACGACAGGAGGATGAAAATGGGATTCGCATTTCGATCGAAGGCCGCGGCGCTGGTGCTCGCGGCACTGGGAGGCCTCGGCGCGGCGGATGTCGCGGCGCAGGCGAACGAGATCTTCGTGCCCGCACTCGTCTACCGCACCGGCGCCTATGCGCCCAACGGCGTGCCATGGGCCGACGGATTCGTCGATTACCTGAAGCTCGTCAATGAACGCGACGGCGGCGTGAACGGCATCAGGCTCGCCTTCGAGGAGTGCGAGACGGGCTATGCCACCGACCGCGGCGTCGAGTGCTACGAGCGCCTGAAGAGCAAGCATCCGGTGGCGTTCAGCCCTCTGTCCACCGGCATCACCTACGCGCTCACGGAAAAGGCCCCCAACGACAAGATCACGCTCATCACCGCGGGGTACGGGCGTGCCGATTCGGTGGAAGGCGCGGTCTTCGACTGGAATTTCCCGATGGAAGGCACCTACTGGGACGGCGCCGACATCCTCATCCAGCACGTGAAGAAGAAGGGCAGCCTCAAGGGCAAGAAGATCGCGCTCGTCTACCACGATTCGCCGTACGGCAAGGAGCCGATCCCGGTGCTCGAGGCGCATGCGAAGAAGGAAGGCTTCGAGCTGATCAAGCTGCCGGTCACCCATCCGGGCGTGGAGCAGAAGGCGACCTGGCTGCAGATCCGCCAGCAGCGGCCCGACTACGTGTTCCTGTGGGGCTGGGGCGTGATGAATTCCACCGCGATCAAGGAAGCGATCGCCGTGGGCTATCCGCGGCTGCAGATGTACGGCGTGTGGTGGGCCGGCGCCGAGCCGGACGTGCTGCCCGCGGAGCAGGCGGCGAAGGGCTACAACGCGCTGGCGCTCGCGCACTCCGCCGAGAACAGCCTGCCGATCCACAAGGACGTGATGAAGTACCTCTACGACAAGGGCAAGGGCACCGCCGCGAAGAAGGAGGAGGTGGGCTCGGTGCTGTACAACCGCGGGCTTCTCGCCGCCGTGTTCACGGTCGAATCGATCCGCGCCGCGCAGGGCAAGTACGGCAAGCGCGTGGTCACGGGCGAGGAGGTGCGCTGGGGCGCCGAGAACCTGAACCTCGACGCTGCCCGCATCAAGGCGCTGGGCATCGAGGGCATGCTGCAGCCGCTCAAGACGTCGTGCCATGACCATGGCGGCGTGCACAAGGCGCGCATCCACACGTGGGATGGCGCGCACTGGAGCTATACGTCCGACATGTACGAGGCCGACCAGGGCTTCATCCGCCCGATCATCGAGGACTCGGCCCACAAGTACGCGGCGGAGAAGAAGATCGACGCCAATTGCATGAAGTAACGCGGCAGGCAGGAGGCACGGGATGGCGGCGGTGATGCGCGAAACGACGGTCGCTCACGGGGAGGCCGTCAAGCCGTTGCTCGACGTGAACGGCATCGAGGTCATCTACAACCACGTCATCCTGGTGCTGAAGGGGGTTTCGCTCGCGGTCCCCGCGGGGGGCATCGTCGCCCTCCTCGGGGCCAACGGCGCGGGCAAGACCACCACGCTCAAGGCGGTTTCCAACCTGCTGCGCGCCGAGCGCGGCGAGGTGACGAAGGGCTCGATCGAGCTCGACGGCGCGCGCGTGGACCGGCTCACGCCCGCCGACCTCGTGAAACGCGGCGTCGTGCAGGTGATGGAGGGACGGCACTGCTTCGGCCACCTCTCGGTCGAGGAGAACCTGCTCACGGGCGCCTATACGCGCGGCATCTCGCGCGGCGAGCTGCACTCGGAGCTCGAGCGGGTTTATGCGTTTTTCCCGCGCCTCAAGCAGCGGCGCCACGCGATGGCGGGATTCACCTCCGGCGGCGAGCAGCAGATGACCGCGATCGGCCGTGCGCTGATGGCGCGGCCGCGCATGATCCTGCTCGACGAGCCTTCGATGGGCCTGGCGCCCCAGATCGTCGAGGAGATCTTCGAGATCGTCGGCAACCTCAATCGCGCCGAAAAGGTGAGCTTCCTCCTCGCCGAGCAGAACACGATGGTGGCGCTGCGCTTCGCGGACTTCGGCTACATCCTCGAGAACGGGCGCGTGGTGATGGAGGGCAAGGCCGCGAGCCTCGCGCAGAACGAGGACGTGAAGGAGTTCTATCTGGGCATCTCCACCGGTGGCCGGCGCAGCTTCCGCGACACCAAGCATTACCGCCGCCGCAAGCGCTGGCTCGCCTAGCACTGCATGCACGGGACAATGGGGGAGCATTACGACGCGCTCGAGACGCGGCCCGCCGCCGAGCGCGAGCGGGAGCTCTTCGAGCGGCTGCCGGCACAGGTCGCGCACGCGAAGGCGCGGAGCGGCTATTACGCCGCGCTGCTGGCCGGGGTCGATGCGGCCGCCATCACGAGCCGGGAGGCGCTCGCCGCACTGCCGCTCACGCGCAAGTCGCAGCTCACCGAAGTGCAGCGCGCGCGGCTGCCGTTCGGCGGGCTCAACGCGACGCTGTCTTCGGGGCTCGCGCGCATCCTCATGTCGCCGGGGCCGATCTACGATCCGGAGGGGCGGCGTGCCGACTACTGGCGTTCTGCACGGACGCTCTTCGCCGCGGGTTTCCGCCCGGGCGACCTGGTCATCAACTGCTTCTCCTATCACCTGAGCCCCGCGGGCACGATGTTCGAGACCGGCCTGCATCACCTCGGATGCTGCGTGATTCCGGGCGGCGTCGGGCAGACGGAGCAGCAGGCGCGCGCCATCGCGGACCTGCAGCCCACGGGGTACGTCGGCACGCCGTCATTCCTGAAGATCCTCCTCGAGAAGGCCGACGAGCTGGGACTTTCGACCGGATCCATTCGCCGCGCGCTCGTCTCGGGCGAGGCGTACCTGCCGCCGGTGCGCGCGTTCATGGAGGCGCGCGGCGTCGATTGCTACCAGGCGTACGGCACGGCGGACCTCGGGCTCATCGCGTACGAGACACCGGCGCGCGAGGGCCTCGTCGCGAGCGAGGACATGGTGCTCGAGATCGTGCGGCCGGGAACCGGCGAGCCGGTCGCCGAAGGCGAGGTGGGTGAAGTCGTGGTGACGCCGTTCAACGACGATTACCCGCTGGTGCGCCTCGCCACGGGCGACCTCTCCGCGGTCCTTCCCGGAACGAGTCCCTGCGGGCGCAGCAACGTGCGCATACGCGGCTGGCTCGGCCGCGCGGACCAGGCAACGAAAGTGCGCGGTCTCTTCGTGCATCCGCACCAGGTTGCCGAGGTCCT
>DATMJE010000357.1:0-27644 GCA_035553995.1 Usitatibacter sp. | reverse complement strand
CCGAACTCGAACGCCAACGGTGCCGATACCATCGGCTACACGGTGACGGTCAACGGCGCCACGTCGAACATCGCGTTCGTCACGGTCAACATCACGCCGGTCAACGACTTCCCGACGGCGGTGAACGACTCGTTCGGCGCGGTGGTGTCGAAGTCGAACAAGGCGAACGTGATCGCCAACGACACCGATCCGGACGGCAACACGGATGTCGCGAACGCCCAGATCGTGACGTGGCCCGCGCAGCTCGGCGCGCAGCCCACGCCCGTGGCCGGCGTCGTGACGTACACGCCGACCAGCACCGGCACCTTCAGCTTCACGTACAAGGCCGTGGACAAGGCGGGCCTCGTTTCCGCCAACACCGCGACCGCGAGCGTGCTGGTCTCGGGCTCGGAAGTGCTCGTCTACACGAAGCAGATCTACAAGCAGGGCAACCAGGGCGGCGGCGCTTCGGCTCGCTGGACGGTCTCGGGTACGGACAACGTGCTCGAAGGCCAGACGATCACCATCGTTTACAACAACGGCACGCTGAATGCGGCCAACGGCGGTGGCACCTGCAACGGCACGGCGACCAACCCGAAGTGCGTGATCGGCTCGGCGGTGGTGGATGGCCTGGGCAACTGGCTGTTCGACCAGGTGCTCGTGCCCGGCGGTGTGCTCGATCCGACCGACGTGACGACCTGGGCCACGAAGCCGACGGCGATCAACTCGTTCTCCAGCTCGCCGGTCCTGGGTGGACACAGCACGACGAACATCCAGCTCAAGTAAGCGTTCGACAACGCAGCACCAACGCAGCAGGGAAGCCCGGACCGCAAGGTCCGGGCTTTTTCTTTTTCCGTTCGCAACAGCAATGCAAGCGGCTTAGTCCGTGTGTCATGCGGTGCTTTGTCGCAGTTGCGTGCCGGTGCTTGATCTAGGTCATCGAGCGCGCGGTACGTTGTCGCACCAACCTTTCACGAAGCTGAACTCCCTGTAGCTTTGCGATACCGCATGGGAACGCATGCGGACAAAACATAAACCTTGACCGAAAGCAAACGGGAGTAAGAATGAAACCCAGCATTGCGCGCACCGCACTGGCAGCCGCCGTATCACTGGCCCTGCTGTCACCCGCCCACGCCGCCCTCACGCGGATGGGCCCGATCAACAACAGCCCGACGGTCGGCGGCTTTCCTGCATGGTTCCAGGACAGCACCGGCATCGCCCTCGAGTTCTGCGATCCGCAGAGCCAGGCCGAGCTCGACGGCGGCTGGTGCGTCCTGCTGCCTGGCGACGCCATCATCCCCGAGCAATTCCCGAACAACTTCTTCGACGAGCACTTCTACTGGCGCGCCGATTCCGCCGTGGATGACGGCGTGACGCGTTCGCGCCTGGTCCTCGGCCTCGAGGCCGCCTTCGCGAACGGCGCCGCCGCGGTTGGCGACGGCATCACGTTCGGGCGCATCCGCGTGTTCATTACGCACGTCCCGTCCTCGGGCCAGTATGTGATCTACCACCCGTACGGCAAGTGGATCTTCCCCGACGTCGCCGCCGGCGACCGCATCTTCTTCACCGAAGACATCGGCGTCTCGTGCGTGAACACCTTCGAGTGCACGCTCGGCACCAACATCGGCCCGTTCGTGCTGCCTTCCGAACTCCCGGGCGGCAACGAAGTCCCGCCGATCCCCGACCTGCAGCCCGGCCAGGACGCGTTCTACGACACGCTCATCAACACCGGCACGACGACGGCCTATCCGAACAACGGCAAGAAGTACATCGCCGACCCGGGCCGCATCGGTCCCGTCACCGGCAGCCCGTTGCCTCCGTTTGTCGGCAGCGACGGCGTGACCTACAACCACAACGTGTTCCGTGTCGAGGGCCCGAACGGCTTCGTGCACCACACGACGGACTTCACCATGTCGGGCCGCCTCTACACGGGCGCCATGCCGGGCAAGGTGACGGTCGACCGCGCGAGCTACGCCACCGGCGTCACCAGCACCACCGGAAGCAAGCTCGACGTGTTCGCGACCGGCAACCCGACCACGCAGGGCCGCGTGCCGGGCCAGCCCGCTCCCGCCCAGGTCGTGCCGAGCCTCAACTTCTTCGCGGCTCCGTGCTCGGGCACGATCGATCCCAACACGGGTGACATCCTGCCGCCGTACGGCGCGCCCGCGGGCGTGTCGGCCACGGTCATGGCGCAGGCGGATGTGAAGTACTGGGGCCAGGCGCACCCGGCGACGATCCCGCCCGCGGTCTGCGTGAAGGATTCCACCTCCACCAACACGGCCGGCCAGACGGTGCCGACCTATTACCTGAAGATGGTCACCGACGAGGTCACGACGCTCAACGGCTCGGGCGCCACGTTCAACGCGGCCGACGGCGGCACGCTCACCGTCTCGGCCAAGTCCAGCGATTCTACGAACCCCCCGGTGCTCACCGCGCAGGGTTATGGCGACCTCACCAACGGCGTGGTCACGGTGACCCCGCTCGCGGCGCCGCCTTCCAAGGTGACGGTGCAATCGTCCGAGCACGGCTCGACCGAGATGATCGTGCAGACGGAGGTCGGCAACGCCGGCGGCAGCGGCGTCCCGCTCGCCCTGAACGACGAGTTCACGGTGAACGAGGATTGCAGCCCGACGGTGGCCACTTCGTGCGCCTCGCCGCTGATCATCGACGAGCTCACCAACGACACGGTGGACGGCAAGCCCGTGCCGGCCGGCGCGCTGGTGACCATCACCGCGGCGCCGCGCCTCGGCACGGCCACGCTGAACGCGGATGGCACCATCACCTACCGGCCGAACTCGAACGTGAACGGCGCGGACAGCATCAGCTACAAGGTTACGGTGAACGGTGCGGTGTCGAACGTGGCGGTGATCACGGTCAACATCACGCCGATCAACGATCCGCCGGTCGCCGTGAACGACTCGATGGACGGCGTGCTCGGCGCGGTGAACACGATGAACCTCATCGCGAACGACACGGACATCGACGGCGCCAACGACCTCGCGAACGCGCAGATCGTCACGTGGCCGCCGCAACTGGGTGCGCAGCCCGTGCCGGCCGCCGGAGTGGTGAAGTTCACGCCGACCGCGGCAGGCACGTTCTCGTTCACGTACCGTGCGGTGGATTCGGACGGTGCCCTGTCGGCCAACACGGCGACCGCGACGGTGAACGTGCTCGGCAACGAGGCGATCACCTTCACCGGCTCGTTGTTCCGCGTGGGTGCCAGCCGCTGGCGCGTCGACGGCAACGACAGCATCCGCGCCGGCCAGACGCTCACGCTGGTGTACGCCAACGGCACGCTCAATGCGGCCAACGGCGGTGGCACCTGCACGGGCATCGCGACGGCTTCGAACCCGAACTGCGTGATCTCCCTCACGACGGTGGACGCGCTGGGCGCCTGGACGATCGACAAGATCGTGCCGACGACCTCGCCGCTGAGCCCGACGTCGAGCGCATGGACGGTGAAACCGACCCAGGTGCTGATCTACTCGAGCTCGCCGGTTCTCGGCGGATCGAGGAGCTCGCCCATCACCCTCAAATAATCGCTAACGCGCACGGCGGCGCAAGCCGCCGTTTCCCCAAGCCCGGGCTCCACGGCCCGGGCTTTTTTTTTGCCCCATTCAGACGGGTTGTATGACCCAGTATTTTCCCGGGAACACCCGGCAAATTGTTCAAGCGCCCAACGAGCCTTGCGCGAAGCTGACCGGGGTTTCGTCCCTCCGACGAGAGACGTGCAAATTATTGAAAGCAAACGAACTTTCGATTGTTTGAAGAGGCGGCACGACTCGTGCTTATGTTCTTGGGCCCGAGAAAATTCGCGGGCGCAACCCCAAGGGAAAACAACCATGAACAAATCGAAATCTCGCGCACCGATCGCAGCCTTCACCATCGCCCTCGCAGTCGCCACCCAGTTCGCGGTAGTCACCAACGCGGACGCCAAAGCCGCCAAATGCTCCTCGCGGGCGGTCCCCGGCAGCCCCGGCAACTTCATCGTCACGTGCTCCACGAAACGTCCCTGATCACCGGCGCACCCGGCAAGCGGTAGACCCGGCCTCGCGCCGGCGTCGATGCCTCGCGGCCTAGTCCCGCGAGCCCGCGAAACCCGGTGACACCAGACCCAGCGCCTTCCCCGAGGGAGGGCGGCAGGACCCCTTTTTTCCCGATTTTCCGGACTTCGCAGCACCCACAACGGAGCAACGATCATGACCCAATTGAAGACCAAGAAGCTGCTGGCAGCCCTCGCCGCGACCGCTGTCATCCTGCCCGCCGCACAAAACGCCCACTCCGCGCTCGAGCGCATGGGTCCCATCAACAATTCCCCGAGCGTGGGCGGCTTCCCGGCGTGGTTCCAGGACAAGACCGGCCTCGCGCTCGAGTTCTGCGACCTCACCAACCAGGCCGAGCTCACCGGCGGCTGGTGCACGCTGATTCCTCCGGGACCCGTCTTCCCCGAGACCTTCCCCAGCAACTTCTTCATCGAGCACTTCTATTCGGATGCCGTCGCCCTCGCTTCCGACGCGACGACGAAGGCGCGCCTCATCGCCGCGGTGGAAGCATCGTTCGCCAACGGGGCCACGATCGTGCCCGGCCAGCAGATGACCTTCGGCCGCATCCGCGTCTTCATCACGCATGTGCCCTCCGCCGGCACGTACACGGTCTATCACCCCTACGGCAAGTGGACGTTCGCCAACGTCGTTGCCGGCGACCGCATCTTCTTCACGGAAGACGTGGGCCTCGCCTGCGTGGCGACCTTCGAGTGCACGCTCGGCACCTCCATCGGCCCGTTCCTGCTGCCCTCGCCCACGCCGGGCGGCGTCGAAGTGCCGGCCATTCCCGATATCCTGCCGGGCCAGGACCCCTTCTACGACATCATCGTCAACACGGGTGGCAACACCGCCTATCCGGGCACGGGCAAGAAGTACATCGCCGATCCGAAGCGCATCGGCCCCGTGACCGGCAGCCCGCTGCCGCCCTTCGTCGGCAGTGACGGCGTGACCTACGACCACAACGTCTTCCGCGTCGAGGGCCCGAACGGCTGGTCGCTCACCTCCACGGACTTCACGGTGACCGGCCGCATCCTGAACGGGGCGCTGCCCGGCAACGTGACGCCGCAGCGCGCGAGCTATGCACAGAACGTGGTCGGCAGCCCGACCGGCAAGAAGCTCGACGTGTTCGCGACCGGCCAGGCGACGGTCCAGGGTCGCCTCCCGACCCAGCCGCTCGCACCGGCCCAAGCCCCGATCATCAGCTTCTACGACCAGGCGTGCGGCGGCACGGTCGATCCCGTCAGCGGCGCCACGCTGCCCCCGTTCACGCAGCCCGTCGGTGCGATCCAGTACACGATGGTCAGCGCGGACGTGAACTTCTGGGCGCAGGCGCAGCCGGTCGCCATCCCGACGGCGGTCTGCGTCGAGGACAACACGTCCCGCAATGCGGCGGGCCAGGTCGTGCCGACCTTCTATATGGTCCCGGTGACCGACGAGGTCGCGATCGCGACCACGACGAACCCCGGCGCGATCTACAACCCGCTCAACGGCGGCTCGCTCACGGTGAAGGCGAACTCGAGCGACACGCTCGTGCCGCCGGCACTCACGCTGGCGGGTTACGGTCCGCTCGTGGCGGGCACGATCACCGTGGCGCCGCTTGCCGCTCCGCCTGCGAAGGTGACGGTGCTTTCGTCCGAAGCGGGCTCCGCCAGCATCATCGTCACCACGGGCGTGGGGATTGCCGGTGGCGGCGCGCCGCCGGTCGCCAACAACGACGCGTACACGATGTTCGAGGACTGCAGTGCGCTCCCCGCCACGGCGTGCGCCACGCCGCTGGTGATCAACCCGCTGGCCAACGACACGGTCAACGGTGCCCCGCTGCCCGCGGGCGCCGTGATCACCATCACCCAACCGCCGCGCCTCGGCACGGTGGTCGTGAACGCCGACAACACGATGACCTACACGCCGAACGCGAACGCCAACGGCATCGAAGGCATCGCCTACATCGTGACGTCGCTGGGCGCCACCTCCAACCAGGCCAACATCGCCATCACCATCTCGCCGGTCAATGACCTGCCGGTGGCGGTCGACGATGCACCGGGCGCGGTGGTCGGCAAGCTGAACTCGTTCAACGTGCTCGCGAACGACACGGATCCGGATGGCGTGGCGGACCTCTCCAAGGCGCAGATCGTGACCTGGCCGGCGCAGCTCGGTGTGAAGCCCACCCCGACCACCGGCGCGGTCAACTTCACGCCGACGGCCTCCGGGACGTTCACGTTCACGTACCGTGCGGTCGACTTCACCGGCGCGCTCTCGGCCAACACGGCGAACGCGGTGGTGCTGGTTTCGGTCGGCGAGGCGATCACGGTCGCCAAGGCGATCTACACCGTCGCGCAGAACAAGTGGGTGGTGCAGGGTGCCGACAGCGTGAAGCAGGGCCAGACGCTGACCATCGCGTACGCCAACGGCACGTTCACGGCAGCCGCGGGCGGCGGAACCTGCAACGGGACCGCGGCCATCGCGAACTGCGTGCTCGGAACGGTGGTCGTGGACAGCCTGGGCAACTACCTGTTCCAGTCCCTGGGCCCGATCGGTGGCCCGAGCGACCCGACGGATGCCGCCACATGGGCGAGCAAACCCTCGGTCGTGAACGTGTTCTCGAGCTCGCCCGTCCTTGGCGGCTCGAAGACGAACGGCATCAGCGTCAAGTAATAGCAGCGGCGCGGCGGCGCAAGCCGCCATTTCCCCAAACCCGGGCCCCACGGCCCGGGTTTTTTTGGTGGGCAATCCCACGCAGTGGTCCCAATGGACTGGGTTTTTGCCCCAAACGTCCTTATTGCAACGCCGGGATTTCCCCCACGGCGCCCGCCGAAGCTTTCAATAATCTGGCGCCAAACTTTCTCCAAGCTGAAGCTTGCGCCAACTTTTCATCATCGTGTTGAAAACACAGGGGTTTGCCCTGTTGACAACCCGCTTGGCACACGTCGTGCAGATAGGTGGTCGCCCCCACCCAATTCGTGGGCCCATTCCTGAAGGGAGAGAACCATGAACAAGACGGAATCACGCGGCCTGGTTGCGGCGCTGACGATTGCACTCGTCGTCGCCGCCCAGTTCGCTGTCGTCACGAGCGCGGACGCCAAAAGCGCCAAATGCGCATCGCACCCGGTACCCGGCAAACCCGGGACTTTCATCGTCACATGTTCGACCAAGCGCCCCTGATCGACAGCGCATCCGGCAAGCGGTAGGGCCGGCCTCGCGCCGGCGTCGATGAACTCGCGGCTTAGCACCGCGGGCCCGCAAACCGGAGACACGCAGATCCCGCGACTTCCCCGCCCCGGGAAGCGATGGACCCCTTTTTGTCCGCAGTTCCGAACTTGAAGCATTTAACGAGGGAGTACAACAAATGACGCAGTTCAAGGTTAAGAAACTGGTAGGCGCCCTGGCCGCGATGGCCGTCCTCCTGCCCGCAGCGCACAACGCCAATGCCGCACTCGAGCGCATGGGCCCCATCAACACCAGCCCGACGGTTGGCGGCTTCCCGTCCTGGTTCCAGGACCAGACCGGCCTCACGATGGAGTTCTGCGACCTCACCAACCAGTCCGAGCTGACCGGTGGGTGGTGCACCCTGATTCCGCCGACGCCGTCCGCGGCGCCGGAGTCCTTCCCGAACAACTTCTTCATCGAGCACTTCTATCACGACGCCAACACGTCGGTGAGCGACGGCACGACCAAGGCGCGCCTCATCATGGCCGTCGAAGCCTCGTTCGCGGGCGGCGCCGCGGTGGTGCCCGGCCAGCAGATGACGTTCGGCCGCATCCGCGTGTTCATCACGCACGTGCCCTCTGCCGGCACCTACACGGTGTATCACCCGTACGGCAAGTGGACGTTCAACGGCGTAGCCGCCGGCGACCGCATCTTCTTCACGGAAGACGTGGGCCTCGCGTGCGTCGCGACCTTCACGTGCACCCTCGGCACCACCATCGGCCCGTTCCTGCTGCCCTCGCCCACCCCGGGCGGCGTGGAAGTCCCGCCGATTCCCGATATCGTGGCCGGCCAGGATCCGTTCTATGACATCCTGGTCAACACCGGTGCCAACAAGCCGTACCCCGGCACGGGAAGAAGTACGTGACCGATCCGGGCCGTATCGGCCCCGTCACCGGCAGCCCGCTGCCGCCCTTCGTCGGCAACGACGGCGTGACGTACAACCACAACGTCTTCCGTGTCGAAGGTCCCGCGGGCTTCGCGCTCACCACGACCGACTTCACGGTGACCGGCCGCCTCATGACCGGTGGCCTGCCGTCCGCCGTGACCGTCGATCGCGCGAGCTTCGCCGAGACCGCCGCGAACGGCATCAAGGTGGACGTGATGGCCACGGGCCAGCCGACCATGCCGGCCCGCCTGCCCGCGCAGCCCGTGCCGACCAAGACGGCGCCGATCATCAACTTCTGGGACGCGCCCTGCTCCGGCACGATCGATCCCAACACGGGCGCGCTCATCGGCCCGTTCAGCGCCCCGGTGGGTGCCAACCAGATCCAGATGGTCAACGCCGACGTGAAATACTGGGGCCAGGCGCATCCGCTCCCCGCGGTGCCGGCCTCGGTTTGCGTGGTCGACCAGACGTCGGTCAACTCGCTGGGCCAGATCGTGCCGACGTTCTACAACGTCGCGGTGGTGGACGAAGTCCAGATCGCCCCGGCCCCGGCCGCCTCGGGTGCGACGTACAACCCGGCTCTCGGCGGCTCGCTCACCGTGACGGCGAACTCCAGCGAAACGGTGACGCCGCCCAGCCTGTCGCTCCTCGGCTACGGCCCGATGGTCGGTAACACGATCACGGTCTCCCCGCTGGCTGCCCCGCCCGCGAAGGTGACGGTGCTGTCGACCGATGGCGGCACGACGGACCTGCTGGTCACGACGGGCTTCGGCAACGCCGGCAGCGGCGTCCCGGCGCTCGCCAACAACGACACGTTCACGATCAACGAGGACTGCTCGCCCACGGCGGCCACGTCGTGCGCGGTTCCCCCGGTGTTCAACGTGCTCGCCAACGACACCGTCAACGGTGGACCGGTCCCGGCGGGTGCGACGGTGACGATCGTGACGCCGCCGAAACTCGGCACGGCCGTCATCAACGCAGACCAGACGATCACCTACACGCCGAACGCCAACGCCAACGGCACGGACGCCATCACGTACACGGTGACGAACGCGGGGGCGGTCTCGAACACGGCGCAGGCGACGATCAACATCACGCCGATCAACGACCTGCCGGTCGCGGTGAACGACTCGTTCAGCGGCATCCTGAACCGTTCGAACGTGATCAACGTGATCGCCAACGACACGGACGTGGATAGCCCGACGGACGTGGCGAACGCGCAGATCGTGACCTGGCCCGCGCAGCTCGGCGCGCAGCCGGTTCCGGCCAACGGCGTGCTTACCTTCACGCCGACCGCGCAGGGTACGTTCAGCTTCACGTACAACGCGGTCGACCGTCTCGGCGCAGTCTCGGCCGCGCCGGCGACGGTGACCTTCGTGGTGGGAGCCACGGAAGCCATCACGATCGCGAAGGCGATCTTCAAGGCGGCGGTGACGGGTGCGGCGAACACGCGCTGGACGGTGCAGGGCACGGATAGCGTGCGCCAGGGCGAGACGCTCACGGTCGTGTACAACAACGGCACGCTGAACGCGGCCAACGGTGGCGGCACCTGCAACGGCACGGCGACCAACCCGAAGTGCGTGATCGGGACGGCCGTGGTCGACAGCCTGGGCAACTACCTGTACGACGTGGTCGGCCTGCCCGGCGGCCCGTCGGACCCGACGGATGTCAACACGTGGACGACCAAGCCGACCGTGATCAAGGTGTTCTCGAGCAACCCGGTGCTGGGTGGCTCGAACACTTCCGGTATCTCGGTCAAGTAATTCAAGCCTAACCGTGCGGCGGCGCAAGCCGCTGCGAACTCGGCCCGGACCGCAAGGTCCGGGCTTTTTTTTTGTGCGGGTTTTTTGACCCATGCCATCCGGAGAGGCCGGGGGAATTACCCCAAGCTCACGGGGCAAACGTCCCCACCTGTCGGGTGGGAAATGATTTGAAATGGATTAGGCGTTGATTCAGAAAGGTAATTGCAAGGTAGCGCAAGCTTCCCGCAAGGTTGGCACAGCTCATGCAAGTGTTCCCGGGCGCCACCGTTTTGTGGCCCACCCAAGGGAGACCACCTCATGAATAAAACCGAATCGCGCGGCCTTGTTGCAGCACTGACGATCGCACTCGTCGTCGCCGTCCAGTTCGCAGTCATCACCCGCGCTGACGCCAAAAGCGCCAAGTGCACTGCGCAGCCGGTGCCCGGCAAATCCGGCACCTTCATCGTCACGTGCTCGACCAAGCGCCCCTGATCACCGGCGCACCCGGCAAGCGGTAGGGCCGGCCTCGCGCCGGCGTCGATGACCTCGCGGCGATGCCCGCGAGCCCGCAAAACCCGGTGACAAGCAGATTACGCGATTTCCCCTCCGGGGGAGCGATAGGACCTTTTTTGCCCGTTTTTCCTGATTCATTTGAAGCACTTAACGAGGGAGCTAACAACATGCAGCAATTCAAAGTCAAGAAACTGGTAGGCGCACTGGCGGCGATGGCCGTCCTCCTGCCTGCAGCGCACAACGCCAATGCCGCGCTCGAGCGCATGGGCCCGGTCGATGCCAGCCCGAGCGTCGGCGGCTACCCGTCGTGGTTCCAGGACAAGACCGGCGTCACGATCGAGTTCTGCGACCCGAAGAACCAGGCCGAGCTCAACGGCGGCTGGTGCACCCTGATTCCGCCGACGCCCGCGACGGCCCCGGAGTCCTTCCCCAACGCCTTCTTCGACGAGCACTTCTACCACGACGTCAGGTCGGAAGTCGGTGACGGCACCACCAAGGCGCGCCTGGTGATGGCCGTCGAAGGCGCCTTCGCCTCGGGCGCCGTGACCCCGGGCCAGCAGATGACCTTCGGCCGCATTCGCGTGTTCATCACGAACGTGCCGGCCGCCGGCGACTACGTGGTCTACCATCCGTACGGCAAGTGGACGTTCCAGGGCATCCCTGCCGGCGACCGCATCTTCTTCACGGAAGACGTGGGCGTCGCGTGCGTGAACACCTTCGAGTGCACGCTCGGCACCTCGATCGGCCCGTTCCTGCTGCCCTCGCCCACCCCGGGCGGCGTGGAAGTCCCCGCCATTCCCGACCTGCAGGCGGGCCAGGACCCGTTCTACGACATCCTCGTGAACACGGGCGCCGCAACGGCCTATCCGAACACGGGCAAGAAGTACGTCGCCGACCCTGCGCGTCTCGGCCCCGTCACCGGCAGCCCGCTCGCGCCCTTCGTCGGCAACGACGGCGTCACGTACAACCACAACATCTTCCGCCTCGAAGGCCCGAACGGCTTCGTGCTGAGCACCACGGACTTCGGCGTCAACGGCCGCCTGCTGAACGGCGCGCTGCCGGGCAACGTGAAGGTCGATCGCGCGAGCTTCGCCGAGAACGCCAGCGGCATCAAGCTGGACGTGATGGCGACCGGCAACCCGGCGCTTCCCGCCCGCCTGCCCACGCAACCCGTGCAGACGGTCACGTCGCCGATCATCGACTTCTACGACCTGCCCTGCCAGGGCACGGTGAACCCCGCGACGGGCGAGCTCGTGCCGCCCTTCTCGGCGCCGGTGGGTGCCAACCAGATCCAGATGGTCAACGCCGACGTGAAGTACTGGGGCCAGGCGCATCCGCTGTCGGTGCCGCCCTCGGTCTGCGTGGTCGACGAGACCTCGGTGAACGCGGCCGGCCAGATCGTGCCGACGTTCTACAACGTCGCGGTGACGGATGAAGTGGCGATCAGCACGACGGCGCCTGGCGTCACCGGTGCGAAGTACGATCCCGCCAACGGCGGCTCCCTCACGGTCACGGCGAACTCCAGCGATACGCTGACGCCGCCCGCACTCACGCTGGCCGGTTACGGCCCGCTCGTGGGCGGCACGATCACGGTGGCCCCGCTGAACGCCCCGCCCGCGAAGGTGACGGTGCTGTCGGCCGATGGCGGCGTGGCGGACCTGCTCGTCACGACCCTCAACGGCAACGCCGGCAGCGGCATCCCCGCGCTCGCCGCGAACGACAACTACACGATCAACGAGGACTGCTCCGCCACGCCGGCCACGTCGTGCGCGACGCCGTTCACGTTCAGCCCGCTCGCCAACGACACCGTCAACGGTGCGCCGGTCCCGGCGGGTGCGACGATCACGATCGTGACCCCGCCGCGCCTCGGCACGGTCGTCGTCAATGCGGACAACTCGATGTCGTACACGCCGAACGCGAACGTGAACGGCACCGAGGGCATCACCTACACGGTGACGAACGCGGGCGCGGTCTCCAACCAGGCGCAGATCACGATCAACATCACGCCGATCAACGACGCGCCGGTGGCAGTGGCCGACTCGATCAGCGGCGTCAGCAACCGCCTGAACAGCGTGAACGTGATCGCCAACGACACCGACGTGGATGGTGCCGGTGAAGTGGTGAACGCGCAGATCGTGACCTGGCCTGCCGGCCTCGGCGCGCAACCGGTTCCGGCCAACGGCGTCGTGAGCTTCACGCCGACCGCCACGGGCACGTTCAACTTCACGTACAACGCGGTCGACCGCCTGGGCGCAGTCTCGGCCACGCCGGCGACGGTGACCGTGGTGGTGGCGAACACCGAAGCCGTGACGATCGCGAAGGCGCTCTTCAAGGCGGCGACGACCGGTGCGGCCAACACGCGCTGGACCGTGACGGGCACGAGCAGCGTCCGCCAGGGCCAGACGATGAGCGTCGTCTACAACAACGGCACCCTCTCGGCGGCGCAGGGCGGCGGCGTGTGCAACGGCACGGCGACCAACCCGAAGTGCGTGATCGGCACCGCGCCGGTGGACGCGACGGGCACCTACACGTACGACGTGGTCGGCCTGCCCGGCGGCCCGGCGGACCCGACCGATACCACCGCGTGGGCGAGCCGTCCGACGTCCCTCAAGGTGTTCTCGAGCAACCCGGTGCTGGGTGGCTCGGCGACGTCGACCATCTCGGTCAAGTAATCCAACCTAACCGTGCGGCGGCGCAAGCCGCTGCGAGCTCCGCCCGGACCGCGAGGTCCGGGCTTTTTTTTGCGATTTCGCAAGCCGCCCTTGTGGCGCCATGTCGCAGCGGTTTGATGTCGCAACCGCAACTGCCGCACCCCTGGCTTGCGTAGGATCAACCAGATGCGGCACGGCGAGCGCGCCCAAGAAAAGCGCGGCCGGGCCGACAACAACAGGTTTCCTTGCATGTCGCCAGATCCCATCGCAGCGCCTGCGGCGCTCACTGCTGCCACCATTGCGTCCGCCCGCGCGCTCGCCGCCCGTGACGGACAGCCGGTGCTCGGCGTGCTGGAGCGCGAGACCGGCCTCACCGGCGACGACCTGGTGCAGGCGCTCGGGCGCACCCTTGCCATGGGCACGGTCGGCAGCGACGAGCTTCGGCCGGAAGATGCCGCGTTCGACGCGCTTCCCTTCGCGGAAGCGGCCGAGCGGGGCTGTGTCCCCATCCGCCGCGGCGGCGCCCTCTCGGTGGTCTATGCCGATCCGTTCCGCTCCGAAGTCCGCGCCTGGGCCCAGTCCCGGATCAGCGAGCCCTTCGCCTGGCGCCTGGCCCATCCCGACACGATCGAGCGCTTCTTCCGGCTGCTCGAGGAATCCGCGCGCGAGCTGGACGAAGTGGTCCGCCAGGCGAAGGACGGCACCGCCGATCGCGGCCCGGCCGCATGCCTCGTATCCCTGCAGCCAGCCGATGCCCGCGAGGGCGAGCGGGCCGCGATGCGGCTCCTCGCCTCGACGCTCGACGACGCGCTCGCCTCGGGAGCGAGCGACATCCATCTCGAGACGGATCCGGCCGGGCTGGTCGTGAAGCACCGCGTGGACGGCGTTCTCGCCACCGTTGCCCGGCCGCGCGATGCGCAGCTCGCCGGGCAGGTGATGGCACAGCTGAAGGCCAACGCCGGCCTCGATGTGGCCGAGCGCGGTAGCCCGCAGGCCGGCCGGCTACGCATCCAGGCGAGCCGCGGCGTCGACCTGCGGCTGTCGATCCTGCCCGGCCTCCATGGCGAAGACGCGGTGCTGCGCATCCTCGACAAGCAATCGGCCGCCACGGAGGGCCGCGCCCCGCGCCTCGACAGGCTGGGCCTGCAGCCGCATGTGGTGGCCGCCCTGCATTCGCTGGTTGCGGCACCCCATGGCCTGGTCCTCCTCACCGGCCCCGCCGGATGCGGGAAGACCACGACCGCCTATGCCGCAATCGCGCAGATCCGCGCCGGCGAGCACCGGATCGCGACCCTCGAGGACCCGGTCGAGCAGGCTCTCCCGGGCATCCTGCAGGTCGCGGTGGACGAGGCTCGCGGCATCACATCTGCGCAAGGCCTGCGCGCGATCCTCGGCCACGATCCGGACAGGATCCTCGTGGGCGAGCTCCGCGATGGCGAGACGGCGCGCATCGCCGTGCAGGCGGCGCTCGGCGGCCGGCTGGTCGTGGCGACCCTGCAGGCGAACGGCGTGCTCGATGCGGCGAGCCGCGTGATCGACCTCGGCGTCGATGCGCGGGCCTTCGCCGCAGCGACGCGCGGCATCGTCGCGCAACGGCTCGTGCGCCTCGTGTGCGAGCAATGCGCGCAGCCGCAGGAGCCCGGCGATGCACTGCTCGCCGCCTCCGGCCTCGAGCGCGCGCAAATCGCCGGCTGGAAGATTCGCGGCGTCAACGGCTGCGGCCAATGCCGTGGCTCCGGCTACCGCGGCCGGCGAGCCATCGCAGAGGTGCTGCGGGTGGACGACGAGCTGCGCGAGCTGATCGCGAAACAGGATTCGGTCCGCGCCCTCCGGGCGGCGGCGCTGTTGAAAGGGACGAGGACGCTGCGCGATGCCGCGCTCGACCTCGTGAAGGAAGGACTGACGACTTTGCAGGAGATCAACCGTGTCATTGCCGTGGCGTGACCCCGTGCGGGTATCCCTCGCGCCAGGCGAGGTGTCGCTCGCTTTGCGCGACTTCGGTTTTCGTGGTTTCGGCGAGCGCGAGCGCAAGCTTCGCCCGCAGCTCGTGTTGCGGGCGCCGGCCTGGAAGGCCGCCGTGGATGCGCTCGCCCAGGCCCTCGATCCGCCGCCGCCGCGCGCCGCGCGCGCGCGCGTGGTGCTGTCGAACCATTTCGTGCGCTACGCCATCGTGCCGTGGCGCGACGATCTCGCTACCCCCGCGGATCGCGAGGCTTTCGTCCGCGAGGTTTTCGAGGAGCACTACGGCAGTGCCTGCGCGGGCTGGACGCTGCGCGAGGACAACGCCACGGCGGGCCTGCCGTCGCTCGCGTGCGGCGTGGATACGCAGCTCATCGAGACGCTGCGCGAGACCTTCCGCAAGGCGCGCATGCGCATCGCCGCGGTGCAGCCGCTCTACATGGCGGCTTTCAACCGCCACCGCCGCGCGGTCGGCGAGCGCGGCTGCTTCCTCGTCTACGAGCATGGGCGGTTGTGCAGCGGCAGTTTCCAGGACAGCCAGTGGCGTGCGATCCACGGCGCGCGCGTCGATGTCGGCACGCCGATCGAGGCGGCCATCGAGCACGAAGTGCTGCGGCATGGGCTCGGCGCCGATGCGCCGGTTTCCCTGTGCGCCGTCGACCAATGCGAGCTGCCGTCGGTGTTCGCGCGGCCCGTCACTGTGCTCGAGCAGCGTGAAGCCGCACGCTGCGAGACGCGCGCACACGCAGCGGTGGCATGAGATGGACGCACTTCAACAGCAGCGGGAATCGGGAGGGCGAATCATGAAAAGCATGCGTTGGTTGATCGGGCGATCGTCGCTGGGCTGGCCCGGCGCTGCTGCCGTCTGCCTCCTGCTGCTCGCGGCGTCCGCGCAGTACTTCCTGTTGCGGCCCCTGCAGGGCAGCTACGACACCGGGCCCGCGACTCCGGTCCGTCCTGCCGACGTGCAGGGAACGCAGGGGCCGGAGCAGGAGCGCACCCACGGCCGCATGCAGGACAACAAGCGCATGCCCCGGCAGCTCGAGAGGCTCGGCAGCATCGCGGCCGCGCACGGCATCGCGCTCGCGCACGCGGAGTACCACCTCCTCGACGGCAACGACAAGGGCGTGCGCCGCTATCACGTGACGCTGCCGGTGGCTGCGCCCTATCCGGCGATCCGCGCCTTCATCGGCGACGTGTTCGAGCAGATGCCCACGGCGGCGCTGGAGCAGCTCGCCTTCGAGCGCAGGAACTTCAGCGACGCCGCCGTCGAGGCGCAGATCCGCCTCACCGTCTACGTCGAGCCCTGACGCCATGCAGGGCGAGCGACTCTCCGGGCGGCTGCATGCGTTCACGCTCGTGGAGCTCATGGTCACGGTCGCCGTGGTGGGCCTGCTGGCCAGTGTCGCCTTGCCGGTCGCCCAGGTTTCGATGCAGCGCGCGAAGGAGCACGAGCTGCGCATCGCCCTGCGCGAGATTCGTGGTGCGCTGGACGCGTACAAGGTCGCGTTCGACGAGGGCCGCATCCGCGCCCGCCCGGGCGATTCGGGTTTCCCGCCCAGCCTCGAAGCGCTCGTGGAGGGCGTCGATGACGAGCGCGATCCGAAGCACGTGAAGATCTACTTCCTGCGGCGCGTGCCGCGGGACCCGTTCGCCGACACATCGCTTCCGGCCGCGGGCGCGTGGGGCAAGCGCAGCTACAGCAGCACTCCCGAGGCCCCGCGCGAAGGCGTGGATGTCTTCGACGTCTATTCGCTCGCGCCCGGCATGGGCCTCAACGGCGTTCCGTACAGCCAATGGTGACGCATCGCCGCTTCAGCTACCTCGCCGCGATCGCCGCGCTGGTCGTGCTGGGCGTGGCCGGCGCGGCCGTCGCCACCTCGTGGAATCTCGAGGGACAGCGCGAGCGCGAGCACGAGCTGCTCGTCGTGGGCGCCGAATATCGTACCGCCATCGAGCGCTACGTGACGGCGGCACCGCCCGGCCAACGGCAATATCCGCGCAGCCTGCACGACCTGGTGCGCGATCCGCGCTTCCCCGGCATCGTGCGCCACATCCGGCGCCTCCACGCCGATCCGCTCACGGGCCGCGCGGAGTGGGGCCAGGTGACCGCTCCCGACGGCGGCATCATGGGCGTCTACAGCCTCGCCTCGGGGCGGCCGCTCAAGACGGGCGGCTTCGCGCTGCGCGATGCGCGCTTCACCGCCGCCGCAACCTACCGCGACTGGATCTTCGTCTACCGCGAGCGCTACAGCGGTAACGCAAGCGAGCTCGCGCCCGCGAATCCCTAGCAATTCCCCATCGCACCAGCACTTCCCGATCGCGCATTCCACGGGGCGTAGAGGCGCTTTTGCGCATGCAGCGCCGCGTCCCCGCGTGTTAACAGTCCGATGGGACCACCCACCGCGCGGCATGTTGTCGCAGCACGCTCCATGCACGGGGAAGCAGGCGTAACTTTGACTTACCGCACGGATCGGGGTGAAAGCGCCCCGCTACAAGTGCGGACCTTCTCAATCAGAAATTGGAGCGCACATCGTATGAATCGCGGCCTCGCGCGCACGGTCATTGCCACGTCCATCGCCCTTGCATTTGTCGGAACCGCGAATGCGGCGCTCGATCGCATGGGTCCCATCAGCACCGCACCCGCCATCGGCGGCTATCCCACGTGGTTCCAGGACAAGACCGGCCTCGCGCTCGAGTTCTGCGATCCGAAGAACCAGGCCGAGCTCAACGGCGGCTGGTGCACGCTGATCCCGCCGTCGCCCGCGACGGCGCCCGAGACGTTCCCGACGAATTTCTTCGTCGAGCATTTCTACTTCAACGGCAGCTCCGTCATCACCGGCGGCACCACCAAGGCCAAGCTGGTGACGGCCGTCGAGGCCGCATTCGCCAACGGCACGCAGGTGATCCCGGGCGACCAGGTGACCTTCGGCCGCATCCGCGTGGACATCTCCCCGGCCCCGTACGCCGGCGACTACACGGTCTACCACCCGTACGGCAAGTGGATCTTCCCGAACGTGCCCGCCGGCGGCCGCATCCGCTTCACCCAGGACATCGGCCTCGCGTGCGTGGGTACCTTCACCTGCACGCTGAACACGGACATCGGTCCGTTCCTGCTGCCCTCGGCCGCGCCGGGCGGCGCTGAAGTCCCGCCGGTCCCCGATCTGCAACCCGGTGCGGATCCCTTCTACGACATCCTGGTCAACACCGGCGCCACCACCGCGAGCCCGGGCACGGGCAAGAAGTACCTCGCCGATCCGGCGCGTATCGGCCCGGTCACCGGCAGCCCGCTGCCGCCCTTCGTCGGCAACGACGGCGTCACCTACGACCACAACGTCTTCCGCATCGAGGGCCCGTTCGGCTTCGTGATGCACACGACGGACTTCACGGTCAACGGCCGCATCATGACCGGCCCGCTGGCGGGCCAGGTCAAGGGCGACCGCGCGACCTACTCGCAGAACGTCGCCGCGAGCCCCACGGGCAAGAAGCTCGACGTGTTCGCCACCGGCAACCCGGGCACGTCGGGCCGCCTGCCTGGGCAACCCACGCCCTCGTCCGCCCCGCCGCTGCTGAGCTTCTTCGACGCGCCCTGCGTGGGCACGCTCGATCCCGCGACCGACCTGCTCCTGCCGCCGTACAGCGCCCCGCAAGGCGCCACGCAGTACCAGATGGTCAACGCGGGCAACAAGTTCTGGGCGCAGGCGCAACCCGCGGCGATCCCCCTCCAGGTCTGCCTCGAGGATGCGAGCGCGCGCGATACCAACGGCAATGCCGCACCGGTCTTCTACCTGATGAACGTGACCGACGAAGTCGCGATCACGTCGTCGACCACGCCGGGCGCGACGTACGATCCGGCCAACGGCGGCACGCTCACCGTGCACGCCACGTCGAGCGACACGCTCACGCCGCCCAACCTCACGCTCGCCGGCTACGGCCCGATGACGAATGGTGCGATCACCGTCTCGCCGCTCGCCGCCCCGCCCGCGAAGGTAACCGTGCTTTCCGCTGAAGGCGGCACCGCGGACCTGATCGTCACCACCGCCGTCGGTACCGCGCAGCAGGTGGCGACGCCGTTCGCCGCCAACGACACGGCGACGATGTTCGAGGATTGCAGCCCGACCTCGGCCTCGAGCTGTGCGACGCCGCTCGTGATCTCGCCGCTCGCCAACGATACGGTGAGCGGTGGCCCGATCCCGGCCGGCGCGGTCGTCTCGATCGCGCAGCAGCCGCGCCTCGGCACGGCCGTGGTCAATGCCAACAACACGATCACGTACACGCCGAACGCCAACGTGAATGGCCAGGACTCGCTCGCGTACTCGGTGATGCTGAACGGTGCCTTCTCGAACACCGCCAACATCGTCATCAACATCACGCCGGTGAACGATGCCCCGGTCGCCGTGGACGATACGATCGGCGCGCGCGTGGGCCTCACCAACTCGTTCAACGTGATCCAGAACGACACCGACGTGGACGGCGCGACGGATCTCGCCAACGCGCAGATCGTGTCGTGGCCCACGCAGCTCGGCGCGCAACCCGTGCCGACGAACGGCGTGGTGACCTTCACGCCGACCTCCACGGGAACGTACACGTTCTCGTACAAGGCCGTGGACAGGGCCGGTGCCGTCTCCGCGAACACGGCGAACGTGACCGTGACCGTGGCCGTCGGCGAGGCGATCACTGTCGCGACGTCGCTCTTCAAGAGCACCAAGACGGGCGGCACGACCTCGGTGCGCTGGACGGTGCAGGGCGTGGACAGCATCAAGCAGGGCCAGGTGCTTACCGTCGTCTACAACGAAGGCACGTTCACGGCGGCGGCCGGCGGCGGCAGCTGCAACGGCACGGCGACGAACCCGAAGTGCGTCGTCGGCACGGCGCTCGTCGACCAGCTCGGCAACTACCTGTACGACCAGGTGGGCTCGCCCGGCGGCGCGCACGACCCGACGGACACCGCGACCTGGGCCGTGAAGCCGACCAACGTGAAGGTGTTCTCGAGCTCGCCGGTCCTTGGCGGCACGCAGACCAGCCTCATCACGTTCAAGTAATCGAAGCAAGAAGCGCGGCGCCCCTTCACGCAGGGCGCCGACTCCAGACCCGGGTCGCGAGGCCCGGGTTTTTTTTCGTCCCTTTGATCCATGTCGTGCATTCGTCGCGAATGAGGCGGGGATGCGGCAAGACGCCGCACTCGGCCCACTTCGCGGTGGCTACAGTGCCCTGACGGCGGCGCTTTTTCGGCCGCCCGTCTCCCCCCAACCAGCCGAAGGAGTCCGCCATGAATTCGATCCGCCCCCGCTTCACTGCGCTTGCCCTCACCGCGATGCTCGCGTGCGGACCTGCCGCCGCCGCCACCGTCTCGGAGTGCATCGCCGACGTGCAGATCGTGCAGGACACGATCAACGCCGCCACCACCTTCACCACGCTGAACGACCAGGCCGCGCTCGCGACCAAGGCCGGCAACGTGATGCAGAAGATCGACAAGGCGAACTTCACCGACGCGTTGAAGGGCCTCGCCGACATCAACGACCAGGTGGCCAAGCTGGTCGCGGCCAACAAGCCGAAGCTCGGCGCGGCCGATGCGGCTGCGATCACGGCGGAGGACAACACGGCCGCGGCTTGCGTGACGCAACTGCTCACGCAATAACGGGCGGCATGGAAGGAAAATGGCGCCGGCGGCAGCCGGCGCCATGGCGTCAGTCGAGCGCGATCCAGCCGCTCACGGCGCGAAAGCCCGATCCATCCGGCGCGGGTGCCACGACGTGCCCGCCCAGTGCGCCGATGCGGCGGCGGGGACCATAGCGGATCGGCTGTGCCAGGAGCGAGCGGTAGGCGGTCGTCGCCTCGAGCTCGGCCACGAGGCCTTCGCGGCTCACCTCCCGGCCCGCACGCCGCAGCGCATCCACCAGCAGGGACGCGGCGACGAAGCTCGAGAACGCGGGCAGCTCGTTCGCCGCGGCGAGCTGGTGCTTCGCGGCGAAGCGATCGAATGCATCGCCGGTGTTGGCGCGGGGTGGCGCGGTGGGATAGGCGAGGAACAAGCGGCCCTGGAAGGCTTGCGGCAGGCGTCCCGCTGCACGGCCGGCGAGCGTGCCCGCGGCGAGGAGCGCCGGATGCCAGCCCGATGCATCGGCCGCCACGGCGAAACGCTCGAGATCGTCGGCCCCCCCGAGGAACATGACGGCGTCCGC
Organism: Usitatibacter sp.; assembly: GCA_035553995.1. Classification (GTDB taxonomy): domain Bacteria; phylum Pseudomonadota; class Gammaproteobacteria; order Burkholderiales; family Usitatibacteraceae; genus Usitatibacter. Next base: position 6,485 of record DATMJE010000357.1, on the reverse strand, counting down.
CTTCGTATCGCGCGCCTGCCGTGCGAGCGCCGGCGCGTCCGGCGATGCCGCGCCGTAGGCGATCGCGCGCATCGCAGGGCACGCGCGGGTCTCGCAGCGCGCTTGCACGCTGGCGGCCGCGTCGCGCGCAGTCGCTTCATCCGGATGTACCAGCACGAGGGACTTGCCGGCGAGGGCGGGATTCGCCCGCGCGAACTCGAGCAGCACCTGCGCCTGCTCGGGAAGGCCGCCGAAAAGGTAGAAGGTGTAGCGCCCGGGAGAGGCGGGCGGCCCACGCACCGTGAACGGTCCCACCACCGGCACGTGCTTCTGCTCCGCGAGCGCCGCGAGCGGTGCCTCGGCGCCCAGCGCGAACGGTGACACCAGGGCCAGCACGTCGTCACGCTCGATGAGCGCACGCGCCGCTTCGACGGCCGCATCGGGGCGCGCGGCATGCGTACGCACCGCGAGCTCCAGGCGGCGCCCATAGAGTCCGCCCGCGGCGTTCACGTCCGCGAAGGCGGACTCGATCGCCTTGCGCATCGCATCGCCTGCCGCGATGCCCTCCGGCAGCACCGTGCCCACGCGGATCCCGGTGTCGGAGATTCCCGGGTCCACGTCGCCCTCCAGCCGCTTCAGGTAGGCGACCAGGTTGCGCAGGTCTTCGGGATGCATGCGGAAGCGCGGCATCGCGCTGTCGAGCGTATTGCCCGCGGGATCGACCCCTTGCGTGACGGCGCGTGCGACCGAAGCCTCGTCGAACGGCGGATGCGCGCGCCCATTCTCGTGCACGTGCCCGTACGACTTGGTGAGCTGCGACCAGACGATGGGCGGGGCCACCACGCCCCCTTCCGCACGGCCCAGCCCGTCGCGCCCATGGCAATTGGCGCACGGCACCGCGGTGCCCGGCATCACGGCGCCGCCCATGCCGACTTCAGCGGTGATCTCGTGCCCCGCCGGGCTCGTCCCCTCGGTGAAGACCCGCCGGCCCGCGGCCTGCGCCGCCGACAGCGGCTGCGCCGCAAGCGGCAGCGCCGCGACGAGCGCCAGCGCGAAGCCGGCCGCCCGCGCGAAGACTCGCGTCACTGCGTGGCGGCCACCGGCTCGGTGAGGAGCGAGCGCAGCTCGGCGGCGATCGCGCTCGGCGGCGCGTCGGGGCGCACCTTGCGCCAGTGCTCGGTGCGCGTGTTGCCGATGATGAGCCCGGTCTGGTGATCCGTCGGGTCATCCGTATAGCTGCCGAGCTTCTTCAGCACGGTGTCCATGTTCGCCTTGGTCCCGGTGAGGAAGAGCCACTCGGGCTGCTGCGCGTTCATCTTCTTCGCGAACTTCGCCAGGTCCGCCGGGGTGTCGTGCTCCGGATCCACCGAGAGCGAAACGAAGCGGACCCGGCTCGCGTCCCGGCCCAGCTCGCTCCTCGCCTTCACCAGCGAGGCCGTGATGAGCGGGCACGCGTCCTTGCAGCTCGCATACATGAAGTTGATCAGGACGATGTGGCCCGCGAGCACGTCGGAATAGAAGCGCATCTTGCGGCCGTCCTGCGCCACGAGCGGCGTGTCCGTGAAGTAATCGCGACCCTTGTTTCCGGTCGCGGCATTGGCGGCGACGGGCTCGAGCCTCGCCGCCACGGGCTGCAGCTTCGCCACCGGCTCGGCCTGTGCGGATTTGCGCGCGCCCTTGAGCTCGTTCACGCGAGCCACGATCTGCGCCGCGCTCGGGAAGCCGAAGAAGCGCGTCCACTGGCCCGTGCGGCCGTCGCCGACCAGCACCATCGAGGGATGCTGGTCCGGGGACGCCACGTAAGCGCCGAGCCCCTTGAGCACCACGTCCACGTCCTGCGGCTTTCCCGTGAGCCACGTCCATCCGGCCCGGGCGCCGACCTTCTCGCCATATTCCTTGAGCGCGGCAGGCGTATCGCGCGCGGGATCGACGCTGATCGACACCAGGCCCACGTCACGACCCATGGAATCGCCGAGGCGTTTTTGCACGTCGGCGAAGGTGGCCGAGATCACCGGGCAGATGGTCGTGCACGTGGTGTAGATGAAATCCACCACGACGATGCGATCGCCGACCACGTCGCTTTTCATCGTGCGCGGCTTGCCGTCCTGGTCGAGGAGCGCCGTGTCCGTGAGCGAGACCTGCGCTGCACCCGGCTTGGGAGCGGGCTGGGCGGCCTGCCGCTCGTGCATCTCGTGGCCCGCGTGGTCGTGCGCGAATGAACCCGCGGCGAAGACGGCGCAGCAAAGGGCAGCGATGATGCGGTGCAGTTGGAATCTCATGAAGCGCTCCGGTTCACGCGAATGGTCAGGTGCGGCAGGTCGTTCAGGCCGAATCGGGCGCTTGCCGACGCAGCCTGCACGTAGTATGCCCCCTGTTCCGTAAGAGGCACCTCCGCTTCGTACACACCTGCGTCCGTCTCGCGTGCGATGACCTCGCGGCGCTCGCGGTTGGGCGCGAGGAAGCTCACCACGCGCACGTCGGCAAGGCCCTTGCGCGGCGCGCCGGTCACCGCGTCGGTGAGGCGGAAGCGCACGAGGCGCTTTTCGCCCGGCTTGCCGATGCCCTCGCCCGCAAGATATTCGATGTGGGTCTCGCCCCTCTTGGCCACCAGCGCCGGGTCCGCCTCGACCACCGTGGTGAAGCAATGCACCACGCGGGGCGAATCGAGCAGCAGGCCCACGTCGTAGCGGCCCGGCGCGGGAAGGCGGACGATGCCGCGATAGAGGCCCGGCTCGACTTCCTTCAGGCCGCGGTCCACCACCATCACCGCGCGCGCGTGCGATCCGCGCGCCTGGTAGTCGCTCGCTGCCGAGTTCATGCCTTCCATGTAGAAGTAGGTCGCGTTCTCGGCGGGATTCACCACGAGCATGGCGGCCTCGCTGGTGCCGGCAACGAGGGTATCGGCGATGACGAGGTCGTCCACTCGCCCGGGCGGGGTGCTGCCGGCGTTGAATTTCTGCACGATCGGATTCTTGCCCGCGCCGATGGTCGCCAGGTTGACCATCGTCACGCGCTCGCTGGCGAGGCTGCGCACGTAGGCGAAGTTGCGCGTGAAGACGAGCTGGAAAGGCTTCGGCTCGACCTCGATCTCGTGCACCAGCGCATCGTTCGAGGCGTCGATCACGTAGACCTTCGCATCGTCGGCGTTGATGGCGAACGCATAGCGGCCATCCTGCGTGAAGCGCAGCGGGCCCAGGCCGGGCTTGAGCTTGACCGTGTGCAACATGGCGCCCGTCCTGCCATCGAGCACCGTGACCTTGCCTTCGCGGCCGTCCGCGACATAGGCGTTGCCGGAGCGCGTGGATACCGCGACGGAGATGGGCAGCGCGCCGGTCCTCACCTCGAGCAGCTTCTTCCGCGAGGCTGCATCGATCACGGTCACCGTGCCGCCATCGCGGTTGGTCACGAACACGCGCGCGCTGTCGGGCGTGAAGGCGATCTCGTGATGGCCGCGGCCGGTCGCGACGTAGCCCACGCTGCGCTGGGTTGCGGTGTCGATGACGGTCACGCCGCCGCCCTTCGGATCGTTGTTGCCGACCCAGACGAAGCGTCCGTCCGGCTGCAAGGCGGCGCGCGCGGGCGCGATCCCCGCCGGAATCGTCGCCGTGACCTTGAAGGTTTCCGTGTCGATGACCTGGACGTGGCCCGATTTCGGCTCGGTCACGTACAGCGACTTCGTGAGCGGCTGCGAGACCCAGTCCACGCCGCGCGACTTGAGCGCGATCGTGGCGAGCGTGCTCGTGGTCCCCGCCATCGAGACCAGCGGATCGATCACCGTGAGGCTGGGCTCCTCGTTCATCAGGACCACGTAGTAGCTGTTGAGGTCCACCATCGGGCGCATGCCGACCACGCCCTTGAGGTAGAGCGCCACCTTCTCGCGGCAGGTCTGCTGCTGGCCGGCGGGCCCGCCCCGGATGCCCTGGGCGATATCCATCCACGCCGAGGGCACGTTCGAGCGCACCGGGTTGCCGGTCGTCTCCTCCGTGATGCGGAACTCGATCTCCGCGAGCTGTCCCTCGCGCAGCGTCTTGCCCGCGCCGGGGACGGGACGAGCGTTGAAATCGATCGACAGCCCTTCGCGGCTGTAGTGACGGTCTTCGTTGCCGGCCGCCGCCGGTGCCTGCTGCGCCAGCGCGATGCCGGCTGCAGCCGTCATGAGCGCGAGGCCCGTACGCAAATATCCCAATGCCTTCATTCCGGTCTCCGAAAAAGCGACGGGGCGGCCCGAGGCCGCCCCGCCCGCCGTACATCTACCTTACTGCACCCGGAGGATTCCCCAAATGCCGCTCGCGTTGCCGAACGACGCCTGGTCGCGGAACAGGTAGTCGCCGCGGATGCCGTTGCCGCCGCCCGCGCTGGGCAGGAGGAACGTGTAGTGCTGGCCACCGGTGAGGCTTTCCTGGCCGCCCTGCGCGAAGCCCTGCGGGTTGTTGCCGATACGCTGCGAGGCGATCGAGGTCATGCCGCAGGCGCCCAGCAGGCCGTTGCGCGAGTCCGCGGGACACACGTACGGGTCGCGCTGCCAGACGTGGCCGTCGATGCTCCACGTGCTGCCACGGCCGGTGCTGTGCGGCAGGGCCACGTGCATGCGCACTTCCTGGCCCGGCGCCGCGGTGAACACCGGCGTCTGCGGATCCGCGCCGCCCGTGAGCTGGTTGCTGTACGCGAGGTGCGCGTCGGCAGCGCCATAGCACGGGCCCTTCACGATCGCGCCGCCCACGTGCGGCGCGCAGCCGGCACCGCCGAACGCCGCGTTGGGCTTCACGCTGAAGCGCATCCACATCGGCTCGATGCCGTAGTTGAGCGCCATCGCCGTGTTGTCCTGCGCGTCCTCCGGAATGCCCACGCCCTCGCCGTTGAGGTGCTCGATCGGCGAGCCATCCGCGTAGCGCGTGTTCAGGTTCTTGGTCATCACGACCATCATGTCGCGCACGGTCTTGCCCTCGAAACTCACCGAGGCCTGCGCATGCTGCCCGGCATCCTCGACCACCGTGGAGCCTTGCGGCAACACCACGAGACCGCCGACCAGCGACTTCTGGCCCTGCTTCACCTTGTCCGCCGGCATGAGGCTCGAGCCGCCGAACTCGATCGGCGTGCCCACGAGGGTCACGGTCGCGCTCTTCGGCGTGGTGAACGAGATGTCGCCCGCGTACCAGCGGTACGTGCGGCTGGACACCGCGCCCGTGGCATCGACCGGCGGCACGGTCTGGGTGAAGTTCGTGCCCACGTTCATGCCGTCGTGCTGCACCACGTCCACCGCGACGAGCTGCGGATGCAGGCCGACATAGCCCGACGGACGGATGAGGTTGTTGTCGAACGTGGTGGAGCCGATGTCCACGCCGTTGTTGCTCACGTTGTGGTCGCGCTTCACCACGCCCTGCAGGTTGCCGTACACCGGCAGGTCCGGCATGACGGCCGGCAGGCGGTTGTACAGCGTGACCATCATGCAGTCGCCCGCATTCGTGCGCAGGATCAGCGGCTCGACCTTCTGGCCGGGCTTGAGCTGCACCTTGCACGCGGCGTTCGCCACGCCCGGCAGCGTCGCCGTGTCCTTGCACGCCGGGTTCGCCGGATCGACAGGGACCAGGTCCGTGGCACGCACGTACAGCGCCGCGGTCGGGTCATGCAGCGGGGCCTGCTTGTCCACGATGACGGTCGGACGCGAGTTGTACACCAGCGTGCCGCCATTGGGATTCAGCGGTCCGCCGTTGTGCTGCAGCGCCAGGTCCGGATCGGCCGGGACGATGGTGATGCCATCCGGCTTCGCCAGGAAGTCGTTGGCCAGGATCGCGATGACGGAGGTCTTCACCACCGGGGCGGTCACCGGGCACACGCCGTTGAAGGAACCCTTGTTGTAGATGCGGTCGGGCTTCACCTTCGAGTTGCTCGGCAGCAGGGCGAGGTCCGGCTTCACGCTGTCGTACGAGCGCAGCATGCCCCACGTGCCGTTCCACCAGCCTTCGACGGACGTGTCGATCGAGTACAGGTAGTCGCGCTGGTCCATGTACTTGAGCGTGTCGTCCACCGGCGTCATCGGGATCGAGAACGTGAACTGCTCCGAGATCGCCGAGGCCTGGCCGTTGCGCCAGCCGGAGTTCGGCGCCTTGCCGTTGCCCGAGCCGCCCTGCAGCCACTTGAGGCCGTTGATGCCGATGCTGTGCTCTTCCTCGTCGGCGCCGGCCTGGATCTTCACCCGCACCAGGTCGCCGGTGTAGGCGCGCAGCATCGGCGTGAACGGGTCGCCGCCCATCGTGGCCGTCGAGACGTTGAGGGACTTCGCCGTATACGAGAGCTGGAAGTCGTTCTTGTTGAGCTCCGGGATCCTGCGCACGATCGGCGTGATCGTCTTCTTGTCGTCGGTGACCTGCGTCGACAACGCATACGCCAGGTCGCCCGGGATGCCGTCGGCCTGTGCGCCGGGCATGCCGTCGGGTCCCAGCTTCGCCGGATCGAACACGCGCAGTCCGACGGGCTCGTTGCGATAGTTCACCACGAGCATGCCGGGG
>DATMJE010000356.1:0-44004 GCA_035553995.1 Usitatibacter sp. | reverse complement strand
CCATGCCGCGCTCGCCGCGGCCCTTGCGGCGCACGATCGCGTGCATTGCGCGTTCGTGTTCGATACGGAGATCCTCGATCCTCTGCCGCGCGACGACGCCCGCGTAACCTTCATCCACGACTGCGTGGCCGAGTTGGACCGCGCATTACGAGCCCGTGGCGGCGGCCTGCACGTGTTGCACGGGGCGGCGCGAGAGGAGATTCCGCGCCTCGCGCGCTCGCTCGGTGCCGAAGCGGTCTTCGTCGCGCGCGACTACGAGCCCGATGCCGTGGCGCGCGATGAAGCGGTGGGCCGGCAGCTGCGGGAATCCGGCATCGTGCTGCGCGGCTTCAAGGACCAGGTCGTGTTCGAGGTGGACGAAATCCTGACCGCCGCCGGCAAGCCCTACGCCGTGTTCACGCCGTACCGCAGCGCCTGGCTCGCGCGCCTCGCGCCGCAGCACGTGGCCCCGCGCGAGGTAGAGCCGCGGCCCGGGCAGCTCGCACCCGGCGGCGAGCTTCCAGGGCTCGACTCGCTGGGCTTCCGCCGGGCCGCCCTCCCGATCGAGGCCGGTATGTCCGGTGCGCGCCGTGCGTGGGCCGGATTCCAGGATCGCATCGCGGGCTATGCCGAGTCGCGTGACTTCCCCGCGCGCGAAGCCACCTCGGGGCTGTCGCCGCACCTGCGCTTCGGCACGCTCAGCGTTCGCGAGCTGGTGCGATTCGCCCGCGGCAGGCGCTCGGCGGGCGCGCAGGCATGGCTCTCGGAGCTCGCCTGGCGCGAGTTCTATTTCGCGGCGCTGAGCGTGCGCCCGGACAGCGTCGATCATGCATGGCGCCGGGAATTCGACGCGCTGCCGTGGGAGGACGATGAGGCGGGATGGCAAGCCTGGACGCAGGGGCGAACCGGCTACCCCATCGTCGATGCGGCGATGCGCGAGCTCGCAAAGCGCGGCACGCTGCACAACCGCTTGCGCATGGTGGTGGCCTCGTTTCTCGTGAAGGACCTCGGCCTCGACTGGCGCCGCGGCGAGCGCTGGTTCGCCGAGCGCCTGCTCGATTACGACCAGGCCGCGAACGTGGGCAACTGGCAATGGTGCGCGTCCACGGGTAGCGACGCGCAGCCCTGGTTTCGCATCTTCAATCCGGTTACGCAGTCGAAGCGGTTCGACCCGGACGGTGAATACATCCGGGCCTGGGTGCCGGAGCTGGCGCGCGTGCCGTCGAAGCACCTGCATGCGCCCTGGATCATGAGCGCAGCCGAGCAGCGGGCGGCCGGGTGCATCGTCGGCGTCGATTACCCGCCACCCCATGTGGATCATGCCGAGGCAAGGCGGCGCGCGCTCGCCCGCTTCGAGTCGATCCGTCCGTCGTAATGGCAGGCGCCGCGGGGGAACTCGCGTTTTTCGCGGCCGTCGCATGGCATTGACGCGCCGCGGGAGAGTGCCATGAACGTCCAGGTGAGAAATGACGGCAACGACGGGCTCGAGGATGCAACGGCGCTGGCGCGGCGCGTGCGCCATCCGTACCCCGGCGAAAGCGCCGCCTATTCGCAGGCACGGACGGCGCTGCTGGCCGAAGAGATCGCGCTGCGGCGCCGCATCGAACGCGTCGCCCGGATGCGGCGCGCGCTGCCCGAGGCTCCGGCCGTCAGGGACTATCGCTTCGTCGACGAGGACGGGCGCGAGGTCGGCCTCGGCGACGTTTTCGGCAAGCACGACACGCTCGTGTCGTACTTCTGGATGTTCGGCCCGGAACGCGAGCGGCCCTGCCCGATGTGCACATCCTTCCTGGGCTCGATGGACATTCCGGCGCGCGACATCGAGCAACGCGTCGCCTTCGCCGTCTTCGGCCGCTCGCCGGTGTCGCGGCAACTGGCCTTTGCGCGCGAACGCGGCTGGCGCAACCTGCGTTTTTACCAGATCGTGGGCGACGACTTCGCGCGCGATTACCGCGGGCTCGACGCGGACGGCGAGGAATGGCCCGCGCTCGACGTCTGGGTGAAACGCGGCGGCGCCGTGCGTCATTACTGGGGTGCGGAGCTGGCGGGAACGCAGGATCCGGGCGAAGACGGCCGCGGCGCGCCCGATCCGACGCCGCTCTGGAACATCCTGGACCTCACCCCGGCGGGCCGTGGGACGGACTGGTATCCCAGGCTCGAGTACTAGGCGCCGGCCACCCCCGTGGGACAATGGGTCTCATGGCCACCGCCGATGAGTTCATGCGCGAAGCGCTGCGTCTCGCGGCCCTCGCCGCGGCGCAGGGCGAAGTGCCTGTCGGGGCGGTGGTCGTCAGGGACGGCCGCATCATCGGCCGCGGCTCCAACCGTCCGATCACCACGAACGACCCGACGGCGCACGCGGAGATCGTCGCGCTGCGGGAGGCGGCCGCAGCAGAGGGCAATTACCGCCTGCCGGGCTGCGAGCTCTACGTGACGCTCGAGCCCTGCGCCATGTGCGTGGGTGCGATGGTGCACGCGCGCATCGGGCGCATCGTCTACGGCACGCGCGATCCCAAGACCGGCGCCTGCGGCAGCATCGTGGACCTGCCGGCGTTGACGGCATGGAACCACCACGGCCGCTTCGAAGGCGGCGTGCTCGCGGACGAATGCGGCGCGCTCCTGCGGCAGTTTTTCGCGGACCGGCGAATGTAGAATTGGAGGTCGCCCAAGCATCGATCGCATGACCAGCCCCCGCTTCGTCCACCTGCGCCTGCACAGCGAGTACTCCATCGTGGACGGCATGGCCCGGGTCGACGATGCCGTCGCGGCGGCAGTGGCCGATGGCATGCCCGCCCTCGGCATCACCGATGCCTCCAACGTCTTCGGCGCGGTCAAGTTCCACGAGGCGGCTCGGCAGGCGGGCGTGCAGCCCGTTATCGGCTGCGACCTCTGGATCACCAACGAACGCAACCGCGACCAGCCCTATCGCGTGGCGGCGCTGTGCCGCAATCGCACGGGCTACCTCCATTTGTGCGATCTCCTCACGCGGGCGCATGCCGAGAACCACTGGCGCGGGCGGGCGGAGGTCCGGCGCGACTGGCTGAAGGGCTGCGAGGGGCTCATCATCCTTGCGGGCGCGGCGGCCGGCGATGTCGCGATGGCGCTCCTCTCCGGCAACCGCCAGCAGGCGCGCGACCTGGCGGAGCTCTGGGCGCGCGATTTCCCGAATGCCTACTACCTCGAGATCCAGCGCGTCGACCGCCAACGCGACGACGCGCTCGTCCAGGCCACCGTGGCGCTCGCTTCGGACCTGTCGATGCCGGTGGTGGCCACGCACCCGATCCAGTTCATCAGGCCCGGCGATTTCCGCGCGCACGAGGCGCGCGTGTGCATCGCGCAGGGCTACGTGCTGGGCGATAACCGCCGCCCGCGCGAGTTCCATGCCTCGCAGTACTTCAAGTCGCAGGCGGAGATGGCGGAGCTCTTCGCCGACTATCCGCAGGCGCTGGAGAATTCGGTGCACATCGCGCGGCGCTGTGCCTTCGAGTTCACGCTCGGCAAGAGCCGGCTGCCGGAATTCCCGACGCCGCACGGCGAGTCGATCGAAGATTATCTGCGTGCAAAGGCAAGCGAGGGTCTCGGGCGGCGTCTCGAGGTGCTGTACCCGGACGAGGGCGCAAGGCTCGAGGCGCAGGAGAGGTACTACGCGCGGCTCGAGTTCGAGACGAAGACCATCATCCAGATGGGCTTCCCCGGCTACTTCCTCATCGTCGCGGACTTCATCAACTGGGCGAAGACGCACGGCGTGCCGGTGGGGCCGGGCCGCGGCTCGGGCGCGGGCTCGCTGGTGGCGTTCTCGCTCGGCATCACCGACCTCGATCCGCTGCGCTACGACCTGCTGTTCGAGCGCTTCCTCAATCCCGAGCGCGTGTCGATGCCGGACTTCGACATCGACTTCTGCCAGGACGGGCGCGACCGCGTCATCGACTACGTGAAGGACAAGTACGGCGGCCAGTGCGTGTCGCAGATCGCCACCTTCGGCACCATGGCGGCGAAGGCGGTGGTGCGTGACGTGGGGCGCGTGCTCTCGATGCCGTATGGCGAGGTCGACCGCATCGCGAAGCTGATCCCGTTCGAGCTCGGCATCACGCTCGAGAAGGCGCTCACGGTCGAGCCGCAGCTCAAGGAATTGATGGAGCAGCACGAGGAGGTCGCCGAGCTCATGGGTCTCGCGCGGTCCCTCGAAGGCCTCGCGCGCAACGTCGGCATGCATGCGGGCGGCGTGCTCATCGCGCCGGGCAAGCTCACCGACTTCACGCCGCTCTACAGCGCCGAGGGCTCCACCTCGATGGTGAGCCAGTTCGACAAGGACGATGTCGAGAAGGTCGGCCTGGTCAAGTTCGACTTCCTCGGGCTCACCACGCTCACGATCCTCGACTGGGCCGTGCGTTACGTGCACCGGCTGGGCGATGCGCAGTTCCGCCTGGAGGACGTCCCGCTCGACGACAAGCCCACGTACCAGCTGCTGCAGAAGGCGCAGGCCACCGCCGTCTTCCAGCTCGAATCGCGCGGCATGAAGGACCTCCTCAAGAAGCTCAGGCCCGACCGCTTCGAGGAGATCATCGCGCTGGTGGCCCTCTACCGCCCGGGGCCGATGGACCTGATCCCCGACTTCATCGAGCGCAAGCACGGCCGGCAGAAGGTCGTGTATCCGGATGCGCGCCTCGAGCCCATCCTCGGCGACACCTACGGGATCATGGTGTACCAGGAGCAGGTGATGCAGATCGCGCAGGTGCTGGGCGGCTACTCGCTCGGCGGCGCGGACCTGCTGCGGCGCGCCATGGGCAAGAAGAAGCCCGAGGAGATGGCCAAGCACCGCGCCATCTTCCGCGAGGGTGCGGCGAAGAACGGCCTCGGCGAATCGAAGGCCGGCGAGATCTTCGACCTGATGGAGAAGTTCGCGGGCTACGGCTTCAACAAGTCGCACGCGGCGGCGTACGCGCTGGTGGCCTATCACACCGCGTACATGAAGGCGCATCACCTCGCGGCCTTCATGGCGGCGAACCTCTCGGCCGTGATGGGCGATACGGACAAGGTGCAGGTCTTCTACGACGATGCGCGCGAGCACGGCCTCGAGATCCTGCCGCCGGACATCAACGCATCGGAGTACCGCTTCATCCCGCTGGATGAGAAGCGCGTGCGTTATGGCCTCGGCGCGGTGAAGGGCACCGGCGAGCAGGCGATCCAGAATCTCGCCGCCGCGCGCGAGGCGGCAGGGCCTTTCCGCGACATCGCGGATTTCTGCCGGCGCGTCGACCGCCGCATCGTGAACCGGCGCTCCATGGAGGCGCTCATCCGTGCCGGCGCCTTCGACGGCATCGAGCCGAATCGCGCCGCGATGCTGGCCTCGCTGGGTAACGCCATCGAGGCCGCCGATCGTGGCGAGCATTTCGCGCAGCAGACGAGCCTCTTCGGCGGCGCGTCGGGCGAGCCCGAGCCCTTCGAGATGGTGCGCGCCGCCCCCTGGGCAGAGCGCGAGCGGCTCGTGAACGAGAAGCAGAGCCTCGGCTTCTATCTCTCCGGCCACCCGTTCAATGCCTACCGCAACGAGCTGCGCCGCTTCGCACGCACGCCGCTTGCCAACCTGCAGCCGCAGCACGAGCCGATCCTCCTCGCGGGCGTGATCTACGGCGTCAACGTGCGCAACGGCCGGCGCGGCCGCATGGCGATCCTCACGCTCGACGACGGCACGGCGCGCGTGGAAGTCGTCGTGTTCGGCGAGCTCTTCCACGAGAAGCGCGCCGTCATCCAGGAAGACCAGGTCGTGGTCGTGCGCGGCAAGATCTTCAACGACGAGTTTTCCGGCGGGCTGCGCATCACCGCGGACCAGCTCATGGACCTGGCCGAGGTCCGCGCCGCGCATGCGCGCCTGCTGCGCCTGTGCATCAACGGCCAGGCCGATTCCGCGAAGCTCAAGTCGCTGCTCACGCAATACGCCGGCGGCAAATGCAACGTGGCGATCCGCTACCGCAACGCGAAGGGCGAGTGCGACATCCGCCTGCCCGACACGTGCAAGGTGAAGATTTCGGCGCCCCTGCTCGATTCGCTCGCGCAGTGGCTGGAGGAAAAGAACGTCGAGGTGGTGTACTAGGGGCGCAGGGCGCAGGGCGCAAGGCGCAAGGCGCAAGACAGCGGAGCAAGGCACGGCGGAGCAACGCAAGGAAAAATGGACCTGGGATTGAAAGGCAGGAACGCGATCGTCACCGGCGCCTCGTCGGGCATCGGGCGCGCGATCGCGAAGGGCCTCGCCGCCGAAGGCGTGCGCGTGGTCGTGAGCGGCCGGCGTGCGAAGGAGCTGGAATCCCTCGCGCAGGAGATCGAGCAGGACGGCGGCGCGAAGCCGGTCATCGTCGTGCACGACGCGATGGACGACGGCTATGTCGAGGCGATCGCCGGCGCGGCGCAGGGGGTAGGTCCCGTCACGATCCTCGTCAACAACGCGGGCGGCAGCCGTGCGTTCGGCAAGGACGCGACGGAGCAGCAGTGGGAGGAGGCCTTCACGCTCAACTTCACGCGCCATCGCCAGCTCACCAATCGCGTCCTGCCGCAGATGGTCGAGGCCGGATGGGGGCGCGTCGTGAACATCACCGGAAAGTCCGAGCCCGACAACGTGAACGGCGCCTTCTGCGCCAAGGCCGGCATCGCGGCGTGGTCCAAGGGACTGTCGCGCGAGGTGGGCAAGCACGGCATCACGGTGAACTGTGTCGCCCCGGGCCGCATCATGAGCGACCAGATCCGCCGCAACTACACGCCCGAATATCGGGCGTGGCAATCGGAGCACGAGATCCCCGTCGGCCGCTACGGGGAGCCCGAAGAGCTCGCCGACCTCGTGACCTTCCTCGCCTCGCCGCGCGCGAGCTACATCACCGGGGTCGTCTATGCGGTCGACGGCGGCCTCCGGCGCTACCAGTATTGACGCGACCTTGAACCTCGAGGCGCTCGAGCACGACGTCGTGGTCGCGGGCGGCGGCAACGCGGCACTCGTGGCGGCCCTCACCGCGCGGGAGGAGGGCGCTTCGGTCCTGCTGCTCGAGGGCTCGCCCATGGCGTGGCGCGGCGGCAACAGCCAGCACACGCGCAACATGCGCTGCATGCACGAGGCGCCGCAGGGCGTGCTCACCGGCGCCTACCCGGAGCGCGAATACTGGGAGGACCTCGCGCGCGTGACCGGCGGCGATACCGACGAGCACCTCGCGCGCATGGCCATTCGCGGCTCTTCGAGCGTGCGCGACTGGATGATGCGCTACGGCATCCGCTTCCAGCACGCGCTCGGCGGCACCCTGCACCTCTCGCGCACCAACGCGTTCTTCCTCGGCGGCGGCAAGGCGCTCGTGAATGCGTATTACCGCGCCGCGGCCCACGCCGGCGTGCGCATCGCGTACGAGTCGCAGGTCGAGGACCTCGAGATGGAAGGTGGCCGCGTGCGCGCCCTCGTCGTGCGGCATGGCGGGGCGCTGAAGCGCGTGCGGGCGCGAGCGTTCGTGGCCGCGGCCGGCGGCTTCGAATCGAACCGGGAATGGCTGCGCGAGGCCTGGGGCGAGGTCGCCGACAACTTCGTGGTGCGGGGCACCCGGTTCAACCAGGGCGAGGTCCTCAGGGCGCTGCTCGCGAAGGGCGCGCAGCCGGTGGCCGATCCGAAGCAGGGGCACATGGTCGCGGTCGACGCGCGCTCGCCCGCGTACGACGGCGGCATCGTCACGCGCGTCGATTGCGTCTCGCTCGGCATCGTCGTGAACCGCGAGGGCGAGCGCTTCTACGACGAGGGCGAGGACTTCTGGCCCAAGCGCTATGCGATCTGGGGCCGGCTGGTCGCGAGCCAGCCGGGCCAGGTCGCTTACTCGATCATCGATTCGAAGGCGCTCGGCCGCTTCATGCCGCCGGTGTTCCCGGGCGAAGCCGCCGACAGCATCGCGGCACTCGCGGGCAAGCTGGGCCTCGACGCGCCGGGCCTCGAGCGCACGGTCGCGCGCTTCAACGCGGCGACGCGGCCGGGACGCTTCGATCACGCGGTCCTCGACGACTGCCGCACCGAAGGGCTGGAACCGGTGAAGAGCCACTGGGCGCGGCCGCTGGATACGCCGCCGTACTACGGTTTCGCCCTCTGCCCCGGCGTCACGTTCACCTATCTCGGCGTGAAGGTCGACGAGCGCGCGCGCGTTCTCGCCGCCGGCGGCGGCGCTTTCGCGAACCTCTGGGCGGCGGGAGAGATCATGGCGGGCAACATCCTCGGCCGCGGCTACCTCGCCGGCATCGGCATGACCATCGGCACCGTCTTCGGGCGCATCGCCGGCATGCATGCGGCCCAGGGGGCGAGGGCCGCGGCATGACGCCGATCGAAGCGCTCGTCGAGGCGGCGCGCGGCGACACGGAGCGCCTCCATGCCGATACCGGCCGCATGATGGGCATCTGCAACTCGTGCCGGTACTGCGAGGGCTACTGCGCCGTGTTCCAGTCGATGGAGCGGCGCGTGGCTTTCGACGCCCCCGCGCTCGACTACCTCGCCAACCTCTGCCACCACTGCGGCGCCTGCCTCTACGCGTGCCAGTACGCGCCGCCGCACGAGTTCGGCGTGGACATCCCGCGGTCGCTGGCGCGCGTGCGACTCGCGACCTACGAGACTTATGCGTGGCCCCGCGCCTTTGGCGCGCTCTACCGGCGGCAGGGGACCTTCACGGGCATCCTGCTCGCGCTGGCGCTGGCGGCGTTCCTGATGGCGGCGGCGCGCCTCGCGGGGCCCGATGGCCTCTTCGTGGCGAAGGCGCCCGCGTATTCGTTCTATGCCATCTTCCCGCACGGACTGATGGCGGCCCTCTTCGGCGCCGCGTTCGGCTTCGCGCTCGTGGCGATGACGGTGAGCGCGGTGCGCTTCCGCCGCGCGCTGGGGCAGGGCGCGCTCGCGCCCCTGCCGGCGGCCGTGAGTGCCGCACGGCTCGCGAACCTCGAGGGCGGCGGCGAGGGCTGCTACGTACGCAGCGGGTTCGAGCACCCGCCCACCTCCCGGCGGCGCACGATGCATCACTTCACGTTCTACGGCTTCGCGCTCTGCTTCGCCTCGACGGTGCTCGCCACGTTCGAGCACTACGCGCTGGGCCTGAAGGCCCCGTACCCGCTCACGAGCGCCGTGGTGCTCCTGGGCACCGTCGGCGGTGCGGCCCTCATCGTCGGGACCTCGCACTTGCTGGTGCTGCGGCGGCAGCGCGATCCCCGGCTTTCGGACCCGGCACAGGCAACGCTCGACACCACTTTCCTGTGGATGCTGCTGCTCGTGAGCGCCACGGGAATCCTGCTGATGGTGCTGCGCGATACGGCGGCGCTCGGTGTCGCGCTCGCCGTGCACCTCGGCTTCGTCATGGCGTTCTTCCTCGCGATGCCGTACGGCAAGTTCATGCACGGCATCTACCGCTACCTCGCCCTCGCGCGCCACGAGCGCGAGCGGCGCGAGCCCAATCCGTACGGGTTCTCGGAGGGATAGGTTCCAGGCTAGCCGGTGGCGCGCTTCTCGAAGCGCGTGAAGCCGTTCGGATCGTCCTGGTGCACCTCGACGTCCGTGACCTGCGCTTGCTCGGGGCCCCGGCGGGCCCAGCGCACCAGCGCGTCCACCGCTTCGCCCGGGCCCTCGACGTGGGCCTCCACGGTGCCATCGAGCCGGTTGCGCACCCAGCCCGCCACGCCCAGCGCTTCGGCCTCCTGCCGCATCGACTCGCGGTACCACACGCCCTGCACGAGCCCGCGAATCACCAGCCGGCGTGCGAGGCGCTCACTCATCGCCACGCACCTTTCCGCGCGTGCGCTTCTTGTCGCCGACCTGCTTCTTCGTCTCCAGCCGGCGCTTGCGCGAGCCGAAGGTCGGACGCGTGGGCACCCGCTCGGGGCGCACGTAGTTGAGCCGCTCCAGCCGCCGCGCGAGGCGCTCGAAGGCGATCTCCCGGTTGCGGTGTTGCGACGGAGAATCCTGCGCGGTGACCACGACGCCGGAGGGCAGATGTGTCAGCCGTAATGCGGATTCGGTGCGGTTCACGTGCTGCCCGCCGGGGCCGCTGGCGCGAAAAACATCAATGATTACTTCGCGTTCCAGCAGGTCGCGGTCGAGATTGTAAGGCGGCGGGCTGAGGGGCTGGCGATCGGGCATCCCGCATTTTAGGAGGTCGCGCCACGATGGTTACAGCTGTATTACCACGCCTCGCGGGAACCGGGATACATTGCGGTCGTGGCGTCGGGGGGCGCCACACCGCAGCAGAAGTCCTGAATGAGCGCCGCACGAAGAGGCGGCACCGCGAAAGCGGATACAAGGGGAAACATCCACGAGGCGCACTTGTGGGAAAAGCCCGCCGGCAAAGTCGGCGGGCTTTTTGTTTATGGGGTTTCGCACGCATATCGCCCGCTCAAAATCCTTATACGGCGATGAGCATGTGTCACCCGTAACCATCCTGAAACCCGCTTCACCTGCCCTGCGCCAGGGCTGCCGCCGCGAAAAAATCCAATGAATACTTTGTGTTTGGCGGACCGCGAGCGACATAGTCACGCCTCGCGCGAGGTGCTTCACCGGCCCCGCCTCCTCTACTTTGGGGGCACGGGGCGGGATGGTTACAGCTGTATTCCCACACGTTAACGGAATACGGATACATTGGGCTCGTGGCGCTGGGGGGCGCCACAAAAGCAGTAGCAGTGTGGATGAACCGTAGGCAGTGTTTTACCTCGGGGATCCTAGCCGTCGTAATCATGGAATCGGTCGCCGCGTCGCAGGTCTGGACTCCGACGCGACCGGCGGCCGAAACCATGTGGCGACAGGGGGGCGGGAGAGCAGCAACCCGGGGACGCACCGATGCCGCGAGGACAGGCGGCACCGCGACAAGGGGAAATAGGGGAAACCCTCCGCAAGGCGCACTTGCGGGAAAGCCCGCCGGCGAACCCGGCGGGCTTTTTCTTTACTTGATGCGCATCCCGGGCACCGCGCCGGTATCCGGCGAGAGCAGGTAGAGCGAGCTGCCATCGCCCGCTGCCAGCACCATCCCCTGCGATTCGCCGAAGCGCATCTTGCGCGGCGAGAGATTCGCGACCATCACCGTGAGCCGGCCCACGAGCTCCTTCGGCGTGTATGCCGAGCGGATGCCCGCGAAGACGGTGCGCGTCTCGAGGCCGATGTCGAGCGTGAGCTTCAGCAGCTTGTCCGCGCCTTCGAGCAGCTCCGCGTCCACGATGCGTGCGATGCGAAGGTCGATGCGGCCGAAGTCGTCGATCGAGATCGTCTCGCCCAGCGGCGGCAGCACCGGCGGCTTGGGCGGCTCCACCGGCTCGAGCTTGAAGTCGTCGGCATCGGCAGCGCCCGCCGGGGCCGTTGCGGGAGCGGCCTTGGCCACGGCCGGCGCGGGCTTCGCCGGCTCCGCCTTCGCTTCCGACGGCGCTTCCAGCAACTGCTCGATCTGCTTCGGGTCGATGCGGGAGACGATGTGCCGGTACGGCTGCACGGTGGCGCCCGGCTTGAGCGGATTCGTCACGTCTTCCCACGTGAGCGGCTTGGGCAGCGCGAGGAAGGCTTCCACCTCCTCGGCCACGCGCGGCAGGACCGGCTTCAGGTAGATCGTGAGGATGCGGAAGAGCTCGAGGTAAAGCGTGCAGAACCACTGCAGCGCCGCCTCCTGCCCCGATTCCTTGGCGATCTCCCAGGGCTTCTGCTCGTCCACGTACTGGTTCACGCGGTCGGCGAGGAACATGATCTGGCGGATGGCCTTGCCGAACTCGCGGGCGTCGTAATCCGCGGCGATGGCATCGGCGAAGCTGCGCACCTCGAAGAGGATGGCGGGCGCCTGCTCGTCGTCGGTGATGGGCGCGGCCAGGTTGCCGCGCATCTTGTGCTTGAGCTCGCGCCCCGCGGACAGCGGCTCTTCCGAAAGCTTGCCGGCGAAGCGCTTGCCGATGAATCCCGCAGCCCGCGAGGCGATGTTCACGTACTTGCCCACGAGGTCCGAATTCACGCGGGCGAGGAAATCGTCCGGGTTGAAATCCAGGTCCTCGACGCGGGCATTGAGCTTGGCGGCGAGGTAGTAGCGCACCCACTCCGGGTTGAGGCCGAGGTCGATGTACTTCTGCGGGCTCACCGAGACGCCGCGCGACTTGGACATCTTCTCGCCCGACAGCTGCAGGAAGCCGTGGACGAAGACGTTGTCGCACACCTTCCGCTCGGAGAACTTGAGCATCGCCGGCCAGAAGAGCGTGTGGAAATAGATGATGTCCTTGCCGATGAAGTGGACCTGCTCCACGTTGCGGTCGCCAAGGTACTTGTTGATGTCCTGGCCCTTGCGGTCGAGGTAGTTCTTGAGCGAGGCGAGGTAGCCGATCGGCGCATCGAGCCAGACGTAGAAATACTTGCCCGGGGCATCCGGTATCTCGATGCCGAAATAGGGGGCGTCGCGGGTGATGTCCCAGTCGTTCAGGCCGCCATCGAGCCACTCGCGCACCTTGTTGGCGACTTCGGGCTGCAGGCGCCCGTCCTGCGTCCACTCGCGCAGGAACTCGACGCAGCGCGGGTCCGAGAGCCGGAAGAAGAAGTGGTCCGACTTCTTCAGCACCGGCGTGGCACCCGTGAGCGCCGAATACGGGTTCTTGAGATCGGTGGGCGCATAGACCGCGCCGCAGTTCTCGCACGAGTCGCCGTACTGGTCCTTCGCCCCGCAGCGCGGGCATTCGCCCTTGATGTAGCGGTCGGGCAGGAACATGCCCTTCACCGGGTCGAAGAACTGCTCGATGGTCTTCGTCTCGATGAAGCCGTTGCGGGTGAGGGCCTGGAAGATGGAGGTGGCGAGCTCCCGGTTCTCCGGCGAGTGGGTGGAGTGGAAGTTGTCCCAGCTGATGCCGAAGCGCTGGTAGTCGCGGCGATGGGACTCGGCCACCCGCGCGATGAGCTCCTCGGGCGTGATGCCCTCGGCCTCGGCCTTGAGCATGATCGGCGCGCCGTGGGTGTCGTCGGCACAGACGAAGGTGACCTTGTGGCCCTGGAGGCGCTGGAAACGCACCCAGATGTCCGCCTGCACGTACTCCATGATGTGCCCGATGTGGAACGGGCCATTGGCGTACGGCAGTGCCGTGGTGACGAAAATCTTCCGGGGCATCGAAGGCAGGTCGGGAGGCAACGCGATCATAGCAAATTGCTTTAAGATTCCGTGTTAGCTTTTCGCATCGGCACCCCGCCCGCATGGCCCCCACCGAGAAAGAAGTCCTCGCCGCGCTCTCCGAGCTCGTCGATTCCGTCACCGGACGCAACTTCGTCGAGTCGAAGTCCGTCAAGAACGTGAAAATAGAGGGCGAGAGCGTGGCGCTCGATGTCGCCCTCGGCTATCCCGCGCGCGGCGTGCTGGAGAAGGTGCGCGCGCAGGTGTCCGAGCGCCTGAAGGCCATCCCCGGCGTGGCCCACGCGAGCGTCAACGTCTACTCGCGCATCGTCCCGCACTCGGTGCAGCGCGGCGTGAAGCTCATCCCGGGCATCAAGAACATCATCGCCGTGGCCTCCGGCAAGGGGGGCGTGGGCAAGAGCACCACCGCGGTGAACCTGGCCCTCGCGCTCGCCGCGGAGGGCGCCAGCGTCGGCATGCTCGATGCGGATATCTACGGCCCGTCGCAGCCGCTCATGCTCGGCATCACCGGCCGGCCCACGTCGAAGGACGGCAAGAGCATGGAGCCGATGGAAGGCCACGGCGTGCAGGCCATGAGCGTGGGCTTCCTCATCGAGGCCGATACGCCGATGGTCTGGCGCGGCCCGATGGTCACGCAGGCGCTGGAGCAGCTGCTCACCGAAACCAAGTGGCGCGACCTCGACTACCTCGTCGTGGACCTGCCCCCGGGCACGGGCGACATCCAGCTCACGCTCGCGCAGAAGGTGCCGGTCACGGGCGCGGTCATCGTCACCACGCCCCAGGATATCGCCCTCATCGATGCCCGCAAGGGCCTCAAGATGTTCGAGAAGGTCGGCATTCCCATCCTCGGCATCGTCGAGAACATGGCCATCCACATCTGCTCCAACTGCGGCCACGCCGAGCACATCTTCGGCACGGGCGGGGGCGAGAAGATGGCGAAGGACTACGACATCGAGCTGCTGGGCAGCCTGCCGCTCGATATCCGCATCCGCGAGCAGGCCGATTCCGGCAAGCCCACCGTGGTGACGGATCCGGATGGTCCGGTCGCCTCCATCTACCGGGACATCGCGCGCAAGGTCGCGGCCCGCATCGCGCGGCAGTCGGAGGATCGGTCGAGCGTGTTCCCGAAGATCGTCATCCAGAACAATTGAAGGAATGATTGGGCCCCGGCCTTCGCCGGGGTGACGCACGTCCGGCCTTCGCCGGGGTGACGCAGCGCCCGGTTTTCCGCCGGGGCGAGGCGAGCGCCCGGCCTTCGCCACGGTCGCGCAGCGCCAGGGAGGCGCCACGGCATGAGCATCAAGAGTGACAAGTGGATCCGCCGCATGGCGGCAGAGCACGGCATGATCGAGCCGTTCGAGGCCGGCCAGGTGCGGCACGCGGGCGGCCACAAGATCGTCTCGTACGGCACGTCGAGCTACGGCTATGACGTGCGCTGCTCGGACGAATTCAAGATCTTCACGAACGTCCATTCCACCGTGGTGGATCCGAAGGCGTTCGATGAGAAATCATTCGTCAACTTCCAGGGGAGTGTCTGCATTATTCCCCCCAACTCCTTCGCCCTCGCCCGGACCGTGGAGCACTTTCGCATTCCCCGGAACGTCCTCACCGTTTGCCTCGGGAAGTCGACCTACGCGCGCTGCTTCCGTGGCGATACGCGCGTGGCCCTCGTCGACGGAACGGCGCCTACGCTGGAAGACATGGCCTATCGCCACGACGCCGGCGAGGTCTTCCGGGGCTACAGCATCGGTGCGAACGGCCGGTTGATCGTGGCGCTTCTCGACCGCCCACGCTACATCGGCCGCGATGCGCTGCTGGAAGTGGAGCTCGATAGCGGCGAGACCATCCACGCCACGCCCGACCATCTCTTCATGCGGCGCGATGGCCTGATGATCGCTGCCGCGGCGTTACGGCCCGGCGATTCGCTGATGCCGCTTTACCGGGAGCCAAAGCGGGGCTACGAAATGGTGTACCAGCCGCTGAGCGGTCACCTGTACCCCACTCATCGGCTGGCCGACGAATGGAACCTGCGTAACGGCGTCTATCCGGACGTTCCCGGTACCCATCGGCATCACATCGACTTCGACCGCCGTAATAATCGCCCCGCGAATATCGAGCGGATGTTGGCGCGTGATCACATCCGGATGCACAACTCACAGAGCTATGGCGAAGAGTTCGACGCCGCGGCCCATGGCGCGGCCATCCGCGATTCGCTGGCGCGGCGCGCGCTCGATCCGCATTGGCGCGAGCGCTTCGCGCAAGCACAAGCCGAGCGGGCCTCGAGCTTCTGGCGCGACGAGCGGTACGAAGCGATTCGCCGCCGTCTGATCGAAGCGCGACGCAGTCCGAGCGACGGCACGCGCGAGGCGCTTCGCGCGGCGACTCTCGCCCGATACAGCGATCCGGCCGAGCGTGAGCGACATTCCGACCGCATGCGCGGAGCCTGGAGTCGAGATGAGGGGAGCCGCCGGCGGGCGCAAGCGGAAGTTGCGCGGCAAATCAACGTGCGTCTGGAGATCACGGCCGCGCGTGTGCGGGCAGCACTGGACGAAGCGGGCTCCATCCGCGGTGCCGCTCGGCTGCTGAATTGCGACCGATCGGTTTTCCGCCGCTTCCCTGAAATCGTCGCGCAGTCCAAAGGCAGGCCAACAACCGGCACTTATCGCAACCACAAGGTTGCGAACATCCGGGAACTGCCCGGCACCCACGACGTGTTCTGCCTGACCGTGCCCGAGGCGGGAAACTTTGCCCTGGAAGCCGGTGTATTCGTCCACAATTGCGGGATCATCGTGAACGTAACCCCCCTCGAGCCCGAGTGGGAAGGCTACGTGACGCTGGAATTCTCCAACACGACCCCGCTGCCCGCGAAGATCTACGCGAACGAGGGCGTGGCCCAGATGCTGTTCTTCGAATCCGACGAGGTCTGCGAGACCTCCTATCGGGATCGCGGCGGCAAATACCAGGGGCAGAAGGGCGTGACGCTCCCCAAGATTTGAACTATCGCGGCGAGGGCCAAACAAAATCGCCGGATAGTGAAAAATTTCATCCGTCCGGGTGCATTTTTTGCCCTATACTGCGACGCAATTTTTTACGCAATGGGCGGCGCCGGGGCGAGGTCCCGGGCGCTTTTGAGTCCCCTCGACGGGGAACCAAGGAGGTCATCATGACAAGAGCGAGGAACTACCGCGGCACGTCTGCCGGCACCAATGGCGAGCGTTCGCCGTGTTTCGTCGCGCCCACTTTCAAGAGACCTCGATGCCCCGTACCGCCACGATAAAAAAGCTCCGCCCGCAGCCGGAGTTTCCCCTCGATTCCCACCCAGAGATCAGCCTCGATTTCTCGCGCGTCAAGCAGTACCTCGCGAGGCACCCCTACAAGAAGCCGGTCCTCCTCGTCGACATCGACATCGTCCGCACCAAGACGCGTCGATTTCGCGCGGCGCTGCCACGCGTGCGCCCGCACTTCGCCGTCAAGGCCAACCCGGATCCGCGCGTCCTGAAGGCCCTCATCCAGGAGGGCGCCGGCTTCGAGATCGCCTCGATCGCGGAGCTGGACCTCCTCATCGGCATCGGCGTGCCGCCGGCGGAAATCTTCTACTCGAACCCGATGAAGTCGCGCCCGTTCCTCGAGTACGCGGCTTCGAAGGGCGTCGAGTGGTACGTGGTCGACAGCGAGGAGGAGATCCGCAAGGTCCAGTCCGTGAAGGCGGATGCGAAGCTGTACATGCGCATCGACGCGCCCAACATCGGCAGCGATTGGCCCCTTGCGGGCAAGTTCGGCGCGCACATGACCGACGTGCCGGAGCTCATCCAGGCGGCGGTGGACTGCAAGGCGGATCTCGCCGGCGTCACCTTCCACGTGGGCTCGCAATGCCTCAATCCGGAGAACTGGCGCGTCGGCATGGAACGCGCGCGCAAGGTCTTCGCCTCGATGCGCGCCGTGGGCCTCCAGCCGCGGCTGCTGAACCTCGGCGGCGGCTATCCGGTGCGCCACGTGAAGCCGATCCCCTCGATCGAGACCATCGCCGAGGTGATCAACAAGGAGCTGCGCCATTTCGGCCCCGAGATCCGCGTGATCGCGGAGCCCGGCCGCTACCTCGTCTCCGACGCCGGTTACTTCATCTGCCGCGTCGTGGGCACCGCCACGCGCAACGGCCAGCGCTGGATGTACTGGGATGCGGGCGTCTTCGGCGGTGTGATCGAGACGACGGAAGGCCTGCGCTACAACATCTACACCGATCGCGACAGCGAGCCCGTGTCGTGGAACGTCGCCGGACCAACCTGCGATTCCGTCGATGTGGTCATGCGCGAGGAGCTCTTCCCGTCGGATTTGCAGGAAGGGGACTTCATCTTCATCAAGAACGCCGGGGCGTACACCACCGCGTACGCGAGCAACTTCAACGGCTTTCCCCTGCCCGAGGTCGCGACGCTGGGAAGCTGAGAGGAAAACGTGTTCGAGCCGGTCGATGCGGATTACGAGCGCCGGACACGCGAGAGCTTCGCCAGGCAGGGCATCATGGCGCACATCGGCGCCGTGCTCGACGTGGTCCAGCCGGGCCATGTCGAGATCTCCCTGCCGTTTCTCCCCGAGCTTTCGCAGCAGCACGGCTTCTTCCACGCCGGCGTCATCGCGACCATCGCCGACAGCGCGGGCGGCTACGCGGGCTTCACGCTGTTCGCGCCCGATGCCGGCATCCTCACCGTCGAGTTCAAGATCAACCTGATGGCCGCGGCCGATGGAGAGCGCGCGATCGCCGTGGGCGACGTGATCCGCAGCGGCCGCACGCTCACGGTCTGCCGCATCGAGGCGTTCGTCGAGAAGGGCGGCAGGCGCACGCATTGCGCGACCGGCACGCAGACCCTCATGTCGATCGTCGGCCGCGCCGGCGTGCGGGGCTAGCGTGGCGCAGGATTTCTGGGCCTCGAGCGGCTATCGCCTGCTCGAGCGCCGCGATGGCCGGCTCGTGGCGACCGAGGCCTGGTTCGCGCAGCTCCTGGGCCGCGAGGAGCTGCAGCCGCCGCCCGAGGCCGGACCACGTGAGCGGGCGATGCACGCGCGGCTTGCCGCACAACCGTTCGCGCTGGTCGCCGCGAGCACGGTCGACGACATCGAGGATGCCGATGCGCGCGACAACTGGCGCGAGCTGCTGCGCTTTCGCGACCGCGTGCGTGCCCACCCCACGATCGAGGCGTGCTATCTCGACCTCTTCGCGCGCCCGCAGGTCGATATCGCGCCGCCGTTCGTGGACCTCCTCGCGCAGGCGATCGTCCGTCACGTGCTCGACGGCACGGACGATCCCTGGCTCTGCCGCGCCGGCGAAATGCTGTTTCGCCCCCAGCGCGTCAGCGCCGAGGCGGGGCGCGTTCTTTCGGCGGATGCCGCGACGCTCGAGCTCTACCACGAGACCGGCGGCTTCGGCGCCGTCGGCCGCCTGCTGCGCGAGCAGCGCACGCAGATGCCCGCGGCGAAGATGGACATCCTCAACGCGGAGAACGCCGCGTTCTATTTCCTGCGTGACGAGCTCTTCTCCTTCGTGCTCGACATCACCGTGGGATCGCAGGGCGCCGATGCCCTCGCGGAGGTGCTTTCACGCTGGGTCGAGCACCTGACGGGTGTCGCGGTCGCGATCGAGCCCCGGCCTCGCGTCGCCGACGAGCGCTGGCGCTGGCACGTCGGGCTCGACGTGGATGCGACCGCGATCCTGAACGCGCTCTATCGGGGCGAGGCGGTCGACAGCGCGGATCTCGAGCGCCTGTTGCTGCTCTTCCGCCTGGAATTCCGCGATGCGCGGCGGGTGGCCGAGGAAGCGCGGGGCCGCCCGGTGTGGCTCGCGCTGGCCTGCCGTCCCGACCGGTCGCTGCGCCTCAAGCCGCAGAACCTGGTGGCGAACCTGCCGCTTTCGACGCACGCGTAGAATCGGGGTTCGCATCGAGGAAACGATCATGACCGCAACGAGACAGGACCCGAACAGCTACATGCTAAGCAACGAGATCGAGCTGCTGATGGCGGAGCGCACCAAGCTGCTGCGCGTCGCCGGCGCGGCCGCCCAGTTCGTCGCCGTGATGGAAAGCCGCAGCCTTCCGGAGCGGGTCGCCACCGAGGCCGAGATCCTCGCCGAGAGCGTCAACGGGCTGTCGGAAGACACGCTCAAGGACGCGCTCTCCCTCATCACCCACAAGCTGCCGCAGTAGCCGGAGGCCCGCATGAATGCCGATGTCTTCAACATGAGCATCCGCGTGTTCCTGAAGAAGGTCGGGGTGCACTCGCAGCGCGAGATCGAGACGGCCGTCGAGCGCGCGCTCGCCTCGGGCAAGCTGAAGGGAAACGAGTCGCTGCCGGCGAAGATGACGCTCACGCTCGGCGGCACCGAGCTCGAGGTGTCGTTCGAGGACACCATCAAGCTCGAATGAACGACGCACCCGCCGCCCCACAGGTCACCTACGCCGATATCGAGGCCGCCGCCGCGCGGCTGGCCGGTGTCGCGCATCGCACGCCCGTCGTCACGTCGTCGCAGTTCGACGCACGCTGCGGCTGCCATGCGTTCTTCAAGTGCGAGAACCTGCAGCGCATGGGTGCCTTCAAGTTTCGCGGCGCCTATAACGCGCTGTCGATGCTCGCGCCGGAGGAAAGGCGCCGCGGCGTGGTCGCCTTTTCCTCGGGCAACCATGCGCAGGCCGTGGCGCTCGCGGGCAGGCTCCTCGGCGTGCGCGCGACCATCGTCATGCCCGCCGATGCGCCTGCGGTGAAGGTTGCGGCCACGCGCGGCTATGGCGCCGAGGTGGTCTTCTACGATCGCGCCGCGGGGCAGAGCCGCGAGGCCGTGGCCCAGCGGATCGCGGCCGAATCCGGCGCCGTGGTGGTGCCGCCATTCGACAGCGCGGCGGTCATCGCGGGTCAGGGCACGGCGGCAAAGGAGCTGGTCGAAGAGACCGGCCCGCTCGACTATCTCTTCGTGCCGTGCGGCGGCGCGGGCCTGCTGTCGGGTTGCTCGATCGCGGCACGCGCGTTGTCGCCGGACATACGCGTGATCGGCGTCGAGCCCGCCGCCGGCGACGATGCCGCGCGCTCCTTCCGCACCAGGACGCTGCAACGCGTGGAAAACCCCGAGACCATCGCGGATGGCGCGCGTACGCAGTCGCTGGGCGCGATCACGTTCCCCCTCGTGCTGCGCAACGTGCACGACATCGTCACGGTCACCGATGCGCAGATCGTGGAGGCGATGCGCTTCCTCTGGGAGCGCATGAAGCTGGTGGTCGAGCCGACGGGCGCGCTCGCGGCGGCGGCGGTGCTCGAGGGCGCGGCCGGCGTGCGCGGCAAGCGCGTGGGCATCATCCTCTCGGGCGGCAACGTCGACCTCAAGGCCGCAGCGGCACTGTTTGCGTGATGCTTCCGCGGCTGGGACCGCACGTCCCGCGCCGCCGCAACATCGTGCTTGCGTGGGTGGGCCGCACCGTGCTGCGGCTCATGCATTTCCGCGTCGAGGGCGAGGTCCCCGATCTCGCGAAGTTCGTGATCGCGGTTGCGCCGCACACCTCGAACTGGGATTTCGTCGTCGGTGCCGCGGTGATGTTCGCGCTCGAGCTGCGGGTCGCCTTCATCGCGAAGCACACGCTCTTTCGCGGCCCGTTCGGCGCCGTGATGCGATGGATGGGCGGTGTCCCCGTGGACCGCTCGAGCGCCCACGGGGTGGTCGCCGAGGCCGTGCACGGATTTTCCCGGGTGCCGGGCCTGATTCTCGCGATCGCCCCGCAGGGCACGCGCAAGCCTTCGGTGCGCTTCCGCTCGGGCTTCCTGCACATCGCCCGCGGTGCCGGCGTGCCGGTGACGCTGGCAGCCCTCGACTGGGGCGAGCATCGCGTTCGCCTCGGCCCCACCTTCGCGCCCGGTGCGGACATCGAGCAGGAGCTCGCACGCACGGAAAGGTTTTTCGCCACGGTGCGCGGCCGCCGGCGATCCTAAGCCCGGACGCATTTTCCCGATCGTGGTGCCTTGTGTGCACCAAAGTCGGTCGCGATTTACTCGCCGGCAAATGCGCGCGCGGCTAAGTACCTGATCCTGCGTGAGCGCATCGCTGGCACGCTTGGTGCAACGAGGAACGCGTCGGCCTGAGCGCCGACGTTTCTCCTCCGAGAGCGGTTTGCCCCTCCCCCAACCGGGGAGGGGCATTTTTTCGGCGGCGCGCGGGACCATCCCGGGGCCGTGCTCCAAACGAAAGGGCCGCCCGCAGGCGGCCCTTCGCGCAGGGGCGTAAAAACTTAGTCGGCGTACACGCCCGCCTTCTTGATGATCGGCGCCCACTTCGCGATCTCGCTCTTCAGGTGCGCCTCGAGCGCCGGCGGCGTGGCGAGGTTCTGCGGCACCGGCTCCGTTCCCAGCTCGGCGAACCGCTGGACGACGTTCGGATCCTTGAGCGCGGCCTGGAGCGCCTGCACGAGCTTCTCGATGACGGGCTTGGGCGTCCCCTTCGGCGCCCAGATGCCATGCCACACGGTCACCTCGAAGCCCTTGAGCCCGGCTTCGTCCGCGGTGGGCACGTCGGGCAGCGACTTGAGCCGCTCCTTCGTGGTCACGGCGTAAGCCTTCACCTTGCCGCCCTTGATCTGCGGCGTGGTGTTCGTGGTCTGGTCGCACATGAAGTTGACCTGGCCGCCCATGAGGTCGGTCAGCGCGGGACCCGTGCCCTTGTACGGGACCGTCGTGACATCGGTGCCGATCGCCGTCATGAGCAGCATGCCGCACAGGTGCGAGGCGGCGCCCACGCCCGCGTTCGCGTACGTGACCTTGTCCTTGTGCGTCTTCACATAGGCGATCAGCTCCTTCATGTCCTTCGGCGGGAAGTCCTTGTTGGCGATCACCGTCATCGGCACGTTGGTCACGAGGCCGATCGGCTCGAGGTCCTTCGTCGGGTCGAAGCGCAGGTTGCGGTAGAGCGACGGCGCCGTGGAGATGCCGATGTGCATCAGCAGCAGCGTGTAGCCGTCGGGCTTCGCGCGCACGACCTTCTCCACCCCGATGGTGCCGCCCGCACCGGCGGCGTTCTCGACGATGATCGTCTGCCCCAGCGACTTCGACATCGCCTGCCCGATGAGGCGTGTCACGGTATCGGTCGGCCCGCCGGGGGCGAACGGCACCACGACACTGACCGTGTGTGTGGGGTAGTCCTCCGCCGCGGCGGCAAAGGCGACCGCAAGGGCCGCGCAGCCGGCCAGAAGCTTCTTCAACATGGAATCTCTCTCCTCGGTTGGTCGCCGCATCCTGGACGGCGCGGCGGCTTGGTTCTTGAGCGCGTCATTATAATCGGGCCATCCACGATCGCCGCCTGCCGTGAGCCTCTTCGCCATCCTCGCCTGTCTCGTCGCCCAATATGCCTGGCCGTTGCGCGAGCGCCAGCCGCTGCTCGCCCTCTATGGGCGGCTGGCGCTTTCCACGTCCAAACGGCTCAATGCGGGCGACCGCAACTCCGGGATCCTCGCCTGGTTCGCCGTCATGCTCGCGGTGCTGGTCCCCGTGGGCGTCGTGAGCACGCTCGCGGCCGCGATCCATCCCGCACTGCTGTGGCTGATCGAGGTCGCAGTCCTCTACGCCACGGTGCGCTTCCTGCACACGACGCTGGAGCTCGCCGGGCTGGAGAAAGCATTGCGCGAGGGTGACGTGGACGCCGCCGCCAATCGCCTGTCGCTCTGGCGCGGCGAGCCCGTCGATACCGACGACGCCGGTGCCATCACGCGGCTCGCCGCGGAGCACGCGCTGCGCGAGGCCCACCACGCCACGTTCGGGCCGCTCTTCTGGTACCTGGTGCTGCCGGGGCCGCTCGGCCTCGTGCTCTATCCGCTGGCACTGCGCGCCGCGCGCACGTGGGAGCATTCGGTCGAGGTCGACGAGCGCGATTTCGGCTGGTTCGCCGCGCGCGCCTTCCACGTGATCGACTGGGTGCCGCAGCGCGTGACGGCGTTCGCCTTCGCGGTGGTCGGCAACTTCGAGGATGCGCTCTACTGCTGGCGCTCGCAGGCGGCGCAATGGCTGCAGCCGGAGGAGGGCATCGTGCTCGCGAGCGGCGCGGGTGCGCTCGGCGTGCGGCTCGGGGAGCCGGTGCCGCGCGCAGGCGCGTTCGTGGTGCGCCCGGCGCTGGGGCTGGGCGAGCCCGCGCGCGAGGATGCGCTCGCGAGCCTCGAGGGACTGCTGTGGCGCGCGCTCGTGCTGTGGCTGATCGTGTTCCTGCTCTCTGCCGCGCTGCACGGGGCTTAGCGGCTACAATACCCCGTTCCGAGGCGGGAACGTTCGTTAACCGCCCGCAACGCTCCAGGAGAGAGATTCCATGCACAAGACCATCGCCGTACTCGCGGCGTTCGCGAGCGGCGTCGCATTCGCGCAAGCCGTTCCCCAGGGGTATCCCGCCGATTACGCGCAGACCATCGCCGGGGCCAACAAGGAAGGCAAGGTCGTGATCTACAGCGCCCTCGACACCAAGGCCGCGCAGCCGCTGATCCGCGACTTCAACGCGCTCTACCCGAACGTGAAGGTCGAGTACAACGACATGAACTCCACCGAGCTCTACAACCGCTTCATCGCCGAGCAGGCCTCGGGACAGGGCGGTGCGGACGTGATGTGGAGCTCCTCCATGGACCTGCAGGTGAAGCTGGTCGACGAGGGCCACGCGATGGCCTACACCTCGCCGGAGGCGAAGGCGCTGCCGCAGTGGGCGAACTACAAGAACGAAGCGTTCGGCACCACGTTCGAGCCGGCGGTGTTCATCTACAACAAGCGGCTCGTCACCGCCAGCGAGGTGCCGCAGGACCACGCCGCGTTCGCGAAGCTGATCAACACCAACGTCGAGAAGTACAAGGGCAAGGTCACCACGTACGACATCGAGAAGAGCGGCGTGGGCTTCATGTTCGCGGTGCAGGACCAGAAGGATTTCCCCGGCATGGACGAGCTCGTGAAGGGCTTCGGCAAGACCGGCTACCGGGTCTACAGCAGCACCGGCAACATGCTGGAGAAGACCTCGTCGGGCGAGCACCTGCTGGGCTACAACGTGCTGGGCTCCTATGCCTTCACGCGCGCGAAGAAGGACCAGTCGCTGGGCGTCGTCGTGCCGCGCGACTACACGCTGGTGCTGTCGCGCGTGATCTTCATCGGCAAGGGCGCGAAGGACCCGAACGCCGCCAAGCTCTGGGTCGACTACATCCTGTCGCAGCGCGGGCAGAAGATCATCGCCGACCAGGCGGAGCTCTTCGCCGTGCGCGAGGACATTCCCGGCGAGCACACGGCCGGCGCGCTGCGCAAGCAGTACGGCAACGCGTTGAAGCCCATCCCGGTGAGCGGCGAGATCGTGGGCTACCTCGACCAGAAGAAGCGTCTCGATTTCCTGAACCACTGGAAGCAGACCCTGCAGGCCGGCAAGTAACCGGGAGCACCGGGCGTGCGCGCTCCCGCCAGCGAGACGTTTCCGCGCGCGCTCACCATCCTCGTGACCGCGACGGCGGTGCTGTCGCCGCTGTCGCTGATCCTCTACCAGAGCCTGCTCACGGCGCCGTTCTTCGACGCGCGCAAGACCGTGGGCGTCGGCGCCTACGCCTTCATCTTCGCCGACCCGGATTTCTGGCAGGCCTCGAAGAATTCGTTCCTCATCGCGGCCGGCATGACGCTCATCGCCGTGCCGCTGGGCGCGCTGGTGGCGTTCGTGATGGAGCGCACGGACCTCGCCGGCAAGCGCTGGATCGAGCCGCTGCTGCTGGTGCCGAGCTTCGTCTCCCCGATGGTGCTTTCGTTCGGCTACGTGGTCGCGGCGGGTCCGGTCGGCTTCTACACGGTGTGGACGCGGGAGATCTTCGGCGGCGCGCCGTGGGGGATCTACTCGATCCTCGGCATGACCGTGATCGCCGGGCTCACGCATGTGCCGAACGTGTACGTGTACGCCTCGGCCGCGCTGAAGAACCTGGGCTCCGATGTCGAGGAGGCCGCGCGCGTGAGCGGTGCCTCGCCCTTCCACGTGGCGCTCACCGTGAGCCTGCCGCTCATCATGCCGTCGCTGCTGTTCTCGGCGGTGCTGGTGTTCTTCCTCGGCTTCGAGCTCTTCGGCCTGCCGCTGGTGCTGGGGGATCCCGAAGGCATCCTCGTGCTGTCGACGTACCTCTACAAGCTCACCAACAAGCTGGGCGTGCCGTCCTACCATCTCATGGCGGCGGTGGCGATCTGCATCGTGGCGGTCACCTTCCCGCTGGTGCTGCTGCAGCGCCAGCTCCTCAAGAGCGCGCGCAAGTACGCCTCGATCAAGGGCAAGGCGGGCCGCATGCGCGAGCTGCCGCTGGGACCCTGGAAGTGGCTCGCGGCGGGCCTCATCGGCTCGTGGATCTTCATCTCGGTGGTGGTGCCGCTGTCCGGCATCGCGCTGCGCTCCTTCGTCACCAACTGGGGCGAGGGTGTCGCGTTGCGGGAGGTGCTGACGCTCGAGCATTTCCAGAGCATCGCCGACGAGCCGACGATGATGCGCGGCATCTTCAACACGATCCTCATCGGGGTCGTGGGCGGCCTCATCACGGTCGCGTGCTACACGGCCATCGGCTTCGCCACCCACCGCCGCAACGACGGCTGGTCGCGCTTCGTGGATTACCTGGTCCTGGTGCCGCGCGCCGTGCCGGGACTGCTCGTGGGCCTCGCGTTCCTCTGGGTGTTCCTGTTCTTCCCGCCGCTCACGCCGCTGCGCTCCACGCTCTTCAGCGTGTGGATCGCGTACTCCGTCGTGTGGCTCGCGTACGGCATGCGGCTCATCTCGTCGGCGCTGATGCAGGTCTCGCCCGAGCTCGAGGAAGCGGGCCGCAGCGTCGGTGCGAGCCGCGGCCGCGTCTCGCGTGACATCACGCTGCCGCTCATCCGCTACGGGCTGCTGGGCTCGTGGCTGCTGGTGTTCATGATCTTCGAGCGCGAGTACTCCACCGCCGTGTACCTGCTGTCTCCCGGCACCGAGGTGATCGGCGCGCAGCTCGTGTCGCTGTGGCAGGGCGGCGCCATCGATCTCGTCGCGGCGCTCTCCCTCATCAACGTGATCCTCGTGGGCGTCGGCCTCGGGGTCGCCCTGCGCTTCGGCGTTCGCCTGCGCGACTGACGCGGAGTCTCCCATGGCCGTCCTCACCGTCGACAACCTGCACCTGAGCTATGGCGACAACCCGATCCTGAAGGGCGTGTCGATGCAGCTCGCGCCCGGCGAGGTGGTGTCGCTGCTGGGGCCGTCGGGCAGCGGCAAGACCACGCTGCTGCGCGCCGTGGCGGGCCTGGAGCAGCCGCACAAGGGCGTGATCCGCATCGGCGAGCGCGTGGTCTTCGACGGCGAGAAGGACATCGAGCTGCCCGCCGAGAAGCGCGACCTGGGGCTGGTCTTCCAGTCGTACGCGCTCTGGCCGCATCGCACCGTGTACGACAACGTGGCGTACGGACTCAAGCTGCGCAACGTGAAGAAGCCCGAAGCCGGCGAGCGCATCCGCAAGGTGCTCGACCAGCTCGGCCTCGGCCATCTCGGCGATCGCTTCCCGCACCAGCTTTCCGGCGGCCAGCAGCAGCGCGTGGCGATCGCGCGGGCGCTGGTCTACAACCCGCCGGTGATCCTGCTCGACGAGCCGCTCTCGAACCTCGACGCCAAGCTGCGCGAGGAAGCGCGTGCGTTCCTGCGCGAGCTCATCGTGCGCCTGGGCCTCTCGGCGCTCGTGGTCACCCACGACCAGGCCGAAGCCATGGCCATGTCGGACCGCATCCTGCTCCTCAACAACGGGCGCATCGAGCAGCAGGGCACGCCGCAGGAGATGTACGGGGCGCCGCAGACGCTCTTCACCGCGGAATTCATGGGCAGCAACAACCGCCTGCCGGGCCAGATCGCGGAGGCGCGGGAGGGCCGGGCGCGCTTGCAGGGCCAGGGCTGGTCGCTGTGGGGCCTCCTGCGCGGCGAAGCCGCGGCGGGACGCGAGGCGCAGGGCGTGATCCGCCTCGAGCAGGTGCGCGTGGCGGACAACGGCGAGGGCAACCGGCTGCGCATGCCGCTGTCCACCTCGATGTTCCTCGGCGACCGCTGGGAGCACGTCTTCCGCAAGGAGAGCCTCGCCCTGCGCGCCTACACGCACGAGCCGCTGGGACAGGGCGAGTACTGGCTCGACCTGCCGACCGAACGTCTCTGGATCTTCTGAACACCCATGGAAATGCATTTCGACCGGTTCTACCGGTACGCGGAGCTGCGCGCCCTCGTGGAGGAGATGGCACGGCGTAAGCCGGAGCTCTTCGGCGTGGAGGGCATCGGCAAGAGCCACGAGGGCCGCGACATCCTCGTCGTGACCGCCACCAACCGCGCGACGGGTGCCGCGCAGGACAAGCCCGCGCTCTGGGTGGACGGCAACATCCACGCGGCCGAGCTCACCGCTTCGACGGCATGCCTGTGCTTCCTCGACGCGCTGGAGCATGGCTACGGCAACGATGCCGACATCACGCGCCTGCTGGATACGCGAGCGGTCTACGTCTGCCCGCGCATCAATCCCGACGGCGCCGAATGGGCGCTCGCGGACAAGCCGCGCTTCATCCGCTCCTCCACGCGCCCCTATCCCTTCGACGAGGAGGCGATCGAGGGGCTGAACATGGGCGACGTCGATGGCGACGGGCGCATCCTGTCCATGCGCGTCCCGGATCCCAACGGCAACTACAAGGCGCATCCTGAGGACGCGCGGCTCATGATCCCGCGCGATCCGGTGGAGTCCGGCGGCGAGTACTGGCGCGTCATTCCCGAGGGGACGCTCGAGGGTTACGACGGCGTGCAGATCCGCCTGAACCGCGACAAGCAGGGCCTCGACCTCAACCGCAACTTCCCCGCGGGCTGGCGGCAGGAATTCCAGCAGGTCGGGGCGGGCCCCTATCCGACGTCGGAGCCCGAAGTGCGTGCGGTGGTGGACTTCATCGTGAAGCACCCGAACATCGGCGCGGGCGTGAGCTTCCACACGCACAGCGGGGTCATCCTGCGGCCCTTCTCGAGCGAGCCGGACGACAACATGCCCGCCGAGGACCTGTGGCTCTACAAGCTCTTCGGGCGCAAGAGCACCGAGCTCACGGGCTATCCGAACATCTCGATCTTCCACGACTTCAAGTACCACCCGAAGCAGGTCATCACCGGCGGCTTCGACTGGATCTACGAGCACCTGGGACAGTTCTTCTGGACCGTCGAGATCTGGGCGCCGGCGAAGGAAGCGGGCATCGAGGGCTATCACTTCATCGACTGGTACCGCGAGCACCCGCCCGAGGACGATCTGAAGCTCCTGCGCTGGAGCGACCGCGAGCTGGGCGGGGAGGGGTATGTCACGTGGTACCCGTTCGATCATCCGCAGTTGGGTCGCGTCGAGCTGGGCGGGTGGAACAAGCTCGTGGCATTCCGCAACCCGCCGGTGAAGTATCGCGAGCGCGAGGTGAAGCGCTTCCCGAAGTGGCTCACGTGGCAGGCCCTCACCCTGCCGAAGCTCGAGCTGCTGCGCACCGATGTCGAGCGGCTGGGCGATGACACCTGGCGGCTGCGCCTCGCGGTGCACAACACCGGCTACCTGCCGAGCTACGTGACCAAGCGGGCCCTCGAGCGCAAGGTCGTGCGCGGCGTGGTCTACGAGATCGAGCTGCCCCCGGGGGCGCGGCTCGTGACGGGCAAGCCGCGGGTCGAGGGCAGCCAGCTCGAAGGCCGTGCCAGCAAGCCCAGCCTGCAGGCTTTCCTGCCATCCACGGACCTCACCGGCGACCGTGGGCAGTGCGAATGGACCGTTCGGGCCATGCCGGGCGCGGCGGTGAAGCTGGTGGCGCGGCACGAGCGCGCGGGGCGCCTGGAGGTGCCCGTCGTGCTCGCTTGAGAACGTTGAGAACGCGATAGACTGGCCCCATCTCCGTGCTTCGGAGGTGACCCATGTCCGCCATTCGTCCCGCTGCCGTGGCCGGCAGCTTCTATCCCGCCGAAAGCGCGCGGCTCGCGTCGGAAATCGCCGCTTACCTGGCCGAGGTGCCCACGGATGGGCTGCCGGCACGAGCGCCCAAGGCGATCATCGCCCCCCACGCGGGGTACATCTACTCGGGCCCCATCGCGGCCTCGATCTACGCGCGCCTCGCGCCCCTGCGCGGGCGCGTGAAGCGCGTGGTGCTCGCGGGGCCCGCGCACCGCGTGTACGTCCATGGCGTGGCCGTGCCCGCCGCGAACGCGTTCGCCTCGCCGCTCGGCACCGTCAAGCTCGATGCCGAGGCGATCGAGAGCCTGCGCGTGCTGCCGTTCGTCGAGGTGAGCGACCATGCCCACGCGATGGAGCATTCGCTCGAGGTGCACGTGCCGTTCCTGCAGGCCGTGCTGGGCGATTTCAGGCTGGTGCCGCTGGTGGTGGGGGACGCCGCGCCGGATCGCATGGCGCAGGTCCTCGACATGCTCTGGGGCGGCGAGGAGAC
The DNA here is from genome assembly GCA_035553995.1 of Usitatibacter sp. Lineage (GTDB taxonomy): Bacteria > Pseudomonadota > Gammaproteobacteria > Burkholderiales > Usitatibacteraceae > Usitatibacter. The sequence goes on along the minus strand of DATMJE010000356.1, from coordinate 14,458 downwards.
GCTCATCGTCGTGAGCTCCGACCTCTCGCACTATCTTCCGTACGAGCGCGCCTGCGTGCGCGATCGCGACACGGCGCGCGCCATCCTGGAGATGGACGCGACCCTGGTGCCGGAGGAAGCCTGCGGCTGCGCGCCGATCAACGGGCTGCTGCGCGTGGCGCGCAAGCGCAACCTCCAGCCCGAGCAGGTGGACCTGCGCAACTCCGGCGACACGGCGGGGGACCGCTCGCGTGTCGTGGGGTATGGCGCCTTCGCCTTCCGCGAGCCCGCCCATGGCTGAGCACGACCCGCGAGGTGCGACGCTCATCGCCATCGCCCGCGATGCCATTGCGCGCGGGGAAGATCCCGGGCCGCGGGCGTGGAACGAGCCGTGGCTGCGCGAGACGGGTGCCAGCTTCGTGACGCTCAAGCTCGATGGCGAGCTGCGCGGCTGCATCGGCACGATCGATCCGCGGCGGCCGCTCGGCGACGACGTGGCCCACAACGCACGCGCCGCGGCGTACCAGGATCCGCGCTTCCCGCCCGTGACGCCCGCGGAGCGCGCGCGCCTCGAGATCGAGGTGTCGGTGCTCTCGCCGCGCGAGCCCATGGCGGTCGCGACCGAGGCGGAAGCTGCCGCGCAGCTTCGTCCGGGCGTCGACGGCGTGTACCTCGAATACGAATACCTGCGCTCCACCTTCCTGCCGCAGGTTTGGGAAAGCCTCCCGGACCCGCGCGAGTTCCTGTCGGAGCTGCGGCGCAAGGCGGGGCTGCCGGGGCACTTCTGGAACCCGGGCATCCGGCTTTCGCGCTACACGGTGGAGAAGTTCAAGTGAGCGGGCGCGTGAACGACGCCCTCGAGGGGCCGCTGCATCCCGGGCGCTGGTGGCACAGGCTCGACGACGGCCGCATCCAGTGCGACCTCTGCCCGCGCGACTGCCGCCTGCACGAAGGCCAGCGCGGCGCCTGCTTCGTGCGCGCGCGCTCCGGCGACCGCATGGTGCTCACCACGTACGGCCGCTCCTCGGGCTTCTGCGTGGATCCCATCGAGAAGAAGCCGCTGAACCATTTCTTCCCGGGCAGCGCCGTGCTTTCGTTCGGGACGGCCGGATGCAACCTGGCCTGCAAGTTCTGCTTCACTGGCGATACGTGGATCGCCACGGGCGAAGGGATGAAACGCATCGCCGACTTGTTCGACGCGTGCCCCGAAAAGACCGGCCTCGGCGAGGGCAACGTCGGATTTCCTTCCAGCCTCCAGGTCTGGACACGCGATGCGAAGCGCACCACGGTGACGAAGGTGTTCTCCCGACCCTACAGCGGCGAGGTGGTGAAGCTCAGGGCCGCCTGTTGCCCGCCGATATCCGCCACGCCGAACCACGGCATCTTCGCCGTCCACCGCGACGACCTCGGCACGGTCAGGAAGATTCCTGCGGGCGAGCTCACGACGGAGCACTACCTGGTCGTACCGAAGCGCCATGCCTCGAGCGCCGCCATCGAGATTTCGAGCCACGAATGGCTATCGCGGCTCGGCTATGAGGCGCACGCAGGCAAGCCCCGCCGCATGCCGACTGCAGAGCTCGCGGAGATGCTGGTGCGGGACGGCACATCCGCGAAGCTGGGTGCCGCTCTGGGCTATCACCCTGCGTATGTCAGGACGCTGCGGGGGCAGCTCGCCCGCGGGGCGCTCGCGGACACGGAGCAGCCGCGCGAAATGAGCGTCGTCATCGAGGAGGGCTACCTGCGCTTTCGCGGGGAAAAGGGACGCGGAGTTCCCACGACCTTGCCGCTGACAGCGGACCTCGCATGGTTGCTTGGCATCTTTTGCGCGGAAGGTTGCATTACCCGATCTCCCGATCGCCCCAATTCATACAGGCTGTCTTTCTGTTTCGGCCCGCACGAGCAGGAGCTTATCGAACGGACCGCCCGCCTGCTTACCGAGATTTTCCACGCTTGTCCCGCGATCGTTCCCCGCCGTACGACCACGACGGTCGAAATCGGCCAGACGTCGATCGCCCGGTTGTTCGAGGCGCTCTGCGGGCGCGGCGCGGCGGACAAGCAGGTCCCTCCTCCCGTCACGGCCGCTCCCGAGCCGGTGATCCGGGCCTTCCTCGAAGGTTACATCGCCGGGGACGGTCACCGGACGGCGACCCATGCAGTGGGCCTCACCGTGTCGGAGCGGCTCGCGCTGGGCCTCTTCGAGCTCGGATTGCATCTCGGCCTGCTTCCGACTTTTTTCGCCCACACTCCGGCGCCGACCAAGCAACTCGAGGGACGCACGGTGTCGCAAAGCAGGTTCCATATCGTGAGGTACCTGCGCAAGCGGTTCGATCCCGGCTTCGATGGACGGCCCGAGCGGCCGGTCTGGCATGAAACCGGGACGAGCTTCCTCGTGCCGCTGCGGCACATCGAACGCGTTCCATACTCGGGGCACGTCTACAACCTCGAAGTCGAGGATCCGGACCACTCGTACGTCGCGCCGTTTCTCGCCGTGGCGAATTGCCAGAACTGGGACATCTCCAAGTCCCGCGACATGGACCGGTTGATGGACCAGGCGTCGCCCGAAGCGATCGCCGATGCGGCCGCCGAATCGGGATGCCGCAGCGTCGCGTACACGTACAACGACCCGGTGATCTTCGCCGAGTACGCGATCGACACCGCGCGTGCGTGCCACGAAGCGGGCGTGCAGAACGTCGCGGTGACGGCAGGCTACATCTCGCCCGGCGCGCGCGAGGAGTTCTATGCCGTGATGGATGCGGCCAACGTGGACCTGAAGGGCTTCACCGACGAGTTCTACGTGAAGCTCACGGGTGCCAAGCTGCAGCCGGTGCTCGATACGCTCAAGTACCTCGAGCACGAGACCGACGTCTGGTTCGAGATCACGACGCTGCTGATCCCGGGGAAGAACGATTCGCCGGAAGAAGTGCGCGCGATGTCGCAATGGATCTTCCGCGAGCTCGGCCCTGACGTGCCGCTGCACTTCACGGCGTTCCATCCCGACTTCAAGATGACGGACCTCGCGCCCACGCCGGCTTCGACCCTCACCCGCTCACGCGCGATCGCGATGGAAGAGGGCCTGCATTACGTCTACACCGGCAACGTGCACGACCGCGAGGGCGGCACGACATTCTGCCCCAATTGCCGCGCCGCGCTGGTGGTGCGCGACTGGCACCGCATCGAGAGTTACCGGCTCACGCCGGAGGGGCACTGCCCCGATTGCGGCACGCGCATTCCCGGGCGTTTCGAGGCCTTCGATGCGAAGCGGCAGTGGGGGCGGAGAAGGATACCGGTGATGATGGGCCGGTAGGGAAAGGCGCCCTGCGCCTCTACCCCCTCGACCACTCCGGATGCTGCTCGTGCAGGTCCCGGTGCTGCTCGATCAGCACCTGGTAGAACGACAGCCGCGGCGCGGTGATCTCGCCGCGCTGGGCGGCCTCGATGACGGCGCAACCGGGCTCGTTCAGGTGCGAGCAGTCGTTGAACTTGCAGCGGCCGAGGAACGGGCGGAACTCGCGGATCGCCTCGCCGATCTGGTCCTCGGTGAGGTGGAAGAGGCCGAACGACTGGAAGCCCGGCGTGTCGATGATCGCGGTGTCGCGATCGAGCCGGTAGAAGCGCGAGAACGTGGTGGTGTGCGTGCCGGAATCGCGCGATGCGGTGAGCTCGCCCACGCGCGCCACGTCGTTCAGCACCAGCGCATTCACGGTGCGCGACTTGCCGACGCCGCTCTGCCCCACGAAGAGGGTCACCTTGTTTTCGAGATGTGGCGTGAGGTTGCTCGGGTCGAACTTGGCCGACATGCTGATCACGGTGTAGCCGATCTTCGAGTACGGCGCGAGCTGCTTCATCGCCGCCTCGTGCTCGGGCAGGTCCTTCTTGTTCAGCGCGACCACCACCGGAATGCGCGCCGCCTCGCAGGCGACGAGGCTCAGGTTGAGGAAGGCCTCGCTGTACGGCGGCTTGGGCGCCAGCAGGATCACGACCTGGTCCACGTTGGCGGCGAGCATCTTCTCGCGCCACTGGTCGCTGCGGAAGAGCAGGTTGCGGCGGGTGCCGATGCGCTCGATCGAGCCCTGCGCGGGGCCGGTCATGCGGACCTCGACGAAATCGCCGCAGGTGGCGTCCTGCCGCTTGCCCTTGCGCGTGCAGACGACCTGACGGCGGTCGGCGAACTCCACCAGGAACTCGCGGCCGAAGTCCGCGACGACGCGTCCCTCGATGACGACCGATTCGATGCGCTCGCGCCGGGTGGTCATTCGCGCATCAGATTTCGAACAGCGCGTCGAGCTTCGCCGCGCAGATGAAGTCGTTCTCGGAGAGGCCGTCGATGGCGTGGGTCACGTAGCTCACGCGGCACTGGTTGTAGCCCACGAGCATGTCGGGATGGTGGTCCTCCCGGTGCGAGACCCAGGCCGCGGCGTTCACGAACGCCATGGTCTGGTAGTAGTTCTGGAATTTGTACGTCTTCGCGATGGCCTTGCCGTCCTGCGCCCAGCCGTCGAGGCCCTTCAGGAGGGGGCGCACCTGCTCCGTGCCGAGCGGTGCCACGCCGCCCTCGCAGGGCTTGCACTTCTTGCGCGCCAGCTCGTTCATGGCGTCCTCGTCAGGTGGGAGTGGCATCCCGCAGGTGGGCGATGCGGATCGCCGCAGGGGGATGCGAATCATACACGAGCGAGTGTAGCGGGTCCGGCGTGAGCGTGGAGGCGTTGTCGCGATAGAGCTTGGCGAGCGCGCTGGCGAGGTCCGCCGCCGAGGCGTGGCGGGCGGCGAAGGCATCCGCCTCGAACTCCTGGCGGCGGGCGATGAGGCTCGCGAGCGGCTGGAAGGGAAAGGTGAAGACCGGGATCACGAGCGAGAAGCCGGCCAGCAGCGCGCCGATGTGCGGCGAATCCAGGTGCAGCGCCTCGTAGAAGGCCGGCTCGCGCCACAGCCAGCCGAGGATCGCGAGCAGCACCAGCGCCAGCAGGAAGCGCACGGCGAGCAGCCGCGGGATGTGCCCGCGGGCGAAGTGGCCCAGCTCGTGGGCGAGCACGGCCTCGATCTCCTGCGGCGTGAGGCGCTCGATCAGCGTGTCGAAGAAGACGATGCGCTTGTTCCTGCCGAAGCCGGTGAAGTACGCGTTGCCGTGGCTGGAGCGCTTGGAGCCGTCCATCACGAAGAGCCCCTGGGCATGGAAGCCGCAGCGCGCGACCAGCGCCTCGATGCGCGCGCGCAGCTCGCCCGCCTCCATCGGCGTGAAGCGGTTGAAGAGCGGCGCGATCCAGCGCGGGAATACCGTCACCATGAGCATGGTGAAGGCGATCCAGGCGAGCCAGGTGTAGAGCCACCACAGGTTGCCCGCGCGCTGCACGAACCAGAACACCGCGAGGAGCAGCGGCGTGCCGAGCGCCAGCGCGAGGAGCGCGCCCTTCAGGAGGTCGCCCACGAAGAGCACGGGCGTCATGCGGTTGAACCCGAAGCGCTCCTCGATGACGAACGTACGCCAGGCGTCGAAGGGCACGGAAGCCAGCGTGGACACCGCGAGCACGCCGTAGACCGTGGCCAGCTCGCGCAGGTGGCCCTCGCCCAGGAAGCGGTGCGCGGCCGCGTCGACGATCGCAAGCCCGCCGCCGAGCGTGAGCGCCAGCAGCAGCGCGCCGTCGACCACGAGCGTCTCCACGAGGCCCACGCGCTGCTTTTCGAGCGTATAGTCCGCGGCCTTGCGGTGCGACTCCAGCGGGATGTGCGCGGCGAATTCCGCCGGCACGACATCGCGGTGGCGCGCGACGTGACGCGACTGGCGCAGCCCCAGCCACGCGCGCCACAGCAGGGCGGCGGCCACGAAGGCGGAAAACACGACGGCGAAGGAATGGGCGCTCAAGCTGGTGGTCGATGGCCGGGCGCCGTGACACAATCGGCAACCCGAAAAGGTTCAGGATTCTATGGCACAGGGACCGGACAAGACCCCGTTGGTCTGGGTAGACATGGAGATGTCGGGCCTCGTTCCCGACCGCGACCGCATCCTCGAGGTGGCGATGGTGGTGACCGATGCGGAATTGAACACCATCGCCGAGGCGCCCGTCTTTGTGCTGCATCAGCCCGACAGTGTGCTCGATGCGATGGACTCGTGGAACAAATCCACGCACGGCAAGTCCGGCCTCGTCGACAAGGTGCGCGCCTCGACCTTCACCGAGGAGCAGGTCGAGGCGCGGCTGGTCGAGTTCCTGAAGCCCGTCGTGGGCGAGCGCCTGGCACCCCTCTGCGGCAACACGGTGCACCAGGATCGCCGCTTCATGGCGCGCTACATGCCGCTCTTCGACGCATACCTGCACTACCGCATCGTGGACGTCTCGACGCTGAAGGAGCTCGCGCGCCGCTGGCGCCCGGACGTGGTGCAGTCCTTCTCGAAGGAAGGCAAGCACGAGGCGCTGGCGGACGTGTACGAGTCGATCGAGGAGCTCAGGCACTACCGCCGGCACTTCCTCGTGGCCGAGCTGCCCGCTGAACCGGCCTAGGAACCGGTAGCCCAGTCGCGCGATCGCTCCACGGCGCGCTTCCATTGCGCAAGGCGCGAGAGCGCCTCGTCGCGCCCCATCGCCGGCTCGAAGACGCGCTCGCGTGCCCAGAGCGCGGCGATCTGCGCCTCGTCGCGCCAGAAGCCGGTCGCGAGCCCCGCGAGATACGCGGCACCCAGCGCCGTCGTCTCGGTGATGCGCGGGCGCACGACGGGGACGCCGAGCAGGTCCGCCTGGATCTGCATCAGCAGGTCGGAGGCGGTTGCACCGCCGTCGACGCGCAGCTCGTTCACGGCGATGCCGCAATCGGCCGTCATCGCCTCGATGAGCTCGGCGCTCTGGAACGCGATCGACTCGAGCGCCGCGCGCGCGAGGTGCCCGCGCGAGGAGCCGCGCGTGAGGCCCACGATGGTGCCGCGCGCGTGCGGGTCCCAGTACGGCGCGCCCAGCCCCGACAGCGCAGGCACGAAGAACACGCCGCCGCTGTCCGGAACGCTCGCGGCGACCGGGTTCACTTCCGCCGCGCTCGCGATGATGCCGAGGCCGTCGCGCAGCCACTGGATCGCGGCACCCGCGACGAAGACGCTGCCCTCGAGCGCGTAGGTGGTGCTGCCGCCGCGCCGCCACGCGATCGTCGAGACCAGGCGGTGTCGCGACACCGCGGCCTTGTCGCCCGTGTTCATGAGCAGGAAGCAGCCCGTGCCGTAGGTGTTCTTCGCCATTCCGGGCCGATGGCAGGCTTGCCCGAAGAGGGCCGCCTGCTGGTCGCCGGCGATGCCCGCGATGGGAATGCCGGCCGGGAATTCGCCACCCACGGTGCGCGCGGCCACCCCGCTCGAGTCGACGACGCGCGGCAGGACCGCTTTCGGAACGCGAAGGATTTGCAGCAGCTCGTCGTCCCAGCGCTGCTCGTGGATGTCGAAGAGCAGCGTGCGCGACGCATTTGTGAGATCCGTCACATGCTCGCCGCTGAGCTTCCACACGAGCCAGGAATCCACGGTGCCGAACGCGAGCTCGCCGCGCTCCGCACGCCCGCGCGCGCCGGGCACGTTGTCGAGGATCCACTCGAGCTTGGTGCCGGAGAAATACGCGTCGAGCACGAGCCCCGTCCTGCGCGCGAAAAGCGCGGCGTGCCCGGCCTGTCGCAACGCGTCACATCGGGACGCGGTGCGTCGGTCCTGCCAGACAATCGCGGGGGCGATGGCACGGCCCGTGTCGCGCTCCCACACGAGGGTGGTCTCGCGCTGGTTGGTGATTCCGATCGCCGCGAGCTCCGAAACGGCCGTTTTCGAGGCCTTAAGGGCTTGCAGCGCCACTTCGCGCTGCGTGCGCCAGATTTCCTCCGGATCGTGCTCGACCCAGCCGGGGCGAGGGTAGATCTGGCGGAATTCTTGCTGGGCTGAACCCATGACGTGCGCATCGTGTCCGAACACAATGGCGCGAGAGCTCGTGGTGCCCTGGTCGAGAGCGAGGACCGCTTTCATACGGGATGGTTACAAGCGTTACAGGTGCAGCACGGCTCGGGTTTTCGCCTCGATGATACGTTAAGATTCGATGCAAACAGGCGTGATATCAGGGAGCTGCAAGTGGGACTTCTAGACGATCTCAAGAAACAGGCCGATGCGGTCAAGGCGCAGGATGTCGACCGTACCGAAAGCCTGCGCGCAAGCGCCGTCGCCGTGGACCATGCGCTGCGGCGCTCGTTCCTGTACCTGAACGACCTCGGCAAGCAGCTGAACGTGGTGCAGATGCCGTGCCCGTTCAAGTTCGAGATCCCGGGGGTGGGCGAGATCGAGGGCCTCGTCATCAAGGATTTCTTCTGCGATTTCCGCTCGAAGCACTTCATCGACAAGGACTACTACGGCGAGGTGCACGTGGCCTTCCGCTGCAGCTCGGAGCAGGTCCTCACCGTGAAGAAAAACCCGGACGAGATGGAGAAGTTCCGGGATTTCCTCTGGCAGTCGAACATCGAGCACAAGAGCGAGCAGTTCCGCAACGAGCGCAAGGTCATCACGCACGAGATCTTCCGCGTGAAGTGCGATTTCCGCGTGCAGGGCAAGATCGAGGGCGACCACGAGACCGGTCGCATGAAGATCGTGACCAAGAACGTCGGCGGCTTCGACGTGGACCTCTTCAGCCTGCTCGCGATCGAGATGAACGACCACGCCGTGGAGGAGTTCGCCAAGTACTTCATCGGCCGTCCCACCAAGTGGGAAGATGTCGTGAAGCGCTCGTCGATCAACCAGCGCTCGCCTGCCCAAACGCCGGTCCGCACGCCGCGTGCGCAGCCGCAGTACATCGTGCACGAGGAAGTCGCGGGCCCCTCCACCGAGGAGAAGCGCAGCCTGCTGGGCTCGATCAAGTCGGTGCTGAACAAGGAATTGTTCTAGGTTCCACTCGCGGGGCCGGCGCTCGGCCGGCCTGCGCTCCTCATCGTCTCCGCTTCCCGATCGTTGTACCATTGGCCCGCCCGAGGCCGTGGGCACCATACAACGAATCGGCCACGCATCCAGAGGAGACACAATGATCCGCAGGCATTTCATCGCGGCCCTGGCTTCGCTGGGGCTCGCATCCACCGCCGCACACGCGCAGACCGAGATCCAGTTCTGGCACTCGATGGCCGGCGCGCTGGGCGACAAGGTGAACGAGCTCGCGAGCAAGTTCAACGCGAGCCAGAAGGATTACAAGGTCGTCGCCACGTACAAGGGAAGCTATCCCGAATCGATGACCGCCGCGATCGCCGCCTATCGCGCGGGCAACGCGCCCCACATCCTGCAGGTGTTCGAGGTCGGCACGGCCACCATGATGGCGGCCAAGGGCGCGATCGTGCCGGTCGCCAAGGTGATGCACGACGCCGACGAGCCGTTCGACCCGAAGGCGTACCTGCCGGCGGTCGCGGGCTACTACACGGACTCGAAGGGCAACATGCTGTCGTTCCCCTTCAACAGCTCCACGGTCGTGTTCTACGTGAACAAGGATGCCTTCAAGAAAGCGGGGCTCGATCCGAACAAGCCGCCGAAGACATGGAAGGAATTCGGCGCCGCGGCCGAGAAGCTCAAGGCGAGCGGCCAGCAGTGCGTGTACACCACGGGGTGGCCCGCGTGGACCCACATCGAGAACTTCTCCGCCTGGCACAACGTGCCCATCGGCACGAACGAGAACGGCATGGGCGGCACGAACACCGAGTTCAAGTTCAACTCGCCCCTGCACGTGCGCCACATCACGATGCTCGGTGACCTCGCCAAGCGCGGCCTCTTCACCTACGCCGGCCGCCAGAACCAGGCCGAGGCCAAGTTCGGCAGCGGCGAGTGCGCCATGCTCACGTCGTCCACGGGTGCGCAGGCCAACATCCGCCGCACCGCCAAGTTCGAGTGGTCGGTGAATTTCCTGCCGTACTACGACGACGTGCCCGGTGCCCCGCAGAATTCCATCATCGGCGGCGCCTCGCTCTGGGTCATGGCCGGCAAGACCAACAACGCCTACAAGGGCGTGGCGAAATTCTTCGCGTTCCTCTCGCGGCCCGAGGTGCAGGAGGACTGGCACGTGAGCACCGGCTACGTGCCGATCACGATGGCGGCGTACCAGCTCACGCGCAAGTCCGGCTATTACGACAAGAACCCCGGCGCCGATGTGGCGGTGAAACAGCTCACGTACAAGGCGCCGACCGCCAACTCCAAGGGCCTGCGCTTCGGCAACTACGTGCAGGGACGCGAAGTGATCGAGGAAGAGCTCGAGGCGGTGTTCGCCGGCAAGAAGGACGCGAAGTCCGCGCTGGACGAAGCCGTGAAGCGCGGCAACGAGATCCTGCGCAAGTTCGAAGCGGCGAGCAAGGGCTGATCCCAGGAAGGGGCCGAAAGGCCCCTTCCCGCTCCGGATGGAAAAGCGCGTCGTCTTCCGCTCCCGCTGGCTGCCCTACGCGCTGGTGGCGCCGCAGATCGCCGTCACCGTGGTCTTCTTCTTCTGGCCCGCGGCGCAGGCGGTCTACTACTCGTTCCTGGTGCAGGATCCGTTCGGCCTGTCCAGCCAGTTCGTGTGGTTCCGCAACTTCACCGACCTGTTCGCGAGCGACAGCTATCTCGAGTCGTTCAAGGTCACCGCCGTCTTCAGCCTCCTGGTGGCGGCGAGCGGCATCGTGATCTCGCTGCTGCTCGCCTCGATGGCCGATCGCGTGACGCGCGGCGCGCTCGCGTACAAGACGCTCCTCATCTGGCCTTACGCGGTGGCCCCGGCCGTGGCCGGCGTGCTGTGGGCGTTCCTGTTCGCGCCGTCGATCGGCATCGTCACCTACTTCCTGAGGAAGCTCGGCATCGACTGGAACTGGATCCTCGACCCGGAGCAGGCGATGCTGCTGGTGGTCATCGCGGCCACGTGGAAGCAGGTGAGCTACAACTTCCTCTTCTTCCTGGCCGGCCTGCAGTCCATCCCGCGCTCGCTCATCGAGGCCGCCGCCATCGATGGCGCCACCCCCATGCGGCGCTTCTGGACGATCGTCTTCCCGCTGCTGAGCCCCACCACGTTCTTCCTGCTGGTGATCAACATCGTCTACGCGTTCTTCGACACCTTCGGCGTGATCGACGCGACCACGCAGGGCGGGCCCGCGGGCGCCACGCAGATCCTCGTCTACAAGGTCTACTACGACGGCGTGAAGGCGGCGGATCTCGGCAGCTCGGCGGCGCAGTCGGTGATCCTCATGTTCATCGTGGTGGCGCTGACCGTCGTGCAGTTCCGGTTCGTCGAACGGAAGGTGCAGTATTGATGGTCGAGAATCGCCCCTGGCTCGACTTCCTCGCACACGCAATTCTCCTCACCGGCGTCGTGCTCGTGGCATTCCCGCTCTACGTGACCTTCGTCGCTTCCACGCTCACGTACGACCAGATCGTGACCGTGCCGATGCCGCTCCTGCCCGGTGACCAGCTGCTGGAGAACTACTCGCAGGTGCTGCGCGCGGGCTCGACGAAGGGCTCGGCCGCGCCGGTCTCGACGATGCTGCTGAACAGCCTCGTGATGGCGGTGTGCATCGCGGTGGGCAAGATCGCGATCTCCATCCTCTCCGCCTTCGCGATCGTCTATTTCCGCTTCCCGCTGCGCCGGTTCTTCTTCTGGATGATCTTCGTGACACTGATACTGCCGATCGAAGTGCGCATCATCCCGACGTACAAGGTGGCGAGCGACCTGAACCTGCTCGATACGTACGCCGGGCTCACGCTGCCGCTCATCGCGTCGGCCACGGCCACGTTCCTCTTCCGCCAGTTCTTCCTCACCATTCCCGACGAGCTCGCGGAGGCGGCGCGCATGGATGGCGCGGGCCCCCTGCGGTTCTTCTGGGACGTGGTCCTGCCGCTGTCGAAGACCAACGTGGCCGCCCTCTTCGTGATCCTCTTCATCTTCGGCTGGAACCAGTACCTGTGGCCGCTGCTCATCACGGGCTCCGAATCCATGTACACCGTGGTCATCGGCATCAAGCGGATGATCTCGATGGGCGATGCCGCCAACGACTGGAACCTCATCATGGCCACCGCCATGCTGGCGCTCCTGCCGCCGGCGCTGGTGGTGGTGCTCATGCAGAAATGGTTCGTGAAGGGCCTCGTGGAAACGGAGAAATAGGCGATGGCCGGCATCCGCCTCGCGGGCGTTCGCAAGAGCTACCAGAAGCTCGAGGTCGTGCATGGCGTGGATGTGGAAATCGCGGATGGCGAGTTCATCGTCATCGTCGGTCCCTCGGGCTGCGGCAAGTCCACGCTGCTGCGCATGATCGCGGGGCTGGAGCAGATCACCGCCGGCGAGATCGCGATCGGCGGGCGGCGCGTGAACGACGTCGAGCCGAAGGATCGCAACATCGCCATGGTGTTCCAGAACTACGCGCTCTATCCCCACATGAGCGTGTACGACAACATGTCGTACGGCCTGCGCATCCGCGGCATGCCCCGCGAGGAGATCCGGCAGCGCGTCGAGCGTGCGGCGAAGATCCTCGAGCTGGGCGCGCTGCTCGAGCGCAAGCCGCGCGAGCTTTCGGGCGGACAGCGCCAGCGCGTGGCGATGGGACGCGCCATCGTGCGCGAGCCCGCGGCGTTCCTCTTCGACGAGCCGCTCTCGAACCTCGATGCCAAGCTGCGCGTGCAGATGCGCCTCGAGATCCAGAAGCTCCACCGCGAGCTGCGCACGACGAGCATCTTCGTCACCCACGACCAGGTCGAGGCGATGACGCTCGCCGACCGCATGATCGTCATGAACGCGGGCGTGGTGGAGCAGGTGGGCCGGCCCATCGAGGTCTACGACGATCCCGCGAGCCTCTTCGTCGCGGGGTTCATCGGTTCGCCGGCGATGAACTTCCTGCCCGGCGAGCGCGCGGGGGGCGAGGTGGCGCTTGCGGGTGGCGTGCGCGTACCCGTTCCGGCGGAGCTGCGCGCGATGGCGCCGGCCGCCATCACGGTGGGTGTGCGCCCCGAGCACCTCGGGCCCGCGACGGGTGAAGGTCCGGAGTTCCGCTTCGAAGTGGAGACCGTCGAGGCACTCGGCGCCGATTCGCTCGTCCACGGCCGTTGCGGGGACAGCGCCATCGTGGCCCGCGTGGATGGTCACGCGAAGCCGCAGCCGGGCACGACGCTCACATTCGCCGCCAAGCCCGGGCGGCTCTATTTCTTCGATTCCGCGAGCGGCAAGCGCCTGCGGCCGGCGGCCTGAATGGTGGACGACGCGGAGCCGGTCGAGACCGCCCCCGACATGCGCCGCATCGAGGAGCTCGGGCTCAACTCGTCCACGCCGCCCGGCCAGCTCCTCTACGACGGGTGGCTCCTGCGCATGCTGCCGGGCAAGGCCAAGCGCGCGCGCTCGGTGAATGCGCCGTATCCCTCCAGCCTGCCGCTCGGCGAGAAGATCGCGCACTGCGAGCGCCTCTATCGGACGGTGCACATGCCCATGATCTTCCGCATCACGCCGTTCTCGCAGCCGGGAGAGCTCGATGCCGAGCTCGAGCGCCGCGGCTTCGGCCGCTTCGAAACCACGGCGGTCGAATACGCGCGGATCCACGAAGGCCTCTTCGGCCATGCGCAGGGACGGATCATGTCGCTGGGCTCGTGGATCGAGGCGGTGGGCGACCTGCGCGATTCGCCGCCGCAGCATCGCGAGTCCCATCGCGCGCGCCTCGAAGGCTCGCCGCTCATCCTGCGCGCGGTGGCGGTGGAGGAGGAGGGCCGGGTCGTGGCCACCGGCCTCACGATCATCGAGGCGAAGTGCGCCGGGATATTCGACATCGTCACGAAGGAGGAGGCCCGGGGCCGCGGGCACGCCCGCACCGTCGTCTCGACACTTCTCAAGACCGCGTGGGACATCGGCGCCCGCCACGCCTACCTGCAGGTGGGCGCCGACAACGTCGCCGCGCGGAACCTCTACCGCTGGTTCGGCTTCGAAGAACGCTATACGTACTGGTATCGCGGACGCGAGGGCGAACAGGCATGACAGAGGAAGACGTTACGGAAATCGCGCGGCGGCTGGGCCGCGTCTACAAGCGGCGCAAGCTGGTGATTGCGACCGCCGAGTCATGCACGGCGGGCGGTGTGTCCGCAGCCATCACGCGCATCTCCGGCAGCGCGAAGTGGTTCGATCGCGGGTTCGTCACCTACACGAACCAGGCGAAGAAGGACATGCTCGGCGTTCGCCAGCGCACGCTGCGCATGCGCGGCGCCGTGAGCGAGCAGGTGGCGCACGAGATGGTGAAGGGCACGATCGCCAATAGCGATGCGGATGTCGCCGTCGCCGTCACCGGCATTGCGGGACCCACTGGAGGCTCGAAGTCGAAACCCGTCGGGCTCGTGTGGTTTGCATGGCTCGCGCGCGATGGCGAGGTGCAGGCGCGCGCATTCCGCTTCAAGGGCGACCGGGTGCAGGTCCGCATCCAGTCGGTGGCGGCCGCGCTGCAGGGCTTGATTGATCTCGCGGGGTAGTGGCGCACGAGCCGGTTGACCTCAGAACGATCGTTCTGTAGCTTGCAG
>DATMJE010000355.1:0-3400 GCA_035553995.1 Usitatibacter sp. | reverse complement strand
GCCGCGGTACCCGAGAGGAACACGCTGCGCCGTGCCGTGCTCGAGCCGGCGACGAACAGGCCGTAGTCGCGGGCGAAGCGCTCGATGCGCTCGATGTCGGCGGGATCGGCGCCGTGTTGCGCCGCATATTCCTCACGCGAGACATAGGTGCGCTTCCCCGGCATTTCGGCGGCGTGCTGGCCGCCCGCTGCGAGCTTCGAAATCGGCGTGCGGCGGCGCACGCGGACGGTGACCTCGAAGCGCTCGTCCTGCGGCACGGGCCCGACGGCGCGGGCGGAAGCGAGCGGCTTGCGCTCGGTGGAGTCGAGAACCTTGCGGGATTCAGGGGGCATTGGGAACCTTTCGCGAAGGAGGGAACGGAGTGAGTTGCGCGACCGATCGTGCGCTCGATCTCACACCCCAACTACAGAATAGTCGCCAGTCCCAGGCCGGAGAAAGGCGCTGATGGGCCCATGGCACACCCATCGCGGCAAGGTGTACGCGCAATTTGTAAGATGCGTTCTTTTCGGAGGGCGCCATGCGAAGAAGAGCAGTATCGAGGAGGTTCGTCGCGGCGATGCTCGCGGCGGCAGCCGCGGGCGCGTTCGCGCAGGACGCACCCATCACGAGCTTCCCCTACACGCCCGGCCTCGACGTGTCGTCGATGGACCGCACCGCCGATCCCTGCTCCGACTTCTACCAGTACGCGTGCGGCGGCTGGCTCAGGAACAACCCGATTCCGCCCGACCAGTCGAGCTGGAGCGTGTACGGCAAGCTCTACCAGGACAACCAGCGATTCCTCTGGGGCATCCTCGACTCGCTCGCGAAGGGGACCGAAGGACGCAACGCCACCCAGCAGAAAATCGGCGACTATTTCGCCGCATGCATGGACGAAGCCGCGGTGGAGAAGCTGGGCGCCCGGCCGCTCGCGCCCTACCTCGCACGCATCGACGGCATGAAGGACAAGCGCGACCTCGGTGCGCTGCTGGGGGAACTGCATCTCGACACCGGAGACCGGGAGCTCTTCTTCGGCATCGGCTCGAACCAGGACTTCGAGAGCTCGACCAGCGTGATCGCGTTCGCCGCCGCGGGCGGCCTCGGCTTGCCAGACCGCGACTACTACACGAAGGACGATGCAAGGTCGCAGGAGATTCGCGGCAAGTACGTGGCGCACATGACGCGCGTCTTCCAGCTCCTCGGCGACGGCCCGCAAGCGGCCGCGCGCAACGCCGGCACGGTGATGGAGATGGAGACCGCGCTTGCCAGGGCCTCGCTCACGCGGGTGGAGAAGCGGGATCCGTACAACCTCTTCCACAAGATGGACGGCAAGGCCGTGAGGGCGCTCACCCCGGCCTTCGATTGGGACGGCTACCTGGGTCCGCTGGGCCTTTCCGGCGTCGACACCTTCAACCTGACCGAGCCCGGCTTCTTCAAGGCGTTCGACCGGGAGATCGAAAACCGCAGCCTCGACGACATCAAGACGTATTTGCGCTGGCACATGGCGAAGCAATCCTCGCCCTTCCTGTCCCCCGCGTTCGTGAACGAGAATTTCGATTTCTTCGGCAGGACGCTGCGAGGCGTGCCCGAGCTGCGCCCGCGCTGGAAGCGCTGCGTGACCCTCGTCGACGAGCAGCTGGGCGAAGCGCTCGGGCAGGAATTCGTCGCACGCGCCTTCTCGCCGAAGCTCAAGGACGACACGGTGCGCATGACGCGGCGCATCGAGCAGGCGATGCGCGACGACATCCGGTCGCTCACCTGGATGAGCGATGCCACCAGGAAGCGCGCGCTGGAGAAGCTCGACACGATCGTGAACAAGATCGGTTATCCGGACAAGTGGCGCGACTATTCGAGCGTCGAGGTGCGGCGCGACGATTTCTTCGGCAACGTGCAGCGGGCGCAGCGGTTCGAGTCGAAACGCGACCTCGCCAAGATCGGCCAGCCGCTCGACCGCGGCGAGTGGCACATGTCTCCGCCGACCGTCAACGCCTACTACGACGCGCAGCTGAACGACATCAACTTCCCCGCCGGCGTGCTGCAGCCGCCGCTCTACGACCCGAAGATGGACGACGCGCCCAACTACGGCGATACCGGCGGCACCATCGGCCACGAGCTCACCCATGGCTTCGACGACGAGGGCCGCAAGTTCGACGCGCAGGGCAACCTCAAGGATTGGTGGACCGCGGAGGATGCGAAGGCCTTCACCGCGCGCGCGCAGTGCATCGTGGACCAGTACGCGCAGTACGTGATCGTGGACGACATCAGGATCAACAGCGAGCTCACGCTGGGCGAGGACGTGGCCGACATCGGCGGGCTCATCCTCGCGTGGATGGCGTGGAAGGCCGAGGTCGCGGACAAGAACCTCGTCGATCGCGATGGGCTCAACCCCGAGCAGCGCTTCTTCGTGGGCTACGCACAATGGGCGTGCGAGAACCAGCGTCCCGAAAACCTGCGCGTGAAGGCGCTCACCGATCCGCACTCGCCGGGCAAGTACCGCGTGAACGGGCTGGTGGTGAACATGCCGGAATTCGAGAAGGCGTTCTCGTGCAAGGCCGGCTCGCCGATGGTGAGCGGGAAGCGGTGCCGCGTATGGTGAGCCGCGGCTGGATCGCCGCGGCGCTCTTCGCGGCCGCTGCCGTGGCCGCGGCGCCCCCGAAGGACATGAAGGAGCTGCTCGCGCAATCACCGGCCTCGGACTGGAGGGCCCTCGATCCGGCGAACACGCTTTACATGCAGATTCCCCAGGGACGTGTGGTGATCGAGCTGGCGCCCGAGTTCGCGCCCGCGACCGTCGCCAATATCCGCCTGCTGGCGAAGGCGGGTTACTTCGACGGGCTCGCCATCATGCGCGTGCAGGACAACTACGTCGTGCAGTGGGGCGATCCGGACGAGGCCAATCGCCGGAGCCTCGGCGAGGCGAGGAAGACGATCCAGCCCGAGTTCACGCGCGCCGCGGCGGGAATCGACTTCACGAAGCTTCCGGACTCCGATACTTATGCGCCGGAAACCGGCTTCTCCGCCGGTTTCGCCGCAGCGCGCGATCCGAAGTCCGGCCGCGCCTGGCTCGTGCACTGCTACGGCGTCGTGGGCGCGGGACGCGACAACGCCGACGATTCCGGCAACGGCTCGGAGCTCTACGCCATCATCGGCAATGCGCCGCGGCTGCTCGATCGCAACATCACCGTCGTGGGACGCGTGGTTCAAGGCATCGAGCTCCTCTCGCCGCTGAAGCGCGGTACCGGGCCCCTCGGCTTCTACGAGAAGGCCGAAGACCGGACGCGCATCCTCGAAGTGAAGCTCGCCTCCGAGCTGCCGCCCGAAGAGCGCCTGCCGCTCGAAGCCTTGCGCACCGGCAGCGGCACGTTCGAGGCGCTGGTGCAGATGCGCCGCTTCCGCAAGGACGACTGGTACAAGGTCCCCGCGG
>DATMJE010000354.1:0-2553 GCA_035553995.1 Usitatibacter sp. | reverse complement strand
GGCATTTCCGTTTGCGGCGACAGCGCCAGCAGTGCCCCGGCCGTGGGGGAGACTTCGGCATACAGCGCCTTGAAATCGGGCAACGGCCGCGGCTTGTCGCCGGGATAAGGCGGCACGATCTCGTTGGTGCGTTCGCCGCCGATCTTCGCCGCGAAACGCAGCCGCGTGAGCTCGAGGCGCCAGTTGCTCGAGAGGTCCCAGCCCATCACGAAGAGCCAGCCCATCACGTCCGCGGGCTTCCACGGCTCGGGACGCATGCGGAAAACCTGGAACTCGACGGGCAGCACGGGATCCGCGGCGAGGAACGCGTTGATGCCGGCGCAATAAGCCTCGAGGCTCGCACGCGTCGCCGGATCCAGCCGCTCGATCACGCGCCCGGCCAGCCGCGCGAAGCCGAGCGTGCGCATCAGCCGATCGGTCTCGAAGGCGCGCTCGCCGAGGAATTCCGCGAGACGGCCCTGGGCCACGCGGCGCTGGAATTCCATCTGCCAGAGGCGATCCTGCGCGTGCACGTAGCCCATCGCGAACCAGCCGTCGTTCTCGCTCTGCGCCAGCAAATGCGGGACGCCTTCGGCATCGCGCAGCACGTCGACGGGTGCGGCGAGCCCGCGAACGCTCGCCTCGCCATCGATCTGCGGCAGTGAACGGTGCAGCCATGCCATCGCGACGGCGGCCAGGATCAGCACGACCACGCCGCACGCGGCGGCCACGAGGGCTGCGCGCCGCATCAGGCGGAGAACGCGAGCTCGCGTCCCGCGAACGTGCGAGCGCCCGGGCGCGGCAGGCCGTAGAGCAGCGGCGGCAGCGGGCAATCGAGCACGCCGCCGATCATGCGCAGCAGCGCCGCCTCGACGCGGCGGATCCTGCCGTCCGCGGTGATCGCGGCGAAGAGTCCCTTCACGAGGCGCGCCTTGTCGAGCGGCTCCAGGTCCCGCAAGGCTTCGAGCGAGCGCGAAGCGAGCTCCGGCGTGCAATCGCCGCGCGGGCACGCGACCACCTGCCCCACCAGCCCCGCCTCCGCGGCGCCGGCCTCGAAAGCCCGCGCAAAATCGGCGTCGGCAGTGCCGGCGTCGGCACAGCCCGCATGCGCCACGAGCGACAGCAACGCGCCGGCCGCATCCCGCATCTGCGCCAATGACCGGTAGCGCAATGGCAACGCCGCAGGGGTGGGCTCGAGCTGCGAACGCACGAACGCCACGTACGCAAAGCGGTAGAGCGAGGTGCGCCCGCCTGCATCGAGCAGGCCCTGCAGTGCGGCCACCAGGCGCCCGGAGCTCTCGCGATCGAGCTTGCGCAGCGCACCGAGGGCCAGGTCCACGACGGGTAGCTGCATCTCGGGAGCGACGGCGGCTACGAGCGGCTGGATGTCCGCCGCCTCTCGTGCGAGCTCCGGGCCCGCCGCCGCTTCAACCGCCGCGAGCTGCCCGCTGCGTGCCGCTTCCTCGCGCGCGAGGATGAGCGCCACCACCACCGCGCGCGCGGTGGGAGGATCGTCGAGCGCGCGCCGCACGCGCTCCGGCAGCGAGGCGAGGAAGGCGTGCGCGCCCGCGACGTCGGGCTCGCGCATGTTGCCCACGAGCGCCATGGCCTGCGAGGCGGTCAATCCCCACGCGATCGATTCCGGCGCGACCGGCCGGCGCGTCTCGCCGCCCATGGCCTCGCGCGCCGCCTGCAGCACCTGCGGATCGTCGCGTGGGTTCACGTCGGCGCCCGGGGCACGCCGGCGTGCGTAGTCCCCGGCGTCGAAGCCGGGAGCGATGCGCTCGATGCGCGCGTCGATCGGGGGATGGGTGGCGAACATGACCTGGCTCAGGAATCCGTGCGCATCGGCGAAGAAGAGATGCGACACGTCCTCGGTGTGGAGATGCGCGACCCACGAGTAGTTCCGCCGGATCTGGTCGAGCGCGCCGGCGAGCGCCTCGGGATTGCGCGTGAACTGGACCCCGCCCGCATCGGCGAGGAACTCGCGCTCCCGCGACAGCATCGCCTTGATGAGCCGGCTCGCCATGAGACCCACGCCGCCCACGACATAGAGGCCGAACCCCGCCAGCGCCACGGGGGAAGCCCGCAGGTCGCGCGAGCGGGCGGTGGCGCGCATCAGGAACGCGCCCGCCGCGCCGATGATCACCAGCCCCGCGAGCACGCCGATCATGCGGATGTTGAGCGCCATGTCCCCGTTCACGACGTGGCTGAGCTCATGGCCGACCACGGCCTGCAGCTCGTCCCGGTTCAGCTGCTCGAGCGTGCCGCGCGTGACGACCACCGCGCTGCTGGAAATGTCGTACCCCGCGGCGAACGCGT
The DNA here is from genome assembly GCA_035553995.1 of Usitatibacter sp. Classification (GTDB taxonomy): domain Bacteria; phylum Pseudomonadota; class Gammaproteobacteria; order Burkholderiales; family Usitatibacteraceae; genus Usitatibacter. The sequence goes on along the minus strand of DATMJE010000354.1, from coordinate 252 downwards.
TGATGCCGCGCTGCCGGCGCATGACGAAAACCTGCGGCACGCGCGTGCCGGCCGCGATCGACATCTCGTCCACGACGTTGAGGAACCGTCGCTCGAGGGGGTCCTGCGTGCTGCGCAGCACCGGCTCCGCACCCAGCATCCGCGCGACCGCCGCACCACCGCCCGCGCGCAGCTCGAGCACCTTCGCGAGCGAGACGCCCAGGATCACGGCAAGGGTGCCGCCCGCAGCCGCCAGGTGCACGCCGAACGGCA
>DATMJE010000353.1:0-28427 GCA_035553995.1 Usitatibacter sp. | reverse complement strand
CCTCGTACAGAGCGATGCCGACAAGATCAAGCCCGAGGACCGCCCGGTCGCGGCGCAGATCGCGGCGAAGCTCGCCGAGATGGGCAAGGCGCCCGGCGTGGATGGCTTCGAGCAGTGCTCGCTCGCGATCCGGCAGCAGGGGACGAAGGCGGAGAACGTGGTCGCCCCCGTGAAGGTGGTCGGCAATGGCTGGATCTCGCTCATGGCTTACCAGGCGCGCGGGTACGCGTACATCTCGCCGTGAGGAGGGGGAACTGGATCCCGGCCTGCGCCGGGATGACGAAAGTGCGCGCGGGAATGACGAAAGTGGTCGCGGGAATGACGGCGGCGCTCATCGTCGCGGGGTGCGCGAGCACCGAGGCGCGGGCGCCGAAGGTGGCCGCACCGAAGCCCCCGCAGGACAAGGCGCTCCTCGCGCGCGGCGAGGCGCTCTCGGCACTGGGCAATTGCCGCACGTGCCACACCCGTCCCGACGGCAAGTCGTACGCGGGCGGCGTGCCGTTCAAGACCGCCTTCGGCACGGTGTACTCGACCAACATCACGCCCGACGTGGAGAGCGGCATCGGCGCGTGGACCGAGACGGATTTCATCCGCGCGATGCGCGAGGGCGTGGATCGCGGCGGGCACAACCTCTACCCGGTGTTCCCGTACGACCACTTCACGCACGTGACCGACGAGGACGACCGCGCCATCTACGCGTACCTCATGAGCCGCACGCCGGTGAAGGCGCCGCACCCGCACAACGAGCTGGTCTTCCCCGTGAACATCCGCGCGTCGCTGGGCGTGTGGAAGAAGCTCTACTTCAAGCCCGGCCCGCATCACGACGATCCCGCGCGCAGCCGCGCGTACAACCGCGGCGCGTACCTCGTCGAGGGCCTCGGCCATTGCGGCGGCTGCCACACGCCGCGCAACGCCGCCGGTGCGGAGGAGCCCGGGCGCGAGCTGGACGGCGGCGAGGCCGAGGGCTGGCACGCCTACGCAATCAACGCACGCTCGCAGGCTCCCGTCCCCTGGACCGAAGCGCAGATGACGGCGTACCTCAAGCACGGCTGGCAAGCGGACCACGGCGTCTCGCGCGGGCCGATGGCGCCCGTGACCGACGAGCTCGGTGACGTCCCCGAGGAAGATTTGCGCGCCATCGCCACGTACCTCGTGACGCTCATGGGCTCGCATGCGGCCCAGCACGCACCGGCCGCGGCGCAGGATACTTCGAGCGAAGCCGCGACGATCTACGCGGGCGCCTGCGCACAATGCCACGACGGCACGCAGCCGCTGCCCTTCGGCGGCATCGCGCTGCCGCACAGCATCGGCGTCTCCGGCGAATCCCCGCGCGACCTCTTCAACGTGATCCTCTACGGGCTGCCCGCCGCGGAGGGCGAAGCCGCACCGATGATGCCCGCCTTCGAGGGGGCTTTCGACGATCGCCAGCTCACGCAGCTCGCCGCGTGGTTGCGGGTGCGCTTCTCCGGCCGCGAGCCGTGGACCGAAGCGCAGCTCGAGCACGAGCTGCGCGAAGCGCGGCGCAAGGGCGGCGAGGGCGCGCGCTATCCCGCCGGTGGCAACGCAATCGACCCCGCGAAGGGCTCCTCAAGACCATGAAACTGGACGTGAACGGACAGGTGCACGACATCGCCAGCGAGCCGGATACGCCGCTGCTCTACGTCCTGCGCGACGAGCTGCATCTCAACGGCGCCAAGTACGGCTGCGGCCTGGGCCAGTGCGGCGCCTGCACGGTGCTCGCCGACGGCGAGGCGATCTTCTCGTGCGTGACGCCGGTGTCGGCACTCGGCGGGCGCAGGATCACCACGCTCGAAGGCCTGGGCACGGCGGCGCGGCCGGGTGCCGTGCAGCGCGCCTTCATCGAGGAGCAGGCCGCGCAGTGCGGCTTCTGCATCCCGGGCATGATCGTGCGCGCCGAGGCGCTGCTGCGGGCGCATCCCGATCCCACCGAAGCGCAGATCCGCACGGCGTTGCAACCCCACCTGTGCCGTTGCGGCACGCACATGCGCATCCTCAAGGCGGTGCGCCGGGCGGCCAAGGCATGAGGCCCGCACGCCGCGATTTCCTGCGCCGCTCGGGCGCGCTGGTGGTGAGCTTCGCGCTCTCTCCCGCGGCGCGCGCGCAGCAGCCGGGCGGGCACGATGCGGACGGCCTTCCCGGGAGCCTGCGCGTTGCACCTTTCCTCGATTCGTGGATCCGCATCGACGCGGGCGGTGCGATCACCGTCTGCACCGGCAAGGCCGAGCTGGGGCAGGGCATCAAGACGGCGCTCCTGCAGGTCGCGGCCGAAGAGCTGCGCGTGCCGTTCGAACGCCTCACGATCGTCACCGCCGATACGCAGGCCACGGCGAACGAAGGCTTCACCGCGGGATCGACCTCCATGCAGGACAGCGGCACCGCGATCCGCAATGCCGCGGCGCAGGTGCGCGAGCTCCTCGAGGCGGAAGCGGCGCGGCGCTGGAACACCGGCGTGGAGGGCGTGCACAGCGACGGCGGCTTCGCGATGGGCCCCGGCGGGCAGCGCGCCGCGTACGGCGAGCTCGCCTCGGGACTGTCGCTGCACGTGCAGGCGAAGCCGGCGTCGCGCTTCGTCGATCCGCGCGATTATCGCGTGGTCAACCGGCCGATCCCGCGCGTGGACATTCCCGGGAAGGTCGCGGGCGACGTCGCCTACGTCCACGACCTGCGCCTGCCCGGCATGCTGCACGCGCGCGTCGTGCGCCCCCCCGGATACGGCGCAAAGCTCGTGGCACTCGATGCGCGGGCGGTGGAGTCGCAGCCCGGCGTGGTGAAGGTGGTGCGCGACGGCGATTTCGTGGCGGTGGTGGCCGAGCGTGAGTGGACCGCGGTGAAGGCGATGCGTGCGCTCGCGGAGATGGCGAAATGGCAGGAGAGCACGCGGCTGCCGGATGCCGCCTCGATGCCGCGCGTCGTGCTCGGGCTCAAGTCCGAGGACACCGTGATCCACGACAAGCGCGCGACGGTGCCGGCCGGGGCGCGCACATTCGAAGCCGCTTACACGCGGCCGTACCAGATCCACGGCTCCATCGGGCCCGCATGCGCCGTGGCGCACCTCGAGGAGGGCAAGCTCACCGTCTGGAGCCATACGCAGGGCGTCTATCCCGACCGCCAGGCGATCGCCGAGCTGCTTGGCATGCCGCCCGCGAAGGTGCGGGTGATCCATGCCGAAGGCGCGGGCTGCTATGGCCACAACGCGGCCGACGACGCGGCGGGCGACGCCGCGCTGATCGCGTCGCACGTGCCGGGACGCCCGATTCGCGTGCAATGGATGCGCGAGCAGGAGCACGCGTGGGAGCCCTTCGGCCCCGCGATGGTGGCGAAGGTGCGCGCGGCGATGGACGCAAGCGGACGCATCGTGGACTGGGACTATGGGGTCTGGAGCAACACGCATTCCATGCGGCCGGGCCCGGCGGGCAACCTGCTGGCGGGGCAGCATGCGGCGAAGGCATTCAAGCCCGCGCCGCCCAGGCCGCTGCCGCAGCCCGCGGGCGGCGGCGACCGCAACGCGATCCCGCTCTACGCGTTCCCGTCCGCGCATGTGGTGCATCACTTCATCCCCGAGATGCCGCTGCGGATTTCGGCACTGCGCGCGCTCGGCGCGTACCTCAACGTGTTCGCGATCGAAAGCTTCATGGACGAGCTGGCGATCGCCGCGGGCGCCGATCCGGTCGAGTTCCGCCTGCGCCATCTCGAGGATGCGCGCGGCCGGGACGTGATCCAGCTCGCGGCATCGCGCTTCGGCTGGAAGCCGGGCGTTCGCGCCGAAGGCGGGCGGGGCCGCGGCTTCGCCTTCGCGCGCTACAAGAACCTCGCCGCGTATTGCGCCATCGCCTGCGAGGTCGACGTGGACGCGGAAAGCGGCCGCGCACGCCTCGTGCGGGCCGTGGCGGCGGTCGACAGCGGCCAGGTCGTCAATCCCGACGGGCTGCGCAACCAGATCGAGGGCGCCATCCTGCAATCGGCGAGCTGGACGCTCTACGAGGCGGTTTCCTTCGACGCGGCGCGCGTGCGCTCGATCGACTGGGCGACGTATCCCATCCTGCGCTTCGGCGCGGTGCCGGAGACGGTGGAGGTGCACATCGTGGACCGCCCCGGGATGCCTTTCCTCGGCAGCGGCGAGGCCGGCCAGGGACCCACTGGCGCGGCGATCGCCAATGCCGTCGCCGACGCCGTTGGTCGGCGAGTGCGCGACATTCCTCTGAAAGCTGCCCGCTTGCGCTCGACTCGCGGTTAAAATTCACGCAGCGTCAACCGGATAGGCTTTTTCCCCGTTGGGAAGTCGTCCGGTCGGGCACTCGCCGCGGGGCGAGGCCGTCTGGGCGCCGTGGTCTTATCCAGCGTGAGCACAGTGCGACATCTGCGGGTTCTTCTCGGCTCCCTCGTGGCCGCGGCGGTATTCGCCGTGGGCGCGGCGCCGTCCGTGCCGCAGCCGCTGTCGCCTGGGCAAGCGCAGCAGGCCGAGCCGCAGGTCCAGCCCGAGCTTCCCGCCGGTCCCACCGCCTTCGCGCGTGCGGATCTCGCATTGGCCGCCAAGGTGTCCCTCGTGGCGCCTGCTCGCAAGGCGCTCACCGCCGAGCCTGCCGCGGGCGATGCCATCGGCGTGCCGTTGCAGGTCGGCTTCGCGCGCGATGTGCCGGCGCTCGCGTCGTTCGATGCGGTGTCGGAGCGCCTCGCGTGGCAGGCACTCGCCGATGGCACGCGGGTGGCCGCCGTCACCATCACCTCGCCGGGTGCCGCCGCGCTTCGTGCCGGCCTTCGCATCGGCGCGTTGCCGCTCGGCGCCACGCTGCGCTTCTACGCACCGGAAGGCCCCGTGGCCGCCGCCAGCGCGCAGGAAGTGCGGGAAACGCTCGCACGCAACGCGGCCTCCGGAGATGCGAGCGATGCCGCGGCCACCTTCTGGTCCCCGGTCGTGGAGGGCGACACGCTGGTGATCGAAGCGGAGCTGCTGCCGGGCATGTCGCCGGAGTCGATCGCGTTCTCGGTGCCCATGCTCTCGCACCTCGTCGCCTCGCCGCGCGACGATTTCGCCTTCGCGAAGGCCGCCTCGAGCTGCAACCTGGATGCGGTGTGCTCGGCCCCCACCTGGGGCGGCGAGAGCAATGCCGTGGCGCGCATCATCTTCACCGACACGGGCAGCACCTTCGCCTGCACCGGCACGCTGCTGGCCGACAAGGACACCACCACCTACATCCCGTACTTCCTCACGGCCAACCATTGCGTCTCGACGCAGGCCATCGCATCCAGCGTGCAGGCGTACTGGTTCTACCGCTCCACGGCGTGCAATAGCGCCGTGCGTGCGCCGCTGCAGACCACCTTCGGCGGCGGCACGCTGCTGTACGCCTCGCCCACCACGGATACGGCCTTCCTGCGCCTCGCGTCGCAACCTCCTGCGGGCGTCACCTATGCCGGCTGGAACGTGGCCCTGCAGAGCAACGGCACCGCGGTCACGGCCCTGCACCAGGCGGGCGGCGACCTCCTCAAGATCAGCTTCGGCAACGTTTCGTCCTACTGGAACTGCGTGCGCGCCGGGAATGCGAGCCAGTTCAGCTGCAACGGCTCGGCGCCGGCCTCGTCCACGTTCTACGGCATCACCTGGCGGCAGGGCATCACCGAAGGCGGCAGCAGCGGCTCGGGCCTCTTCACGGACAACGGGCACTATCTCGTGGGCCAGCTCTACGGCGGCAATGGCTCCTGCACCGCCCCGGGCACCGATTTCTACGGCCGCTTCGATGTGGCGTACAACGCGGGCCTGTCGCAGTGGCTGGGAGCGAGCGCCGTGCCCGCGTACACGCCCGCGCTCGATTATTCGGACCTCTGGTGGAACGCGGATCAGTCGGGCTGGGGGTTGAGCATCACCCAGCATGGGCCGGCCCTCTTCGCCGCCTGGTTCGTGTACGACTCGCAGGGCAATCCCACGTGGTTCGTGATGCCGGGCGGGCTGTGGAGCTCGAACACCACCTTCACGGGCGATATCTATACCGCGCGGGGGCCCGACGGCCTCGCCGCGGCCTTCGATCCCGCGGCTGTCGTGCGCACGCGGGTGGGAAGCGGCACGCTGCGCTTCGCGTCGTCCGGGCAGGCCACGTTCTCGTACACCGTGAGCGGCACCACGGAAACGCGCACGCTCACGCGCCAGCCCTTCGGCAATGCCGCCACCGTGACCGGCAGTTTCGGGGACCTCTGGTGGGACGCCGCCGAGTCCGGATGGGGCCTCGCGCTGCACGAGCAGGGGCAGACGCTCTTCGGCGTCTGGTTCACGTACCGCGCGGATGGCGCGCCGCAGTGGTTCGTCATGCCCGGCGGCAGCTGGTCCGGCGACACGTACACCGGCACCCTGGTACGCACCACCGGGCCGGGCTACTTCGGCGTGGCGTTCGATCCGTCTCGCGTCACGCGCACGCCCGTAGGCACGCTCTCCATCCGCTGGGTGGATGGCGCACACGCCATTGCCACGGCCACCGTCGACGGCGTGACGGTCGTGAAGAACATCACGCGCCAGCCGCTTTAGCTGCGAGTCGCCGCGCGGGGCCCCTCGGCCTCCAGCGCCTGGATCGCCGCTTCGAGGCCGGGCAGCGTCAATGTAAATTGGGTCCCTACGCCGCGCTCGCTCTCCACCGTGAGCGAGCCGCCGTGCAGCCGCGCAAGCCGGTGCGCCAGCCATAGCCCGATGCCCAGGCCGTTGGCCGGCCGGGACGACTGCGCCGGCACCTTGTCGAAGGCGTCGAAGATATTGGGCAGCAGCTGGGGGTCGATGCCGGGCCCGTCGTCGCGCACGACCACGCGCACCTGCTTCCCGGCGGCCTCGGCGGTGGCTTCGATCACGCTTCCCGCGGGGCAATACTTGACCGCATTGTCGAGCAGGTTTCCCACGATCTGCGTGATGCGCGTGGGGTCGCCCATGGTCATCACCGCCTCGGGCGGGGATTCCGCGCGCAACGCCTGCGATTTCATCTGGGCGGCGGCGCGGACCGTTTCGGCCGCATCGCGGATGCACAGCCGCAGGTCCAGGGGCCGGGGCTTCAGCTCCAGGCGCCCGCCGCTTACGCGCGACAGATCGAGGAGATCGTCCAGCAGTCGTGTCATGTGCCCGGCCTGGCGTTCGAGCATGTCGATGGCGCGGCGCGCGCGGGGATCGTCGCCCGCGGTGCGCTCGAGGATGCGGCCGGCCGAGACGATGGGCGCCAGCGGGTTGCGCAGTTCGTGCGAGAGCGTGGCGAGGAAGAGGTCCTTCTGCTGCGCGTCCTGCTCGAGCTGCCGCGCCGCGCGGCGCGCGCGGTGGCCGAGGTACACGACGATCAACGCCGTGAAGTAATAGCTGGCGAGCGCCACCACCTCGGCTTCGGAGAAGGGTTCGGGCGACGAATGGCGCAGGAAGAAGTGGGTCGCGAGCAGCTGCGAGGCGATGGCGGTCAGCACGCCCGCGCGCCAGCCACCCACCCAGACGGCAATGGCGACGGCGCCGAAGGCCGGCGTATAGGGCTGGCGCGTGCCCAGCCATGGATCCAGCGCGTAGCGAATGCCGCCCGCGACCAGGCTCAACCCCGCGGCGAGCGCGAGCTCGGCCGTCACCGCGACCACGATGCCCTGTCCCCTCGCGTTGAGCGTGCTCACGGAGCGGCCACGGCCGGGCGGCGGTTTTTTTCCTTGCCCGCGATCATGCCCGCGCGGGCAACGGCGCGGCTAGCATCGCCCACTGGGCTTCCCCATCGCATTCCCCCCTCGCCATGGAACAGACCGGATTCCGAATCCTTCCCTGCGTCACCACGGACGCCGCGCTCGTGCGCCTCTTCGAAGGCATCCCCGCCTCGATCATCAGCGACAACCTCAACCGCATGACGGGAACCTGGGGGCTCGCTCCGTTCCACCGGCCGGGAACGCCGTTGCTCGGTTCCGCCCTCACGGTACGCGTTCGCGCGGGCGACAACTTGATGATCCACAAGGCGCTGCAGCTCGGCGGGCCGGGCCAGGTGCTGGTGGTCGACGGCGGCGGGGCGCTCGATCGCGCGCTCTTCGGCGACATCATGAAGAACGTCGCCCGGATGCGCGGCTTCGCGGGCGTCGTGATCGACGGCGCCATCCGCGATGCCGCGGCGTATCGCGACGACGACTTCCCCTGCTATGCGAGAGGCGTTTGCCATCGGGGTCCCTACAAGGACGGGCCGGGGGAGATCAACGTCGCGGTGTGCATCGGCGGCATGGTGGTGCATCCAGGCGACATTATCGCGGGAGACGACGACGGCGTGGTCTGCATCGCGCCGTCCGAGGCACGCGCCGTTGCGGAGGCGTCGCGGCGCAAGGCCGCGGCCGAAGCGGCGACCCTCGACGCGATCCGCCGCAACGCCTACGACGATGCGTGGATCGACGAGACCCTGCGCGCCAGGGGCGTGATCGCGCGATGAGCGGCCCGCGCAGCCGGGACGGCTTGCAGTAGCATCGCCGCCATGCGCATTCGCGATTGCAACTGGATGCAGGTGGAGGAATACCTGCGCCGCGACGACCGGGCGGTCCTGCCGCTCGGCAGCACCGAGCAGCACGCCTATCTCAGCCTGTGCGTGGACTCGATCCTTGCGGAGCAGGTCGCCATCGACGCGGCGGAGCCGCTCGGCGTGCCGGTCTTCCCCGCGCTGGCGTACGGGCCGACGCCGTCGTTCATGGCGTACCCGGGCACCGTCACGATCCGGCTGCAGACGTATCTCGCGCTCGTGCGGGACGTGCTCGAGAGCCTCGAGGCGCACGGCTTCCGCCGCGTGCTGGTGGTGAACGGTCATGGCGGCAACCAGCCCGTCTCGAACCTGGCCGCGGAGTGGATGGCCGAGAAGCCGCACATGCAGGTGCGCTTCCACAACTGGTGGAATGCGCCGCTCACGTGGAAGAAGGTGGTGGAAATCGATCCGGTGGCCTCGCACGCGTCCTGGATGGAGAGCTTCGCGATCACCCGCGTGAAGGGGGCGGCCACACCCACGCACCAGCAGCCGATGGTGGACTTCGCGAAGCTGCGCCTGGCGGGTCCGAAGGCTGCGCGCGCGTTGCTGGGGGATGGGAATTTTGGCGGCCTCTATGAAAAGCCCGATGCGGTGATGGAAGCGTTGTGGCGCGTGGCGGTGGAGGAGACCCGGGCGCTGCTGGCGGACTGGGACAGCAGAGGTTGACCCTGGCCGTGGCTGCACGCCACCGGGATTACTGCACCGGATGGCCGCGGAGGAATTGCGCGATCGTGCTGGTGAAATCGGGCGAGGACGGCGTGCTGGCGTGGGTCGCTTCCTCGACCGCGGCCAGTTGTGGAGGCCGCGGCATCACGGCGCGCAGGGCGATCAGCTCGGGCAGCGCCGGATCGAGCTTGCCGGCGATGCCCAGGGTCGGAAGCGTGATGCGCGCGAGGTCGCCGTCGGATAGCGCGAGCTCGGACATGGCCGCGGCGCCCGGCCATGCCGCCGGGGTGCGGGGCGCGGCACCCTCCCGCAACGGCCCGCCACCGGCCAGCACGAGGGCCTGGAAGCGTTCGGGATGGCGCGCCGCGAGCCATGCCGCGACCTGCGCACCGAGGCCGTAGCCCACGAGCTGCGCGCGCCCGAGCTTCAGGTGATCCATCAAGCGCAGCACGTCCTCGCCCAGGTCGCGGCCATAGCGGGCGGGATCGGTGGGCTTGTCGCTGCCACCGTGGCCGGGAAAATCCAGCGCGACCGCGCGGAAGCCCTGCGCGAAAGCGGCCAGGGCGCCGCTCGCGACCCACGTGGCCTCGGCCGAGGCGCCGGTGTCGTGCAGCAGGATCAGCGGCTCGCCGCGCCCGAGCTCCACGTAGTGCAGGCGCATGCCGCCCGCGTCGAACGTGCCCTCGACGGGCTTGGGGATCTTCGCCGCCGAGGAGTCGATGTACGCCAGCAGCCGCTGCGCCTGCTCCACCATCACGCGGTCGACCGCGGGCGCCAGCTTGTCGAGCGCCGCATCGGGGCTGCCGCGCACGCGGTACGTCATCGTGAACGTGCTGCCACCCTTGCGCGGCGCGACCTTCAGCTCGAGCACGGCGTTGAGCGCCATTTCCTGCAGCGGACCGAAGGCCCCCTGCATGCGCACGGCGCGATCGCGCACGGCGTAGATGACGCGCGCGTGCTCGACGGAATTCTGCTCCCAGCTCTCGCAGAAACACGCGCCTGCGGCGAGGCGCACGCGCAGGTTGTCCGCGTTGCCGGAATAGGTGTGCTGCGGGCTCCACCAGCGCTGCACCTGGCCGAAGGCCTGGTAGACCGCCTCGGGCGCCACGTCGATGTCCGCACCGTGGGTGACCACGAAGCCGGACGCGGAGACGCCGGAGAGCGCGGCATGTGCCGGCGCGATCGCGATGGCGGCGGCGAGCACGATGCCATGAAGCGGGGACGGGAAGCGCATGGGCCGGTGCGAGGTCGAGCGAGCGCGCATGGTGCCATAATGGACCGATGATCGCGGTCATCTTCGAGCTGTGGCCCGCCGAGGGGCGCGCGCCCGAGTACTTCGCGCTTGCGGGCCAGCTCAAGGCGGAGCTGGAAAGGATCGACGGCTTCATCTCCGTCGAGCGCTTCGAGAGCGTCACGCAGAAGGGCAAGTTCGTGTCGCTCTCCTTCTGGCGCGACGAGGCGGCGCTCCACGAGTGGCGGCGGGTGGAGTCGCATCGCGGTGCACAGGCGCGCGGCCGCGGCGGCATCTTCGCGGACTACCGGTTGCGCGTGGCGAGCGTCGTGCGCGACTACGGCCTGCGCGACCGCGACGAGGCGCCCGCGGACAGCCGCGAGGTCCACGACTCGCCGCGCTGATGGGCAGGCTGCCGCGGTCCTTCTACGACCGCGACACCATCGAGGTCGCGCACGCGCTGCTCGGCAAGCACCTGGTCCATTGCGTCGCGGGGGTCGAGCGGGTGGGGCGCATCGTCGAGGTCGAGGCTTATCTCGGCCCGCACGACCTGGCGGCGCATTCCGCGCGCGGGCTCACCAACCGCACGCGCGTGATGTTCGGGCCGCCCGGGCACGCTTACGTCTACCTCATCTACGGCATGCACTGGTGCATGAACGTGGTGACGCAGCCCGAAGGCGTGGCCTCCGCGGTGCTGCTGCGTGCGCTGGAGCCGGTCCGGAACATCGAGCTGCGCACGCAGGGGCCGGGGCTGCTTTGCAAGGCGATGGGCATCGACGGGCGCCTGCAGGGGCAGGACCTGCTGAGCGACTCGCTCTACATCGCCGCGCCGGCCGACGAACGCGCCATCAGGATCGTGAAGCGCCCGCGGATCGGCGTGGACTATGCCGGGCATTGGGCGCGGCGGCTGCTGCGCTTCTACATCCGCGGCAATGCCTTTGTCTCGCGGCCTTAGCTTTGTTTTAAAACACTAAAGCCAAAGCGGAACACGGAGAGCACGGAGAGCACAGAGAGCACGGAGAAAAGCAAAAACATCTTCGATTGGTGCGGGGATGTCGCGGGGCCACGAAGCAGATGCATCCGGTTTTCTCCGTGGCTCTCCGTGCCTTCTCCGCGCTCTCCGTGTTTCGCTTCAACCCGCGGGACGCGGCAAATTGGCATCAATGAGCGCTCGAGAAATGGACTGCCGTGGCGATAGCTCGGGCAGCTTGTCCCCGGGCCCGAACCACGCCGCCTCGACGATCTCGCGCGTGTCGAGCACGAGCTCCCCGCCCGCGTACTCGGCGGTGAAGGCGATCATCAGCGAGTGGGGAAAAGACCACGGCTGGCTCGCGAAGTAGCGCAGGTCCTTCACCTCCAGCCCGACCTCCTCGCGCACCTCGCGGTGGATCGCCTCCTCGACCGACTCGCCCGCCTCGAGGAAGCCCGCCAGCGCGCTCATGCGTCCGGGGGGCGCGGCGATGTTGCGCGCGAGCAGGATCGATTCGCCGCGGCGCACCAGCACCATCATCGCCGGCGAGATGCGCGGATAGGCCGTGTGGCCGCAGGCGCAGCGCATCGCGCGCTCCCCCGGCTGCAGGACCATCGGCTGCCCGCAGGCGCCGCAGAAGCGATGCGTGCGCGCCCATTCGACGATCTGGTAGGCGCGGCCGGCGACGGCGAGCATGGCGTCGTCGTGGCGGTTGAAGAGCGCGCGCATGCTCCTGAAGACATGGCCCGGGGGAGGAGCCTCGTATTCGCGGGGCAACCATCCGGCGCGGTAATAGACGCCGTTCCAGAGCCCTACCGGATGCATGTCGCGCGGCTCCACCGGGAGCGCGCTCGCGATCGGGTCGGCGGGAAGGTCCAGGTCGGCTTCGCGCAGCAGCAGCTCGTGGCCGCGGAAGACGAAGGTGCGCGTCGCGTCGTGCGCGATCGGCGAGAACAGCGGCTCGAAGCCGGAGGGCGTGAGGATCACGATGGCGGCAGGGATGGGGCCGCCATCATAACCGGCAACCGCGCGGGCCCGGCCACTCCGCGGCTAATGCCGCGGCCGGTTGTTCGGGCTCGGCTCTTCGCCCGGGCGGGACACGGCGACATCGGGATCCGCGCTCGCCTCCACCGGCCGCAAAGCCTCGACCGCCGGGCCGCTGATGACTTCGCCCAGCGCATCGAAGCGCGAGCCGTGGCACTTGCAATCCCAGGTGTTCTCGTTGTGGTTCCAGCGCACCACGCATCCCAGGTGAGTGCACGCCGCGGACATCTCGTGCAGCTCGCCCGTGGCATCGCGATACGCGGCGATGACGTGCACGCCGCGGCGCACGATGGCGCCCGAGCCGGGCTGGATGTTGGCGATGGAATCGACGTCGCCCGCCTTGAGCCAGTCCGTGTACTGCCACGCCACGTTCGCATTCTCGCGCGCGAACTCGCGTGCCGACTTGAGCGTCACGCGCGACGGATCGTAGAGATCCGCCCACGGCACCGCCACGCCGTGGATGAGGTCGGCGAGGATGATGCCGGCGATGGTGCCGTGCGTCATGCCCATGCCCGAATCGCCCGTGGCGATGTAGACATTGCGGTCGCCCGGATTGCGGCCGATGTACGCGAGATAGTCCATCGTCTCCATCACCTGCCCGGACCAGCGGTGCAGCACCTCCCGCGCGACGGGGAAGCGCTCGCGCGCCCAGAGCTCGAGGCGCGAGTAGCGTGTCTCGGCGTCGTCGGCCTGTCCGGTCTTGTGGTCCTCGCCGCCGACGATGAGCACGTCGCCATCGGGCGCGTTGAGGCGCACGTAGTGGTAGGCATCGAGCGTGTCCCAGTAGAGCGCCGGAACGACGGAGCCGCGCGGCACCCGCATGGCGATCACGTAGGTCAGGTAGGGCGCCTGCTTGGTGTGGATGGCGACGCGATCGTTGAACGGGACGTTCGTCGCTACGACGACGGCATCGCAATCGATACGATGGCCGGTGCTGGTATGGACCACGGGCTTGTCGCCATCCTCGACGGAGGACGCATGCACATTGCTGTGGATCGGGCAGCCGAAGCGCTCGAGCGCGCGCGCAAGCCCGTTCAGGTACTTGAGCGGATGGAACTGGCCCTGCCGCGGGAAGCGCAGGCAGCGGCCGGTGTCGATGCCGTCGATGGGCGCGCGGTCCACCCATTCCAGCCCGGCCACGCCCGCGCGCAACGCGGCGCCATATTCGAGGACCAGCTCGTCCGGGTCGCCATCGGGCGGCAGGAAGAGGTAGCCATCGACGCGCGTGAAATCGCAATCGATCGACTCGTGCTTCACGATCGCCTCGATCGCATCGATCGCCGCGGCGTGGCTTTGCGCCGCCGTGCGCGCGCCTTCCTCGCCATGGAGGCGCTCCAGCTCGTAGTAGCGGTCGTCGATCGCGCTCATGAGGTGCGCGGTGGTGCGCGCGCTCATGCCGTTGCCCACCGGGCCGTCGTCGAGCACGATCACCTTGCGCCCCTTCTTCGCCAGCATGTAGGCCGTGGTCATGCCGGCGATGCCCGCCCCGATCACGCATACTTCGGCACGCGCATCGGTCGTGAGCGGTGCGAATTCCGGAACGGGATACCACATCCACAGCGAGCGGGTCTGGGCGGGGGCCTGCATGGGAAATTCCGGCACGGGGGATGCTCCTCTGAGCGCAGGTGGATGGCGAGGTTCCGGCGCGAGGCCGAAACTCGGGGGGCTTTGCCCGGTCACATCCGGCATTGCCCTCCACGGTGCAACCAGTTGAAACGCAAGGCGCTACGCTTCGGACGGGGTTTTCGTGTCGTGCTCGGCAACCGCGGCTCGCAGGCCGCGGTGATGGTGCTGCCCCCGGGCAAGTCGGAAGGGGACAGCCACAACCGCCATCGCGGTGCGGACCAGTGGCTATTCGTCGAGTCGGGCACGGGAGTGGCCACGGTCAACGGCCGCCGCTACCCCCTGAAGGCCGGCTCGCTCATGCTGATCGAGCGCGGCGACGAGCACAGGATACTCAACAACGGGAGGACGATGCTGCGGACGCTGAATTTCTACGTGCCTCCGGCCTATGACGAAGACGGTGACGAGCTGCCGCGCGGGAAGCGCTGATGTCCGCCTCCGGTTCGGCGAGGGCGGTGTTCTATGCGCTGGGCGCGAATGCCGCGATCGCGATCGCGAAGACGGTGGCCGCGGTCATTACCGGCTCGCAGTCCATGATCGCGGAAGCCGTGCACTCGGGCGCCGACTGCGGCAACCAGCTCCTGCTGTTGCTCGGCATGCGGCAGGCGAAGCAGCCGGCAAGCGCCGACTACCCCATGGGCTTCGGCAAGGAGCAGTACTTCTGGTCGTTCATCGTGGCGATCCTGCTGTTCAGCGTGGGCGGCCTCTTCTCGGTCTACGAGGGATGGCACAAGCTGAAGGCCCCGGAAGCCGTGCAGTCCCCGCTGGTGGCGCTCGGGGTGCTCGTGTTCGGCATCGTGGCGGAAAGCTTCTCGATGTGGGGCGCCATGCACGAGATCGAGAAGCACCGCGCGGGCCGCTCGATGTGGAAGTGGTTCCGCACGACGCGGGATTCCGAGCTGGTGGTGATCTTCGGCGAGGACCTGGCGGCGCTGCTGGGGCTGGTGATCGCGTTCGTGGCGGTGCTGCTCGCGTGGCAGACGGGCAACGGAATCTACGACGCGCTGGGCAGCATCGCGATCGGCTCGCTGCTGATCGTGGTGGCGGTCATGGTGGCGATCGAGGTGAAGGCGCTGCTCGTGGGGCAGGGCGTGGAGGCGCCGGTGCGGCGCGAGATGATCGCTTTCCTCGAGGCGCAACCGGCGGTGGTGCGCGTGATCGACCTCCTCACGCTGCACATGGGCGCGGACGTGATGGTCGCGGTGAAGGCCGAGATGCACGAGGCCGGCACCACGCGCGCGCTCGTGGACGAGATCAACGCGGTGGAGGCTGCATTTCGCGTCCGCTTCCCGCAGGCGAGCTGGGTCTTCTTCGAGCCGGATGTGCGCTGAACGCTCAGCGGTGCCTGCGGTTCCAGAGCAGGATCGCGCCGCCCGTGACCGCCGCGAGCAGCACCATCGCGTTGCCCACGACGAACACGACGTCGCCCTTGATCGCGCTGTACACGAGGAAGAGCGTCGAGGCGGTGACCTGCCCGAGGAAGAAAAGTTTGCTGATGCCGTGCTTCACCCGGTCGCGCCATTGCTTCCACGCCTGCCCGGCCATGGTGACGAAGAGGGCGAGCACGGCGCCCCAGCCGATGATTTCGGGAATATCCACGGGTAAAATCGCGTTCGCCGTGGGACTGGGTACGACAATCAATCGTTCCGCGTAGGAAACAAGGGTGACGAACCTCGAATCGCAAGTGGCTGCCTATTCCGATGTCTCCGCGACCGGTGTCGAAGGCGTGGACGACATCCTCTGCGGCGGACTCACGCCGTATCGCCTGTATCTCGTCGAGGGCGTGCCCGGATCGGGCAAGACCACGCTCGCGATGCAATACCTGCTCGAGGGAGCGCGGGTCGGCGAGTCCGTGCTCTACGTGACGCTCTCGGAAACCGAGGAAGAGCTGCGCTCGATGGCCAAGTCGCATGGCTGGTCGATGGAGGGCGTGAGCATCCGCGAGCTGGTCCCGCCGGAAGAAAGCCTGCAACCCGCGGAGCAGTACACCATGTTCCACCCGGCCGAGGTGGAGCTGTCCGAGACCACGCGCACCATCCTCACCGACGTGGAGCGCCTCAAGCCCACGCGCCTCGTGTTCGACTCGCTCTCGGAGCTGCGCCTGCTCGCGGGCGATTCGCTGCGCTATCGCCGCCAGCTCCTCGCGTTGAAGCAGTTCTTCCGCGGGCGGCGCTGCACCGTCCTGCTGCTCGACGACCTCACCAGCGCCGGGCGCGACCTGCAGGTGCAGAGCATCGCGCACGGCGTGATCGTGCTCGAGCAGCTCACGCCCGAGTACGGCGCCGACCGCCGGCGCATGCGCGTGCTCAAGCACCGCGGGCGCCGTTTCCGCGGCGGCTACCACGACTACGTCATCGGCACCGGCGGCCTCACGGTGTTCCCGCGGCTGGTGGCCTCGGAGCATCGCCGCGGCCTGCAGGAGGAGAAGCTCTCGAGCGGCATCCACGCGCTCGACCAGCTCATGGGCGGCGGCATCGAGCGCGGCACCAGCACGTTGATGGTGGGCTCCGCCGGCACCGGCAAGTCGTCGCTCGCGGCGCAGTTCATCGCGGCGGCGGCCGAGCGTGGCCAGTACTCCGCCATGTACATCTTCGACGAGAGCGTCACCACGCTGGTGTCCCGCATGCTGGGGCTCGGCGTCGACCTCCGCAAGCACCTGGACGACGGCCGCATCGCCATCCGCCAGGTCGATCCCGCGGAGCTCACGCCCGGCGAATTCGCGCACAACATCCGCCACGACGTGGAGATCAACCACGCGGCGATCGTGGTGATCGACAGCCTCAACGGCTACCTCAACGCCATGCCCGGGGAGCGGTACCTCACGATCCACCTGCACGAGATGCTCATGTACCTGGGCGAGCGCGGCGTGGCGACCATCCTCATCGGGGCGCACCAGGGGGTCATCGGCACGCAGATGTTCACGCCGGTGGACGCGAGCTACCTCGCCGATGCGGTCGTGATGCTGCGCTACTTCGAGAGCCGCGGGCAGGTGCGCCAGGCGATCTCGGTGATGAAGAAGCGCGGCGGCGCCCACGAGCGCACCATCCGCGAGTTCTCGATCGACGCCGGCGGCATGCACGTGGGAGAGCCGCTGCGCGAGTTCCGCGGCGTGCTGACGGGCGTGCCCATCTACGAGGCCGCGGCCGCCGCGCAGGACATGAACCGCTGACATGAACGACACCGTCCGGCCCGTCCTCGAGCGGCGCCTGCTGATCCTCGCGCCCACGGGGCGCGACGCGCCGCTCACCCAGTCCGTGCTGGCGGAAGCCGGGCTGCGCGCGGTCGTGTGCGACAGCCTGAACGGCCTCTTCCAGGAAATGGCGCAGGGAGCGGGGGCGCTGATCATCTCCGAAGAGGCGCTGCTGGAGGAGACCGCGCTCTATTACCTGGGCGAGCGCCTGTCGCGGCAGCCGCCCTGGTCGGACCTCCCCGTGCTGCTGCTGGCGCACCACGGCGCGGATTCACCGGCGGTGCGCCAGGCGGTGCGCTCGCTCGGCAACGTGACGCTGCTCGAGCGGCCCGTGCGCGTGGCGTCCCTCGTCACCGCCTCGCAGACGGCGCTGCGCGCGCGCCAGCGCCAGTACCATGCGCGCGAGCACCTGCACGAGCTCGACCACGTCGCGGGCCAGTTGCGGGAGAGCGAAGGGCGGTTGAAGGCGCTGTTCGCGAACGCCGCGGTGGGCATCGCGGAGCTCACCCCGCAGGGCCGCTTCACGCTCGTGAACGACGCGCTTTGCGAATTGCTGCGCGAGACGCGCGAGCGGCTGCTCGCGATCGAGCTCGCGGATGTCATCCACGAGGACGATCGCGCCGGCCTCCTCTGCGTCATCGGGCGCGTCGTTCGCGGCGAGCAGGAGACCTTCGTCGGCGAGCGCCGCTTCGTGCGCCCGGACGGCACGGTGATCTGGGTGAAGCTCTCGGTGGCCGCGTCGCGCGATCCGGGAGAAGTCCGCGGCGTGGCCGTGATCGAGGACGTGACCGAACGCAAGCAGGCGGAGGAGGACCTGCGCGAGGCCGACCGCCGCAAGGACGAATTCCTCGCGACCCTCGCCCACGAGCTGCGCAATCCCCTCGCACCCATCCGCAACTCGCTGCATATCTTCCGCATGGCGGGCGTCCAGGATCCGGCGGTGGCGCGGGTGACCGACATGATGGAGCGGCAGGTGCAGCACATGGTCCGCATGGTCGACGACCTGATCGAGGTCTCGCGCATCAGCCGCGGCAAGATCGAGCTGCGCCGCGAGCGCGTGGAGCTTGCGAGCGTGCTGCGCAACGCCGTGGATACCAGCCTGCCGCTCATCGAGGCGGGCAGGCACAAGCTGTCGGTGGAGATCCCGACCGACACCGTGGTCATGGATGCGGACCCCGTGCGCCTCGCGCAGGTGTTCGCGAACCTGCTCAACAACGCGGCCAAGTACACGCCGCCCGGCGGGCAGATCGGGCTGCAAGTCGAGCTGTCGGACTACCAGGCCACGATCTGCGTGAGCGACACCGGCGAGGGCATTCCGGCGAACATGCTCTCGCGTGTCTTCAACATGTTCACCCAGGTCAACACCGGCTCGCGCGCGCAGGGCGGGCTCGGCATCGGCCTCACGCTCGCGCGCACGCTCGTGCACCTGCACGGCGGCACCATCGAGGCACGCAGCGACGGGCTCGACCGCGGGTGCCAGTTCATCGTGCGCCTGCCCATCCTCGCGCAGGAGGCGCAGGCGCTGCCCGCGTTGCAGCCGCAGCAGCCGCACCTGCGCACGCTCGAGCATCGCCGCGTGCTGGTCGTGGACGACAACGAGGACGCCGCCGACAGCCTCGGCATGCTGCTCGAGTTCCTCGGCGCCGAAGTGAAGGTGGTGCACGACGGCAAGTCCGCGCTGGAAGCGATGAAGACCTTCCGCCCTGCGGTGGTACTGCTCGACCTCGGCATGCCCGGCATGAGCGGCCTGGAGGTGGCGCGGCGCATGCGTGAGGATCCGGAGTTCCGCAAGACGACGCTCGTCGCGGTGACCGGCTGGGGCCAGCGCGAGGACCGCCGCCGCACGCACGAAGCGGGCTTCGACTACCACCTCGTGAAGCCGGCGGACGTGGGTGCGCTGCAATCCATCCTCAAGCTGCACGAAAGCGATCCGGGGACGGCGGTGCGCCATTAGCGCCCCCGGGGCGTCGCCGGCCGCCGCTGCGCAGGGCCTCGACGCCGCTTCGATCCTCGAGGCCGCCGATCGCATCGCACCGTGGATTCGCCGCACGCCCGTGATCGAGGTGGATGGCGCCGATTTCGGCTGCGACGGCATTCGCATCGCATTCAAGCTCGAGTTCCTGCAGCACGCCGGCTCCTTCAAGACGCGCGGCGCGTTCAACAGCCTCCTGTCGCATGCGATCCCCGATGCCGGCGTGTGCGCCGCTTCGGGCGGCAACCATGGCGCGGCCGTCGCGTTCGCGGCGATGAAGCGCGGCGTACCCGCGACGATCTTCGTCCCGACCGTCGCCTCCCCGGCGAAGGTGGAGCAGATCCGCGGCTACGGCGCGCACCTCGAGATCGGCGGCGACCGCTATGCCGACGCGCTCGAGGCGAGCGAGCGCTGGATCGCCCGAAGCGGCGCCCTCGCGATCCACGCGTTCGACCAGGTCGAGACATTGCAGGGACAGGCGACCGTGGGCGTCGAGTACGAGGAGCAGGCCGGCCGGCTCGACGCATTGCTCGTGGCGGTCGGCGGCGGCGGCCTCGCGGGTGGCATCGCGGCCTGGTATGCCGGACGCGTGCCGGTGATCGGCGTGGAGCCCGAAGCCGCACCGACGCTCACGCGGGCGCTCGAAGCCGGGGAGCCCGTGGACGCGCCGGCGGGCGGCATCGCCGCCGATTCGCTCGCGCCGCGGCGCGTCGGCACGCTCATGTTCCCGCTCGCACAGCGCTACATGGCGGGTACGGTGCTGGTCACGGACGATGCGATCCGCGCCGCGCAGGCCGCGCTATGGAAGACGCTGCGCATCGTCGCGGAACCGGGCGGGGCGGCGGCACTCGCGGCGCTCATGTCCGGCGCGTGGAAGCGGCCCGCGAGCGGCACGATCGGCGTGCTGCTCTGCGGGGCCAACACCAACGTGGTCGAGTTCAAATAAATCGGCGCAAGGCGCAAGGCGCAAGGCACAAGGCGCAAGGCGCAAGAAAAGGCGTCCCGTTCGCGAGTATTGCCAGGACGCAAGCCGCGTCTTCAGCGCGGCGTGCGCTCGCCGCCGCGAATGCGCGTCACGGCCTTCCTGTGCGATTCCTCGATCTCGGGCACGCCGGTGTCGGGCTTGCCCTTGCGCAACCGCGTGCGGGCTTTCTCCGCGAGCGCGAGGTAGTTGCGGCGCAGCTCCACCAGGTCCTCTTCCTCGAGCTCCTCGAGGTCCAGCAGCGCGTTGTGCGCGCCGGCGAGGCTGCGGATGATCTCGTCCAGCTTGATCTGGATCGCTTCGGCGTCGCGGTTCTGCGTGGCCTGGATGAGGAAGACCATCAGGAACGTGACGATCGTCGTGCCGGTGTTGATCGTGAGCTGCCACGTGTCGCTGTAGCCGAAGTACGGGCCGCTCACCGCCCAGATGATCACGAGTGCCAGCGCGATGCAGAACGTGAGCGGACGCCCGGTGAGGCGGGAAGTCAGCTTGGCAAAGCGCGTGAAGATGCCGGGGACCCTGGGCTGCACCGTCCTCTCCTGGTCGATTAATCGGAAGACAGATCCGCGCTGCGATGTGTTCCCGCGACGGCGCGTCGGAGCTTGCCTACATTCAGAGCTGTGCGCTGAAAAGGGCGGCGAAATGCTCCCAGGCCTTCTCGTGCCACGGCCGGGACGACCATTGCTCGTAGGTGATGCGGCGCGAGCGCTTGAGGTCCGCCTCGAAGTCGGCGGTCTGGCGGCGCGCGAACTCGCGGTCGTAGACGTTCAGGTTGGCCTCGTCGTTGAGGCGGAACGAGCGCGGATCGAAGTTGGTGGATCCGACCGAGGTCCACAGCCCATCCACGATGAGCACCTTGCAGTGGTACATCGTCGGCTGGAATTCGTAGATCTCCGCGCCGCCCGCGAGCACGCGGCCCCACAGCGCGCGCGAGGCGCGGCGCACGAGCTGCGCATCCGTGTGCGGGCCGGGCATGATGATGCGCACCTTCACGCCGCGCTTCATCGCCGCTTCCAGCGTCTCGAGCGCGATCTCGTCGGGGACGAAGTACGCCATCGCGAGGTCGATGGTGCGGCTCGAGGCCGCGATCGCCGCGAGGTACATGAGGTGGATGCTCTCGGCGCCGCCCTCGCGCGAGCTCTTGAACACCTGCGCCAGCTCCTCGCCGCGCGGCTCGATCGCCGGAAAGTACGCCTCGCCCAGCAGCACCTTGCCGGTGACCTTGGTCCAGTTGTCGATGAACGCCGCCTGCATCTGGGCCACGGCCGGCCCCTCGATGCGGAAGTGCGTGTCGCGCCAATGCTCCGCGTCCTGCGCGTGCCCGGTCCACTCGTCGCCGATGCCGACGCCGCCGGTGAAGCCGATGCGGCCGTCCACCACCAGCAGCTTGCGGTGCGTGCGGTTGTTCAGCCGGTCGATCGTGTACCAGCGCAGCGGATGGTAGCGGCGGATCTCGATGCCCGAGGACTCCATCTGCGCGAGCTGCTGCTTGTCCATCTTCTGGCTGCCCACCCAGTCGAGCAGCACGTGCACCTTCACGCCGGCCCGCGCACGGTCGCTCAGGGCATCGGCGAAGGCCTGGCCGATCCTGCCTTCCCAGTAGATGTACGTCTCGAAATCGATGGTGCTGCGCGCCGAGGAAATGGCCTGCAGCATCGAGGGAAAGATCTCGTCACCGTTCAGCAGCGTCTGCGTGCGGTTGCCGCCGACGAGGGCCGGGCCCAGCAGCACGCCCATGCTGCGCACGAACTGCGGGGAGGCCACGTCGTATTCGTGCTCGACGCGCCAGGTGATCTTCTTCTCGCCCTCGCTGAAGAGGTTCACCGCCAGCAGCGTGGCGATGGCGCTCACGAGCACGAGCAGGACGAGCTTGGGTACCGAGGTTCTCATGCGTCCTGCAGGTGATCAGGGGACGCACCACAGACCTGCGTGCAGCGGGTTCAGTTCCTGCGGCGCCGGGGACAGAGGCTTGCCGCGAGCAGGCCGAAGAGCACGTGGGCGACGAATGTATCGGGCGTGCGCAACTCCTCGAACCAGCCGAAGAGCGCGGTGAAGCCGTACAGGTTGGCCGCATACAGCGTGATGCCGAATGCCATTCCCGCGAGGGGCGCCGCCACGCGCGGAACGTCGCGCAGGACGCTGCGCAATGCCGCCGTGTAGAGCACCGCGAGCGCGAAATGTACGCCGAGGCCGGCCAGGACGATGCCCGCGTCGAACCCGTCCGCCGGTGCCAGCACGGCCGGACCGGCGACGATCGCCGCCATCATGCGCAGCAGTTTCCACGGGGATTCGTCGTACGCGCCCACGGAGACCGCGATCATCGCCGCCAGCGCGATGCCGCCGGCAACGAAGCCCGCCTCGACGACGCCTGCAACCTGCCATCGAAGCCGCAGTGCCTGGAGCGAGTGCGGGAGGCGCTGGGCGATGCGGAGGTCGTTCATGGCGTGGTGCCGATCAGGGGGAGCTCGCATTGATTGGACTGCGCCATTCGGGCGATGGCCATCGGCCGCGATGGAGCCTTGCGTAGGACAGTGCCGCGCGCCGCTGTCAGGCGCAGAGAATCGCGCCTTCGCCCGCCAGCCGCGTGACCTCGGCGCCCGAATAGCCGACCGCCTGCAATACCTCGCGAGTATGCTCCCCCAGCATCGGCGCCGCTCGCGTAATCGAGGCCGGCGTCTGCGAGAACTTCACCGGGTGGCCGAGCGCCTTCACGCGCCCGGCCTTCGGATGATCGACCTCGACCACCATCTCGCGCGCCTTCACCTGCGGGTCCGCGAGCATGTCGCCGATGCGGTTGACCGGGCCCACCGGGACGCCCGCGGCTTCGAACTCGCGCACCCACTCCGCGGAAGGACGCGCGCGCAACGCTTCGGCGATGACGGGCGTGAGCGCCTGCAGGTTGCGCATGCGGTCGCCGTTGGTGCGGAAGCGGTCGTCGGCGGCGAGCTCCGGCCGCCCGATCACCTTCACGATGCGCTCCCAGTTCGCCTGGTTGGCGCCGCCGATGTTGATCCAGCCGTCCGCCGTCGGGAACGCCTGGTAGGGCGCGGTGAGGATGTGCGCGGAGCCCGACGGCTGCGGGTTCACGCCGGTCGCGAAATAGATCGCCGATTGCCAGTAGGTCTGCTGGATGCCGGCTTCCATGAGCGAGGTCTCCACGACCTGGCCGCGGCCGGTGCGCTCGCGTGCCAGCAGCGCCGAGACGATGCCGAGCGCGGCGAAGATGCCGGCATTGATGTCGGCGATGGGCGTGCCGGCCTTGACCGGCGCGCCCCCCGGCTCGCCCGTGATGCTCATGAGGCCGGAGAAGCCCTGCGCGATGAGGTCGAAGCCGCCCTTGTCGGCGTAGGGGCCGGTGCGGCCATAGCCGGAGACCGCGCAGTAGATGAGGCGCGGGTTCAGCTTCTCCAGGACGTCGTAGCCGAGGCCCAGCTTCTCCAGCGTGCCCTTGCGGTAGTTTTCCGTGACCACGTCCGCATCGGCGAGCAGGCGCTTGACGACTTCCAGGCCGCCGGGCGTCTTCAGGTTCACCGCGATGCCGCGCTTGTTGCGGTTGAGCATCATGAACGCGGCCGATTCGCCGTTGATCGACGGCTCCGAGTAGCTGCGCGTGTCGTCGCCGCCGGGCAGCTTCTCGACCTTGATCACGTCCGCGCCCATGTCGGCGAGGAGCATGCCGCACGTCGGGCCCGCCATGATCTGGGCGAGCTCGATGACCTTGATACCGTCCAATGCACCCATTTCCAATCCCTCGATACAGAAAAGCGAAACACGG
Source organism: Usitatibacter sp. (assembly GCA_035553995.1). Lineage (GTDB taxonomy): Bacteria > Pseudomonadota > Gammaproteobacteria > Burkholderiales > Usitatibacteraceae > Usitatibacter. Next base: position 4,467 of record DATMJE010000353.1, on the reverse strand, counting down.
AGACCACGGAGAAGGCACGGAGAGAGCTGAGAAAGCTTATCAGCCGGTCATCGCGGGGCTTTGGCGAGCGTTTGATCGGGGAAGGGGGAAATGCCAATGGAGCAGGCCAGGCCGCTCGTCGCCGCACATCTGACCGAGAGAATCCTGCACAGCGCGCTGCAAGTTCACCAGGCGCTGGGACCGGGATTGCTCGAGTCCACGTATCGCACCTGCCTCCTGCGTGCCATGGAACGCGATGGCCTGCCAGTGCGTGGCGAGGTCGCCATTCCCATTGAATTTCAAGGCGCCGTCATACAGTCGGCGTATAGAGCCGATATTGTCGTCGACGCCCAGGTGATCGTGGAACTGAAATCCGTGGAGCGGCTGCTGCCAATCCACGAGGCGCAGATATTGACGTATATGAAGCTTGCGAACGTGCGGATCGGGCTGCTGCTGAATTTCAATGTGCGTCGCCTGCAGCATGGCATTCGCCGCTACATCCGCTAAACCGTTTTCCCCGTTTCCATGTTTTCTCCGTTCTCTCCGTGCTCTCCGTGCTTCTCCGTGTCCTCCGTGTTTCGCTTTGGGGGGATCATTTGCCTTCGAAAGCCGGCTTTTCCTTCGCGAGGAAAGCCTTGTACCCGATCCGGAAATCCGCGGTGCCGAAGCATGCGAATCCCTCGTCGTATTCCCCGGCGGTGAGCGGCTTCGGATCCCGCAGGCGGCGCGCGAATTTCTTGTGCCAGCGAGCCACGAGGGGCGCGCCGTCGGCAATGCGTTGCGCGGTGGCACGCGCCTCGGGTTCGACCTCGCCGTCGGGCACCACGCGGGTCACGAGGCCTTTTTCCTTCGCCTCCCTCGCGTCGAACACGCGCCCCTCGAGGAGGATCTCGAGCGCCACGGCCTCGCCCGCGAGCGCGATGAGGGAGCCGATCTCGGCATAAGCCATCACCAGCCCCAGCCGGTTGATCGGCACCCCGAAGCGGCTCGACTCCCCGCAGATGCGCAGGTCGCACAGGCCCGCGATCTCCAGGCCGCCGCCCACGCAGATGCCGTGGATCTGCGCCACGACGGGATGGCGGCAACGGTCGATCGCCTCGATGGTGCGGCGCATGTCGGCGCCGTACGCGCGGGCCTGCTCGACGTTCGAGCGCTCGTTGGCGAACTCGGAGATGTCGTTTCCGGGCGCGAACGCCTTCGTGCCCGCACCGCGCAGGATGATGCAGCGGATGGCGTCGTCGGCGGAAAGGGCCTCGAACACCTCGCCCAGGCGCTGCCACATGGGACGCGTGAGCGCGTTCAGCTTCTCCGGGCGGTTGAGGATGACGGTGGCGATGGGGCCGGCCGCATCCTGCACCAGGATGTCGTCTTGCATGGCGGTGATTGCAGAACAGATTGCGAGTGGTCCCCGTAGTGTAAAGGGGACTCGCGCGGCCCGTCGCCGGACGGCGGCCTTCGACTTGCGCCGGCGCTCCTAGCGGCGCTCGGGATCCTCGCGGCGCGGCGGGTTGCGCAGGCCGAGGCAGCCCGCGCCAAAGCCCGTGCAGCGGTGCGTGCGGTCCTGCGATTCGCGGCATTCACTGCAACCGGAGGCAACACCCATCCGGCGCGCGGGAATGGGCCCGATCACTGCCAGCTCGAAGTCCTTCATGGCACTCTCCAATGGGGGTTCAACCCACCTTAGTCCCGGCATCGCAGGCGGGCTTGACGGGGGTCAAGCCGGTACAATGACACCTGCACACCGGGATCCATCCGTGTCCGCCGCCGCTCCCACCGCCCCCACCGCCAACAGCTTCCGCACCGACGCCACCGTCATCTCGCTCGTCGGCTTCGCGCACGGCACCTCGCACTTCTTCCATTTCGTGATGCCGCCGCTGTTCCCGTGGTTCATGCGCGACTTCGGCCTCACCTTCACGCAGGCGGGCGCCGCGATGACGGTTTTCTTCGTGGTCTCCGGCGTGGGGCAGGCGCTCGCGGGTTTCGTGGTGGACCGCGTCGGCGGCTTTCGCGTGCTCGCCGGCGGCATCACGCTGCTGTCGCTTGCGGCGATGGCGCTGTCGGGGGCGCAGAACTACGCGATGCTGCTGGGCGCCGCCGCCGTGGCAGGCCTCGGCAACAGCGTCTTCCATCCGGCCGACTTCGCCATCCTCAACCGGCGCGTGTCCACGAATCGGCTGGGCCATGCATTCTCGGTCCACGGGCTTACCGGCAGCCTTGGATGGGCGGCGGCACCCGTGTTCGTGATCGCGATCGCCCAGGCGTGGAGCTGGCGTGCGGCGACGTTCTCGGCCGGGCTCGTGGGGCTGGTCGCGCTTTCTTTCCTGGTGCTCAACCGCAACGTGATCGCGGATACCAGCGCCGGCGTGGATCGGGCGCGGCGCGGCGGCGGCTCCTTCTCGTTCCTGCGCGTCGGTGCGGTGTGGCTTTGCTTCGGCTTCTTCCTGGTCGCGGTGATGGCCTTCGGCGGCCTGCAGAATTTCGCGGCGCCCGTCTTCGAGCGTGCGTATGGCGTCTCGCTGGCGGTCGCCGCGAGCGGCCTCACGGCGTACCTGCTCGGCAGCGCGGCGGGCACCGGCACCGGCGGGTTCTTCACCCGCGGCGAACGCCAGGAGCGCCTCGTGGCCATCGCCCTCGGCAGCGCGGCCCTCTGCAGCATCGCGCTCGCGACGGCGGCGTTGCCGGTGTGGACCATCGTGGGCCTCATGGGGCTCATGGGATTCGGCGTGGGCTTCTCGGGTCCCTCGCGCGACATCCTCGTGCGCCGCGCGGCGACGAGCAGCTTCGGCGCCGCTGCCTACGGCCGCATCTACGGCTTCGTCTACTCGGGAATCGACAGCGGGCTCGCGCTCGCGCCGATCGTCTTCGGCACCCTCATGGACCGCGGCCGGTATACGGGCGTGCTGTGGGGCGTGGCCACGCTGCAGACGCTCGCGATCTTCATGGCGCTGGGCGTGGGCTGGCGCGCCCGGCGGCGCGCATGAACGGCTGCTCCACGCGTTTCCACGAGATCCACCCCGCCGCGACAGCGCTCGCGAGATAAAGCGGGAAGACCGCCGCGGAGCCCGCCGCGGGACCGTGCTCCTGCAGGAGCAGCAGCAGCGGCAGGTGCCACAGGTACGTGGAGTAGCTGATGCGGCCCATGAAGGCGAGGGGACCGCGGGCGAGCAGGAGCCGCGCAATGCCGCTTTTATCGGCCGCGACGCCCCAGAGGATCGCCGCCAATGCCGTGAGTGCCGCCATCCAGCTTTGCTCGCCCAGGGGCGCGAGCTGAAATCCCTGCAGAGTCCCCAACGCGAGGACACCGGCGAGCATCGCAAGGACGGGCAACGCGCGCGAGCCGCCCATGGCGCTGCGCCAGGCGCGTCCAGCCATGGCGCCGAGGGCGAAGTCCGCGACGTATGCCGGAAGCTGGATCGCGAGGAGCCGCCGCACCACCTCCTCGGGCCACGACCAGTGGCGGCCGAGGCCGAGATAAGCATCGACCACGAGGCGCAGGTCGTGCCGCGCGGCCCACGTCCACGCGGCCGTCACGGCCAGCGCCGCGACGAGCGTTCGCCACGGCGCGCGCGCGAACGCGGGCGCCACGAACGGCAGCAGCGCGTAGAACTGCGCCTCGACCGCCAGCGTCCAGAGCGCACCGTTCACGCCCAGCGTGCCGCTCGTGAGCGGGCTCGTGTTGTGCAGGAAGAGCGCGTGTGCGATGACATTCCACACGTCCACGTAGGCGTCCGCACGCCAGTAGAGCCAGCCGCGCAGCAGCGGCAGCACGAGGGCGAACAGCAGCGCAAGGTGCACGTAATACGCCGGGACGATGCGTTGCAGCCGCCTCGCGTAGAAGCGTCGTGCGTCCGGCGCGGGCGCGCCGCGTTCGCGCGCGATGAGCCAGGGCAACGTGAGCAGGAAGCCCGAAATGAGGAAGAAGAGATCCACGGCATAGGGCCCGGAGCGGATCGTGCGTTCCAGGCCCGGCACGCGCACCGCCGCGGCGATCCACGGATCGGCCGTGCCTTCGCAGAGCACGAGGTAATGGAAGAGCATCACCCACAGGACGCAGATGCCGCGCAGGCCGTCGATCGCGCCGATCGGGCCGGCGGCGGCGCGCACGCCCTCCGGCGCCGCGCTCGCCATCAGAAGGGCAATCGAGCGGCGTAGCCGGTGAGCTCGAGGTAGCCGCGGCCCCGCGAGCCATCGCTGCCCTGGAGCCGCACGGCGCCTTCCCAATAAAGCGTGCCCGTGCTGGCACGCGCGTCCATTTCCTGGTCGTCCATGAGCGGCGCAAGGCGCCACGTGCGATCGCCCACGCGCACTTCCATCTCGACCGGGTACGTGGTGCCGGTGCGTGGCGAGCGCCACGTGCGCCGTGGCGCGAACGCGACGGCGGCCGGGTCGAATGTCGTGGCGGTGCGCCCATCGCCATCCCGCCACGTGGCGGACGACCAGAGCGTGGCCCCGTCCTTCGCGCGGATGCGGAAGGCCATCAGCGCCGCG
>DATMJE010000352.1:0-4516 GCA_035553995.1 Usitatibacter sp. | reverse complement strand
CATCCGCAGGTGATCTCGTTCTTCCACGGCCGGGGCGGACTGAGGGCCAGGATCCTGCGCGGCGGCAGCATTCGCATCGGCGACGCGGTCACGAGCAGCTCCCGCGAGTAACGTCCGCATCGGGAGCGGACGCCGGCATCGTGCGCATCAAGTGACGGGCTCGCGCGAAGGCCGCGCTTGCCTCGCACCCAAACCGCGCGTCAGTGCTTGACCTGCAGCCCTTCCAGGTGCGAGAAGTGCGCCGCGAGGTCGAGGATGTCCTTCTGCGACAGGTTCGCGACCATGCCCACCATGATCGGGTTCTTGCGCTTGCCGTTCTTGTAGTGGTTGAGCGAGGCGACGATGTAATCCTCGTGCTGCCCGGCGAGGTTGGGGAAGTCGGGGCTCACGGAGATGCCGTTCTTGCCGTGGCAGGCCTGGCACGGAGCGGACTTCTTGCTGCCCGCCTCCGCGTCTCCGGAGGCCGCGAGCGCGGAGGTGGAAAGGGCGACGAGCGCGGCGGCGAAGAGGATGTGGAGTCTCATGGCGGGCCTCACTTCTTCTTCTCCGCAGCTTCGGGCTGCGGCGCGGGGGCCGCGCCCGAGGGCGCGGAGGCGCCGTAGTACGCGGCGATGTCCTCCATGTCCTGGTCCGAGAGGGTGCTCGCGATGGCGCGCATGGTGGCGAAATCGCGATCGCCGCTCTTGTACTCCTTCAACGCGGCGACGATGTAGCGGGCATTCTGGCCGCCCAGCTTCGGCACCTGGTACACCTCGGGAAAGGCGGTCTTCCAGCCGGGAATGCCGTGGCAGCCCTGGCACTGGAACACCTTGTTGCGGCCGTTGTTGGCGTCACCTGCCGCCTGGGCGCCGAGCGCGCTCGCGGTGAGCGCGACTGCGGCGAGGATTCGAAAGAGAGGAGCACGCATGGTCGAGGCGTCTTGTTGTGTGTGAGCCGGATAACCGCGAATTATAGCAGCCCTGCATGCCCCGGCCAGCACTGCCGGGCTGCGGGGATGCTCAGCTCTCCGCGGCGAACATGGCGTCCCAGGTCTTCGGCGGCGAGAGGTAGAACCCCTGCCCCGCGGAGACGCCGATCTGGGCGAGCTTGCGCGCGATGTCCTCGCTCTCGACATACTCGGCGATGGTCTGCAGCCCCAGGCCCACGCCGATCTTGTGGATCGACTCCACCAGCGCGTAGTCGAGATAGTTGCGCGCGATGCCCTTCACGAAAAGCCCGTCGATCTTGATGCCGTCCACGGGGAAGTGCTTGAGGTAGTTGAAGGAGGAAAGCCCGCTGCCGAAGTCGTCGAGGAGGAAGCGCACCCCCAGGGAGCGCAGCGTTTCGATGAGGGTGCGCGCGCGCTCCACGTTGGCGATCGCGGCGGTCTCGGTGATCTCGAGGTAGAGGCTCGTGGGCGGAACGCCGTACTCCACCAGCTTCTCCTTCATGAACTCGGCGAAGTCGGGGCTGGAAAGCGTGTGGCCCGAGAGGTTCACCGAGAACTCGGCGGGTGCCGGCGTCCCGCGCAGCTTCACCAGCCGGCCGTAATCGGCGAACGCGCGCTCGATCACCCAGCGATCGATGGTGCGCATGAGGTCGTAGCGCTCGGCGACCGGGATGAAAGACATCGGCAGGATCAGCTCGCCACCCGATTCGCTCATGCGCAGCAACGCCTCGACGCGCGGCACGGCCCCCGCGTGCGCCTGCCCGATGGGGACGATGGGCTGGTACAGCAGCGTGAAGGCGCCGTCGGTGAGGGCGTCGTTGATGCGCTTCAACCAGCCGCGGCTGGTCTGCCGCATGTACTGCGAGGTGGTCTGGTCGTGGAACGCGAACACGCGGTTGCGGCCCTGCTCCTTGGCGGTGAAGCACGCGGTGTCCGCTTCCGAAAGGATCGCCGACATGCTGGCCGACAGCCGCGTGATCGCGACCACGCCCACGCTCACGCCGACCTGGAAGGCCTTGTCGCCCCACTCGAACTGCCACGACTGCACCGCGTCGCGCAGCTCGGTGGCGGCCTGCTGGGCGAAGTCCGCGCTGCAGTTCTCGATGAGCACCGCAAACTCGTCGCCGCCGATGCGCGCGAGCAGCTCGCCCGGGCGCACGCTCGCCTGCAGCACCGGCGTCACGCGCCTCAACAGCTCGTCGCCCGCGAGATGGCCGAAGGAATCGTTGATGCGGTGGAAGAAGTCGATGTCCACGTAGAGCAGCGCGTGCGTGCTGCCGTGGCTCTTGGCCGAGCCGAGCGCGCCCTCCAGCCGCTCCTCGAGCATCTTGCGGTTGGGCAGGCCGGTGAGCGGATCGTGGTTGGTGAGGAAGAAGATCTGCTGGCGCGCGGTGTCCAGCCGTTCCTGGATGCGCGCGTGCTGCCCGTGGAAATCGCGCGCGAAACCGAGCAGCTCGTGCTTGAGCTCCTCGAGCGGCGGCGTGAGTGTGGCGACCTCGGGCGCCTCGGCGCCTTCCATGATGGTGCGCACACCGGTGCGCATGGCCTCGATCTCCTCCACGATCGCGTTGGCGACCAGGCGCCCGAGGAGGAACAGGCTGCTCACGCTCAGGGCGAGGGAGACGGAGATCGTCCAGGCCTGGGCCCGGATCGAATCGGGACCCACCAGCGCGCGCATCAGCACGAAGGCCGCGCAGAACACCGCGATGGGAATGGCCCCCATCGCCACGATGCGCGAGGCGAGGAGCTTGCGCGGCTCGGCGGCGGGGAATTCCGACATGGTCAGGCGGCGAGCGGCACGCGCAACCAGAGGCAGCGGCCGCGGCTTTCCTTCTCGATGCGCTCGCACATCGCGGCGTGCGCGGCGAGCTCGGCCTCATCGGGGCGGACCACGGTGAGGAGGAGCTGGCGGGGCGCATCGCTCTCGGAAAGCAGCACCACCGGGGCCGTCGACACCGCGATCTCGAGCGTCTCCTGGCCGCGCGTCATGGCGATCCACACATCCGCGAGAAGCTGCGCATCGAGCAGGGCGCCGTGCAGCGTGCGGCGGGAATGGTCGATGGCATAGCGCTCGCAGAGCGCATCGAGCGAGTTCTTCTTGCCGGGATGCATCTCGCGCGCCATCGCCAGCGTATCGCAGACGCGGCACACGGCCTCGATGCGCGGGCGGCCGATGCGCTCCAGCTCGGCATCGAGGAATGCGATGTCGAACGCCGCGTTGTGGATCAGCAGCTCGCCGCCATCGATGAATTCGAGGAACTCGTCGGCGATGTCGACGAAGCGCGGCTTGTCGAGGAGGTCCTCGACCGTGAGCCCGTGCACCTGCGTCGCGGCAAGGTCCACGGCACGCTCGGGATTGAGGAAGCGATGGAAATGGCGGCCCGTGGCGCGCCGGCCGAAGAGCTCGAGGCACGCCAGCTCGATGATTCGATGGCCGTCCGTGGGCTCGAGGCCCGTGGTCTCGGTATCGAGGACGATTCTTTTCATTGTCGTGCGCTGCTCCCGGTGTGACGATGGTGCCTGCTGCGGTGGTCTACGTGAGCGACGCCACGCCCTTGTTCGCGAGCCTGTCCGCGCGCTCGTTGCCATCATGCCCGGAATGGCCGCGGACCCATACCCAGCGGACCTCGTGGGCGCTCGCGAGCTCGTCGAGGCGCTTCCACAGGTCCTCGTTCTTCACCGGCTCGCGCCCCGCGGTGCGCCAGCCGCGCGCCTTCCAGCCGCGGATCCATTCGGTGATGCCCTTCTGGACGTACTGCGAATCCGTGTGGACCACGATCTGCGACGGCCGCTTCAGCGCGGACAGGGCCTCGATCACCGCCATCAGCTCCATGCGGTTGTTGGTCGTGGAGCGCTCGCCGCCGAAGAGCTCGCGCTCGGTGCCGTCGTATTCGAGCACCGCGCCCCAGCCGCCCGGGCCCGGATTGCCCTTGCAGGCACCGTCCGTGTAGATGTTGACCGGCTTTACTTGACGATCCTCAGGTGCGCGCCCGGCTTCGAAGCCGCGTGGGCCTGCCGCTTGGTGGCGGCCACGAGCGCCTTCTCGCGCTGGGCCCTCTCGGTCCAGGTCGGCGTGATGATGCGCATGCCGCGCACGCGCTTGATGGCCTGCAGCATGTAGACCGCGCCGCCTACCGCCCACCAGCGATCGCCGGCCGGCTCCATGAAGCCGAAGCGGCGGCGCCACTTCTCGCTATCGAACGGCGGAGCGTAGCCGATCAGCCGCCCCGCGCTCACGTCAAAGCCAAGGAGACCGAGCCAATCCTTCACGCGCGGCAGCGACACGAAGCGGCCGTTCCAGGGGAAGTCGTTGCGCGCCGGACCGATCGCGCCGCGCAGCCCCCACAGGCTCCACGGGTTGAACGCGACGATCACGATGCGTCCCTCCGGCATCATCACGCGATCGACTTCGCGCAGGATGGCGTGCGCCTCGGAGGTGAACTCCAGGACGTGGGGCAGCAGGACGAGGTCGATCGACTGCGTGGCGATAGGCAGCTCGTGGCCCTTCGCGTAGAGGTCGGGGCTCGAATCGTGCGCGACGCGCACGCGGTGCGCGATGCGGCTCGCGCGCAAGAGGTCGATCGACGG
>DATMJE010000351.1:0-10061 GCA_035553995.1 Usitatibacter sp. | reverse complement strand
CATCACGGACTGGCGAAGGAGGCGCGAATTTGCGGCCCGTTGGCTTGGCTACGGGGTCGTTGATGTGGAACGTGCCTTCGGATGTACGGCGCAACGCGCGACCCTGATTGGTGTTGCCGAGGTTGCCATTGATGATGGCCTTGTGTTTGAAGTTCCGCTTCCACCTAGCCTTTCCGCGCAAGCTGTTTCCCGCCGCATGACAGTTACCCTTGCGTGGTTTTCTCCCACGAAATCAGCACATCAAGCCTATAGGAGCGCCAAGCTGTGGATTTCACCGCCAAAGACGGAACTCCGGGTTAAGCATGCCCAATGCGTTCACGATCATTCGCGTAGAGGTACCCTCCAGCACGATGTGCTCGAGGGCGATGATGCGGTTGCATACGTGGACGGGGCGAAAATGGCGATAAAAGTGAATTGCTCGGGTGATGCGGAGGAATTCGAAGGCACTGTGCCGTTCGCGCTGTGCGTATCCCTCGAAGTGGCTGTTGAAACTGGCCTTCCCATCTACCAGGAGATTCGCGCCCGGGTTGTTGCTGCAGTCCAAATTCAGGCTGCCTAGCACAACTAGGGGGAGCGCCGCACGGAAAATGGTGAGGGCGGCCAAATCTCCCGCGAGGTTGCAAAGGAACGGCGAGAGGGAGGCAGTCCCTGAGGGTCACGAGAAAAAACTGAAGGGTTAGCCCGAGAGCTAACCCCTTGAGAAAATCTGGTGCTGTTGAGTGGACTCGAACCACCGACCTACTGATTACGAATCAGTTGCTCTACCAGCTGAGCTACAACAGCACGGCCCGTAATTATATCGCAGGCGATCGGCACTCGCACCTGCGGTCCAGCGCCGCATCGGGGGCCGCCGCGGGCTCCCGGGGGCGGCTATCCAGCTTGTCCCCAGCCGCCTGTCGAGCTTTTCCCTGAGCCGCCCATCCAGTTTCTCCGGTGCGTCGGCCGGGCACGCCGGCCGGCACTGCGGCGAAGCGCCGCGCCCCCTTGTTTCGGCGCGCGACCCCTTCTAAAGTCCTATCTCGATGAGATAAGGACCACACGCCTCCCGCCTTGCCGGGACGTCCGTGCTTTCCAGGTCGAAGCTCGCGAAGGAATCAAATGGCGCCGTCACCCCGCGGCTTTACCCTCATCGAGATCATGGTCACGGTCGTGATCATCGCGATCCTGGCCGCGATCGCCCTGCCGAGCTATACGGACTACGTGACGCGCGGCCGGGTGGTCGAGGCCACGGCGAGCCTGTCGGACGCCCGCGCGAAGATGGAGCAGTACTTCCAGGACAACCGCTCGTATCCCACGGCCTGCACCACGGCGACGCCGGGCGCGACGGAGGTCCAGCTGTCGGCCGGGCAGAACTTCGACCTCACCTGCTCGAACCTCACGCCATCGACCTACACGGTCACCGCGACGGGCAAGGGCCCGATGGCGGGCTTCACGTACACGATCAACGAAGGCAACGTGCACACGTCGGCCTTCACCGGAACCGGCAACAGCAAGGGGTGGACCGCCGCCAGTCCCAACACCTGCTGGGTCATCCGCAAGGGCGCCCTATGCTGATCGCCGTGGCCGGCCAGCGGGGGCTGTCGCTCGTCGAGATCCTCGTCTCGATCGCGATCGTCTCCATCGTGCTGGCGATGGCGGCGCCCTCGAGCCTCGCGTGGATCCAGAACCTGCAGCTGCGCAACGCGGCCGAATCGGCGCTGGGCGGGATCCGGATGGCGCGGCTGGAAGCGCTGCGGCGCAACACCACCGTCGCCTTCCAGCTCACCGATGCCGCCTCCACGGCCTGGCAAGTGTGCTTCTACGATCCGGCGAGCCAGTCGTGCTCGGCGGCGCAGCCGCCGATCGCGACGCACAATGCGAGCGAGGGGTCGGCCAACGCGCGCTACGGCGTGGAAACCACGTTCTCGAATTTCGCCGTTCCGCTCGATCCGGGCGCCGGATTGCCGGCCCTGGTTGCCTTCGATCCCCTCGGGCGGGTCTCATCGTCTTCTCCCGCCAACATCGCGCGCCTCGATGCGCGCAATCCCACGCTGGGCCCTGCGGCCGAGCGGCGGTTGTCGGTGCTGGTCGGCGTCGCGGGGCAGGTCGTCATGTGCGACCCCGCGCTCGCCAAGGCCACCAACCCGCAGGGATGCCAATGAGCCGGACGCGCGCGCCATCCGCAGCCACCGCGCGCAGCCAGGGCGGCGTGATGCTGCTCGAGGCGCTGGTGGCGATCCTCATCTTCAGCATCGGCATCATCGCGTTGCTGGCCCTGCAGGCCCACTCGATCGTGCAGGTGAGCCAGGCGAAGTACCGCACCGATGCGAGCAACCTCGCCAACCAGATCATCGCGCGCATGTGGGTCGACCAGGCGAACCTGGCCGGCTACGTGGCGAAGGGCTATGCGGGCCGGCAGGACTGGGACGCGCTCGTCTCGTCCACGCTGCCCGCCGGCGATGCCGCGATCGACGTGGCCGGCAACCGCGTGACGGTGACCGTCCGCTGGCGCCAGCCCGAGGATCCGACGGTGCGGCGCTACCGGACCGTCGCAACCATCATGCCGAGCTCGTGAAAGCGCCGTTCGAGCCACAGCGATCGCGCCACGCCGGCTTCACGCTGGTGGAGGTCATGATCGGGATGCTCATCGGCGTGATCGGCATCGTCGTGATCATGCAGGTCTACGCGGTATCCGAGGGCTACAAGCGCACCGCGACCACCGGCTCGGACGCGCAGGTGAACGGCTCGGTCGCGCTTTACCTGCTGGAGCGCGAGATCCGCCTCGCCGGCTTCGGCATGAACGCGCTCGTGCCGGCCGGTTGCACGACCGTTCGCGCCTGGAACAACGCGCGGGGAGCGGCAGCGGACCTTCCCGTGCTGCCGTTCCAGATCAATCCGGCCGGGGTTCCCGCGGGCGACGCCAATACGGACGTGATCGTCGTGGCCTACGGCGCGTCGGACAACTTCGTGACAGGCGTGGGCGTGGCCCAGGCCGGCAGCTCCACCGACGATTTCAAGATCGCGCCCAGCAACAATGGCGACGGCTTTCGCAACGGCGACCTCGTGGTCGGCATGCAGCCGGGGGCCGGGCCGGGAGGGACGCCGCAGTGCGTCCTGCACGAGCTCACCGCCGTGCCCGGCAGCGGCGGCAATTGCGGCCGGCCCTCGGCGGGCCCGCAGTGGCTTGCCCACGCCGCAATCTCCTACCCGAGCGCTGCGAGAGGCTGCCAGCCGCAAGCCGCGAGGTTCAACAGCGCAAACGGCATCCGGGACGCAAGCGGCGCGAGCGTCGCCGCGTTGAACGGCGCCAACAACGCGTTGCTGTACAACCTCGGTCCCGCGCCGCAGGTCAAGGCCTACGCGGTGCGCGGCGGCAACCTCGCGACCTGCGACCTGCTGAACCAGGACTGCAACGCCGCGGCGAGCTGGCAGGTGGTCGCGAGCGACATCGTGAGCCTGCGTGCGATCTACGGCGAGGATTTCGACGGCAATCCCGCACCCACGAATGCCGCGGGCGACGGGCGCGTGGACCAGTGGAGCCGTGCCCCCATCACGACCTCGAACCAGGCGTCGCGCACGCTTGCCGCGGCGCTCGAGATCACCGCACGCAATCCGCTGCGCGAGAAGCCGCGCTCCGGGACCCAGTGCGATGCGACGGTGGATCCGGCGCGGCCCGACCGCGCACAGCCGCAGGACTGGTACCAGCCCTTCGTCGCGATGGCCTCGGGCTCGCTCGCGGGCGCCGCCATCGACCTGTCGACCTCGTCGCCGGACTGGAAGTGCTACCGCTACAAGCTCTTCCAGACCAGCGTCCCGATTCGCAACATGATCTGGAAACCGCAATGATCTCCAACCACGGCCGCTTTCGCGATGCGCCGGGAAGGCCGCGGCGTGCGCGCGCCCGCGAGGACGGCGTGATCATGATCATCGCGCTCATCGTCCTCATCGCCATGACGCTCGCGGGCGTGAGCATGGTGCGCTCGATCGACGCGGGCACGCTCGTCGCGGGCAACATCGGCTTCCACCAGTCCGCGCTCGCCACGGCCGACAGTGGCGTGGAGGCGGCGCGCAAGTGGCTGCTGGACAACCGCAGCCTGCTCGACGGCGACAACCTCGCCGCCGGCTACTACGCCACGCGCCAGGACAATCTCGACATCACCGGCAACCGCACCACGGCAGGCGCGGACCGCGTCGACTGGGGCGGGTCGGATCCTTCGCAGCCGGTGAAGGCCTTCCACGCGGGCGACCTCGATTCCTCCGGCAACGACGTCTACTACGTCATCCATCGCCTCTGCGCGGTCGGCGGCAACATCAACGCGCCGGGGCAAAGCTGCGCGACCACCTCGCAACTGTCGGGGGGCAGCACCATGAATGCGGCGAACTACCCCGAGCGCGCCCTCAAGGACAAGTCGCAGATCTTCTACCGGATCACCGTACGTGCGAACGGACCGAAGAACACCGTGAGCTACGTTCAGGCGGTCGTCCTCATCTGATGTCGAGCCCCGTCGCGAGACCCATGAAAACGAGCCCCCTCGAGCAGAAGCTGCTGCGAATCCTCACGCTGTTCGTCCTGGCATGGTGCGCGGACGCGGGTGCCGCGCTCACGGACATCGCGGACGCGCCGCTCGCGAGCAGCGCGAGCGACGTGGTCAAGCCGAACATCAGCTTCGTGCTCGACTCTTCCGGCTCGATGGCGTGGACCCACGCTCCGGACGAAGCCCTGCCGTTCCTCACCGCCGTGGGCTACAAGTCGGCGCAGTGCAACAGCATCTACTACCGGCCGGACATCCTCTATGTGCCGCCGAAGCATGCCGACGGCACGGACTTCCCGAACGCGAACTTCTTCGCCGCGTGGAAGGACGGGTTCGACACCTCCGCGGGCGTGGTCAACCTTTCGAGCAGCTTCTTCGCCTACGACAACGTGTCGAGCTTCGGCAGGGGCACCGACAAGGCGCAGCCCGCGTACTACTACCTCTACAAGGGCAGCGCGACGGCGGACTTCCAGAACACCGGCAGCCTCTTCTACACGGAGTGCAGTGCCCCGACGGCGGGCAGGGGCTCGCCCTTCGTGAAGGTGATCGTGGGCTCGAGCTCGGGCCCCGGCAATGCGGACGAGCGCCAGAACTTCGCCAACTGGTTCTCGTATTACCGCACGCGCATCCTCACGATGAAGTCGGGTGCGGGACGCGCGTTCGCCAGCATCGGCCCGGCGTATCGCGTGGGCTTCATGACGATCTACGCCACGCCCAACAGCACCGGCTCCGATCCGCAATACCTGCCGATCGACGATTTCGCCCCCGCGCAGAAGTCCTCCTGGTACAGCAAGTTCTACGCGATGAGCGCGGTGGGGGCCACACCCCTCAAGGCCGCCCTCTCGACCGCCGGCCGCAACTTCGCCGGCAAGCTCGGGCCCGACCCGGTGCAGTACTCCTGCCAGCAGAACTTCCTCATCCTCACGACGGATGGCTACTGGAATGCGGGCTCCGCGAACCCGGCCAACGTGCTGGGCGGTGCGCTGAGCCCTGCCAGCCAGGATTCGGATCCGGCGAAGACGCCGCCTCCCATGTACGACGGCGCGCTCGCGGGCGCGTCCAATACGCTCGCCGATGGCGCGGCGTATTACTACAACACGGACCTGCGCAGCTCCGCGCTCGGCAATTGCGTTGGCGCGTTGGGCGTCGGCACCGACGTTTGCCAGGACAACGTGCCCACCTCCGGCCTGGATAGCGCGCCGTGGCAGCACATGACGACGTTCACGCTCGGTCTCGGCACCAACGGCCAGCTTGCGTTTTCTTCCGATTACCTCAAGCGCGGCTCCACGGACTTCAACGCGATCGCCGACGGCAGCAAGAACTGGCCGGTGCCCGTGGGCGACACCCTTACCACCATCGACGACCTCTGGCATGCCGCGGTCAACGGCCATGGGCAGTATTTCAGCGCGAAGAATCCGGCGCTTCTGGTCTCGGGCCTGCGCGACGCGCTGGCCGGCGTGACCGCGCGCGGGGCGGCCGGAAGCGCCGCGGCGACATCGAACCTCGAGCCCGTCACCGGCGACAACTTCGTCTTCGTCGCCAACTACCGCACGGTGAAGTGGGACGGCGACGTGCAGGCACGCTCTTTGGACGTCCTCACGGGACAGATCACGAGCAACACGCTGTGGTCGGCGCAGGAAAAGCTCGATGCGAAGGTGCCGTCCACGCGCAAGATCCTCACGTTCGTGAACGGCAACCAGGCCGACTTCCTGCCCTCGAGCTTCAGCACCTCGCAGAAGGCCGCGTGGTTCGATCCCAACTCGGGCACCACGCTCACGCAACGCGCCGCCTGGACGCCGGCGCAGATCGCGGCGGCGACGGCGGATACCGTGATCAACTACCTGCGCGGCGACACCAGCGACGAGGAACGCGACGCGAACGCGGACAAGCTCTACCGCACGCGCGACCACATCCTCGGCGACATCGTCGACGGCAAGCCGGTCTACGTGAAGGTGCCGCCGTTCAACTACATCGAGAACGCCTACCAGGCGTTCAAGGCGTCGGTATCCACGCGCCAGGCCGCGCTCTACGTTCCCGCCAACGACGGCATGCTGCATGCCTTCAATGCCGACAACGGCGACGAGATGTTCGCGTACGTGCCCTCGTTCGTGCTGCCGAGGATGAAGGCGCTCGCCGACGACAACTACCCGAACGCCCACCAGTTCCTGACCGATGCATCGCCCACGGTGAGCGACATCTGGACGGGCTCGTCGTGGAAGACGCTCCTCGTCGCGGGACTCAATGCCGGCGGCAAGGGCTATTACGCGCTCGATGTGAGCAACCCCGCCGCGCCCGCGGTGATGTGGGAGTTCACCGATCCCAACATGGGGCTCACGTTCGGCAATCCCGTGGTCGGAAAGCTCGCCGACGGGACGTGGGTGGTCGCGGTGACGTCGGGCTACAACAATGCCGACGGCGTGGGCCGGCTCTACGTCCTCAACGCCGCGACCGGCAAGCTCATCTTCTCCATTTCCACCAACACCGGCACCGCGGGCACGCCGTCGGGCCTGGCGCGCATTGCCGCGTGGGTCGACGACAGCCTCAACGACAACACGCTCCAGCGCGTCTATGGGGGCGACCTCCTCGGCAACCTGTGGCGCTTCGACGTGAACGACATCCTGCCGCCCGCGGGACGCGACGCGGTGAAGCTCGCCACGCTGCAGGTGGGTACCACCGTGCAGCCGATCACCACCAGGCCGGAGCTGGGCCTCTTCAACAACAAGCCGATCGTGTTCGTGGCCACCGGCCGCTATCTCGGCGCGTCGGACCTCAACGACACGGGCCAGCAGTCGGTGTACGCCATCCGCGACGACCTTGCGGCCAACGGCGTCGGCAACCCGCGGGCGAGCAGCTGCCCGTTCGTGCACCAGACCCTGTCGATCATCAATGCGAACTCGCGCAGCACCTCGAAGAACCCGGTCGATTTCGCGCGGCAGTGCGGATGGTTCCTCGATTTCAATCCCGCGGGCGCGTCGCCGGGCGAGCGCGTCAACGTGGATCCGCAGCTCCAGCTCGGCGTGCTTGCCGTCGCGACGAACATCCCCGAGCACAGCGTCTGCACCGTCGGCGGCAGCAGCTTCATCTACTTCCTCGACTACGGCACCGGCGGCTTCGTCTCCACTTCGCTGAACGGCGTGGCGGGCTCGAAGATCGGAAACTCGATCACGGTGGGCCTCGCCATCACGCGCGTGGGCTCGTGCCCGGACTGCGGTAACTCCGGTAACCCGGGCAATCCGGGCGGTCCCACGTCGCCGCTATCGCAGGGAAAGATCGTCGACACCGCGACCACGGCCGGCGGCGACTACGTGCCGTTGAGCCCGCCGGACAATCCGCTCGTGGGCTCCGTCGGCAAGCGCGTCATGTGGCGTGAGCTGCTGAACTGATCCTGCGCGCCCGTCTCGGTGTGCTGGTGCTGGTTGCGCTCGCCATTGCAGGGGTGGCGTGGTGGCGGTTGCGCACGCCCGCGCGGTACTTCACCGCGGCGGAAGTCGAGCATGTTGCCGTCCCCGTACGACGCCTCGAGCTAGAATTTCCGCAAGGGCGCGAGGGCATCGACTACTACGGCACGCTGCGGATGGAGGTTCTGATCGACGAGAAGGGCCATGTCGACCGCGTCGACGTGCTCGAGTCCACGGTACCGCAGGCGTTCCGCGATCATGCCGTCCAGGTGTTCTCGACGGCCGCGTTCGAGCCCGCGCAACGCAACGGCGCGCCGGTGAAGAGCGTGAAGAAGGTCGAGGTGCGCTTCGCCCCTCCGATCGGGAGCCTCCGGCCCTAGTGTGACCCCGGAGTCGGCCGGCACTTGCCGGGTCCCCCAGGACCCTCAAACCGCATGCCCGGCGCCGCTCGACGGCCCGTTTCGACCGCTCGGGCGGCATTTCCTTGAGCTTTCAAGGACTCCCCGTACCATTTCGTCATGGAAAATCGCATGCGTCGCGAACGTGGCTTCACGCTGATCGAGATCATCGTGGTCGTCGCCATCATCGGCATCCTGGCGGCGATCGCGTTCCCCTCGTATCGCAAACAGATCATCAAGAGCAACCGTGCGGCCGCACAAGCCTACATCTTGGACCTCGCCAACAAGGAGCAGCTTTATCTCCAGACGGCGCGGGGCTACGGCTCGCTCACGGACCTGGGCATTACCAGCGGCAGCATTCCAAGCGAAGTCGCGCGTTCTTACGACATTACGATCGCCACGCAGAATGGCCCGCCGCCGTCCTTCACGGTGACGGCCACGCCGAAGGGCAGCCAGGCGAGCGATGGCTCGATCACGATCGACAGCAGCGGCACGAAGAGCCCGAGCAACAAGTGGTGACCGTGATGAGCCCCCGCCTGCCGCAACATGCCGGCTTCACCATCACCGAGGTGATGGTGGTGCTGATCATCCTCGGGGTGCTCGGCGCCTTCGCGGCACCGGCGATGACGCGGCTGCTTGCCACGCAGAAGGTCCGCAGCGCTTCGTACGACCTGAACGCGGATCTCACCTTTGCGCGCGGCGAGGCGATCGCGCGCGGGCACCAGATCACGGTGAAAAGCGTTTCGGGCGGTACGGACTGGGTCTCCGGCTGGGAGATCTGGGACATGACCGCGAGCCCGAACGTGAAGCTGCGCCAGCAGAACGCGCTCGCGCAGGGCATCAACTTCACCGCCGACGCGCAATCCCTCACCTACGGACGCAGCGGCCGCGCCACGCCCACTCCCGCCACCGCCACCGGCACGGTCAGCTTCACCATCGTGCCGAAAGACTCCTCCGCGGCCACGGAGATGAAGCGTTGCCTGCGGCTGGATCCGTCGGGGCGTCCCACCACTGCCATCGGAGCCTGCGCATGACCCGCGACACACAAGGCGGCTTCAGCATGATCGAGGTGCTGATCACGATCGCCATCCTCATGATCGGGCTCCTCGGCCTCGCCGGACTGCAGACGCGAGTGGCCACCGCCGAGCTCGAGGCCTACCAGCGCGCGCAGGCGCTCGTGATCGTGCAGGACATCGTGGACCGCATGGAGGCGAACAAGAAGAACATGGCCTCGTACGTCACCAACGATATCGGCGCCTCGGGCACGCTCAACTGCACCGGCAGGACCGGCGCGGATCTGGACATCTGCCAGGTCAACAACGCGCTCGTCGGCACGCAGGAGCAGGCCGCCGGCAACAGCCTCGGCGGCATGATCGGCGGCCGCGCCTGCATCACCAATCCTTCGACGAACCTCTACATCGTGAACGTCGTGTGGCAGGGCATCACGCCGACGGTGGCGCCCACGGGGGTCGCCTGCGGCGCGAATGCCTTCGGCGACGAGAAGCTGCGGCGCGCGGTGTCGATTCCGGTGCGCGTCGCGACACTCGGGGCGGTGTGACATGCACCACGCCCGCTCCATGAACCGCCTGCCTTCGCGCGCCGCGCACGCCGGTTTCTCCATCGTCGAGCTGATGATCGGCATCGCGCTCGGCCTCGTGATCCTGGCCGCGCTCACCTCCTTCTTCGTCTCCGCCAGCTCCAACCGCACCGAGATCGAGCGCACCAGCCGGCAGATCGAGAACGGCCGCTTCGCG